>SYKE01000295.1 GCA_005798285.1 Actinomycetota bacterium
GATCAAACTCTCCACGAAAATATCCTCTGCCGAACTTTCGTTCAGCCGGATCTGACGTGTACCATGTGGTCCACCCCGAAGGGCGGATCCGCCACTCCTGACCTTACTAAACTTTGCTCGTCCCCACTGTTCAGTTTTCAAGGATCGCCGCTTCTTCTCTCGAAGCGGCTGTCAGTCTACCAGGGTGCTCTTCTCTCGTCAAGGCTGCTCTTTTCGGGCTTCCTTAACTCCGGGGCGTTCCCGTCGACAGGCAAGAGTTTAGGGCCGTGAACCCCCCTTGTCAAGGGGGTAATTCTGGTGATCCTTGGGGTCGTTCCCCGGAGGGGGCAACTCTGCGCACAGATCGGTCGGTGGACGTCTTCGACTCAATCGGCACTTTGGAACTTCGGCGCTCATCCCTGCGGTCGCGAACATGTCGGGTCTCGCCGCCAGGCGCCGGTTCGAAAGCACCGCGCCCATCTGACGTCACACCTTCGGCGGTCTGCCCGCTTCCAGGAGCAGGTTGGCAGCTCTACTCCCTACCAATCCCACTCCTCGTCGCCGGCACTCCCAGAATGTCTGGTGTTGTTGCCGGTAGCCCATAACGAACCAGTCCACCTTGTTGGGATTCGTCATGGGAGGGTCGCGGGCGATTGCCGGAGTCATTGACTCTGGGACGGCCGCAGCGCGGGGTAGATCCCGTGCTTTGCGGATGGTTTCGTCGTTGTTGCTGCTGGGGTGTACCAGCTACGGCGGAACCGCAGGGCCATGCCCACTTTCGGCGCCGGAAGGGCGCCTACACGCCCCGTCCCCGGGTTGGGACTTCCCGCAGGACGGACGCGCGGGTCTCTCAGCCTATCGTGGGTTTTCCGGAGAGGACGGACCGGGAAGTCCCTCTGGCCCCGGTGCCCCCGGCGCTCCAGGTGAGCCAGGCGCCCCAGGAGGCCCGGGAACCGGCATGGGAGATGGGGCGGGTGCTCCAGGGGCTCCCGGCTTCCCCGGAGCACCCGGCGCTCCTGCTGCCCCGCGCGATCCAGACGCTCCGGCCGCTCCGGGGGCTCCCGGAGCCCCAGGGGATGAGACTGAGCCGGAGGGAGAAGGTCCGTCGACCGTCCTGGACTCCGAGCAGCCACTCATTACGAGTAGCCCGGCCATCACGATGGCCGTTAGAGCGCCGGTTAAGACCCTATCCCAGTAGTTACTTTAGGTGGCCCGACCGACAATTTCATTGTGGGATGGCTACGCAATGAAGTGCTTCGCGCTGTCGCACAATCGAGCGTAGTAGCTTTGCTCCGTGGTCCGAACTCGTTCCGGATCCTTCGGGTGGGGAGCCGGCTGAACCACTCCGACCACCAGGCACCTCACCTCTCGCCAGGATCCCCCCACAAGTCGAACCATGGCGCCATCGGCCGAAACCCACATCTTTGGTGACTTCGGCAAGTGCAAGTTCTCCTTCGGATCGGCTTCAGGCGTCGTTCCAGGGCCGGGTTCCTGAACCTCAGTTGCCTCGACCGGCTCTACTACATCGATCTTATGCACTGAACCCGCTGCGCCCGCCGACTGAAGAGTCTCTCCAACCTCTGGCTCGACAGCCGAACCTTCCACCTCTGGCAGGTCTGGTCTGAGAGGACGACTCCTCTCCCGCCCAGTCAAACACAACGCTCCATCGCACTCGGTGTAGCGCCGCGCAGTCGATACACTGATACGTGTCCCCGGGTAACGCATGAACTGCTCGGCGCCCATCTTGAACGACTGAGCATCGTTGCAAGACGCTACGAGCAAACGCCGCAAAGGCGGGGTCAAGACTCCGGGCGACAGGTTCAGTTCAAGGTCCAGAGGGGAAAAAAGCCCGACCGCAGGTCGGGCACACCCCTTCCGCTCGTTCGAGCCGGATCACTTCTTCGCCTACGGACCGTAGTTTACGGGTCTTGGTTCCCCGAGACTGTAGGCGGTCCCCGCACTCGGAACAGCAGGGCCGCTCCTCCTCGGGCATTTGAGAAAAGCTTGCCAGCGGTCTTGCGGCCACAACGTCTTCCATCATGCGCATGTGAACACCGGAAAGCTGCCGCCAGACTGCGGCGTCCAACTCTGCCCAAGTGGCTTTGGGATGCTCCCGGTTCCAATCCAGCACCTGCTGCTGGACCGCCTGAAAGTACCGCATCCAGTCCGACCCGATCGCCTCGTCAACCTTGATTCACTTCCCATCAAGAAATGAATCACAACAGGAGGGCCATGGGGTCATTCGGCGCGAAAGAGTGACGCGCGCCCCCGGTGGACCAGGCGGCTCCGGGGGCGGGGTCCCGCCGGCATCGGGACTCCCTGGTGGTTCGGATGGACTCACGGCCGGGTCCAGGTCCGGAGCGGGCGAGATATCCGGCGAGGTTGTGTCGAGTACATAAAGAAGGGGGCGTCACCCAACTCACATCGAGTGGGCAACACCCCCTGCGGCTCATCCTGTCCGACGAGGTCGGATCAGGCGGGGCCTGGTGTTACGGGCACTGCGGCAGGTTCGGTCGAACAACTGGGTTCTGGCACGCGGTCTGGTAGCCGCCGCGGATCTTTCCGAAGGCAACGAACTTGGCATGGCCGTCGGCATAAACGATCCCCGAGCCCGAGCCGCCGTGGCGGGTGGCACAGTTGGGCCGAGGCGCTTCCCAGGGCGGGTTGACCGCATACTTGATGCGCTGCAGGCCGAAGCCCACGGCGTCGGTCGGGCACTGGCTGTTGCCGTTATCGGCATTACCCCAGTCGTTGAACATCGGGCCATACCCGGAATCCGCAATCACCGCCACGCCGGTGACACCGGCAGGAACGGATGAAAGCGTCGCGAGATTCGCCCACCCGGAGCTGTTGTGGAACAGCAACTCGTTGTAGCCCAGGTTGCAGATGTATCGATCGTTGGCCGGACCGAAGGTGTAGTTCCGAGTCGAACTCGGGCAGTTGAACACGCCGTAGTTCTTGATATACGGCTTGATCCACTGGACCCACTGGCTCCAGCCGTATCCAGCCGCATGCAGCGGGGTGCCGCCGCCATAGACGGCGACGTAAGGCAGGTTCTCATCGTAGTCCTGCGTGTACATCTGGATCGCAGTCCCGACGTTTCGCAGGTTCGAGATGCACTGAGTCTGGCGAGCCTTCTCTCGGGCCTGTGCGAACACGGGGAAGAGAATGGATGCCAGGATGGCGATGATGGCGATCACCACGAGTAGCTCGATCAGGGTGAACGCTCGGCGTGTGCGAGGCGTATGCATCGTTGCTCCCTTGTCTTTGCCGCGGCTGAAGAACTCCGTTGATGCCTCGCCGCGGAGAGGTTGAGACGATCTATCGTTTGCAACTACGCATTGCAACTCCTTCGTCGTTTTTGATTCCTGAAAAAATTGTGATCTGAGGCACATCACGTCGAAACCGCTGTTATCGGAGCTTCCGGCGAGGGGTGAGGAATAGATCGGGTGGGACGGAGCGCAGGCGAACGCAACGGACTGGGATGGTTCGGGGGACGGGGACAAGGATTAAAGCCCGCTTGGAACCTATGAGGGCTGTTCCGCGGCAACCTGGGCCCCGCGGAACAGCGAATACGGTCCACCGTGGAGATGGAACCGGTGCGGGAGCCTACTTGGGAGCCGGCGCCGGAGCCGGAGCAGCGCCGCCGGAGCCAGGAGCGGCGGGAGCGGCGCCGGGGCCGCCGGGCATTGCGCCGGGAGGGGGAGGAGGCGGTTGGCTGGCGGCGGAAGTGCCGTCTTCCTCCTTCACGGTTTCTCCGCATCCGCTAATGGCGAGCATGCCGGCCATCAGGATCACCGACAAGCCCACGGCTATCCAGTTCTTCATCCGTGCTTCTCCTTCCCATCGAAAGCCGCGCCTTCGGGGAATACAGACACCCTGCGAACCGCATCGTCGGAAGCGCTTTCGGCCTCTCAATCGGTGCGTTGGAGTTAGGTACTCGGTTCTGGGCCTGTTTTCCTTCTGTCCCCTCGAAGCATGTTGGGAATTGCCGGCGGGACTCGGCCACCCGCGCTACTCTGTCGGTTCCGTGTGGCAAGAGTCGGCAGGAGTAACGTACCGCCGGCTTGAAACGATTTGCAAGTATCGACGACGAGGCCTGCGATGCCGCCGCCCGCCGGAAGGGTGAACCGCATGATCGATGTGGGTAGAGGGTTCGGGCGACTCTGTTCCGGAGTACGCCGCCGGGAGTTGCTGCGCCTGGGAGGTCTGTCGACCCTTGGCCTCACCCTGGCCGATCTGCTGGCGCATGATGCTGGAGCGTCCGTTTCGCGGCCGTTCGGCAAGGCCCGATCGTGCATCTTCTTCTTCCAGGAGGGCGGTTTGGCCCACCAAGATACCTGGGATCTGAAACCGGATTCACCCAGCGAGGTGAGGGGTCCCTTCGAACCGATTCGCACCAATATTCCCGGACGATTCGTCTGCGAGCATCTGCCCAATCTCGCCCGGATTGCCGATCGGTACGCCTTGATCCGCTCGGTCAGCCACGATGTGTTCGACCACAATGCCGGCGCTTACTACTGCCTAACCGGGAGGACGCCTCGCGTGAACGGCGGGCTGATCCTCGGAGATCGTCGCACGAACTTTCCGGGGTACGGCGGGGTGATGTCTACCCTGCGCCCTTCCGCAGGTTCTGCGCCGAGTTGGGTTCAGATTCCCGCCCTGCTCACCAACAACGGAGAGTATCTGCCAGGACAGCGGGCCGGCTTCCTCGGCGGCGCCCACGATCCGTTCGTGGTCGGCGATCCCACCCAACCCAGGTTCGCGCTCCCCGGCCTCACTGCCCCTCCCGCAATCCCGGACCACCGCGTGGCGCGACGAGCGCACCTGCTGAAGGGCGTGGAGCGCACTCTCGAGCATCTCGATCAGTCGCCAGCGGGCAAGGACTCTTCTGCCTACTATCGTAGGGCCTTCGAACTCCTGACGAGCGGACCGGTTCGCGCGGCCTGTCGTCTGGAGTCTGAGACCCAGAAGAATCGAGAGCGTTACGGTCCACACCACATGGGACAGTCGCTCCTCCTCGCGCGACGTCTGGTCGAGGCGGGCGTTCGACTTGTCACGGTCACCTGGGGGCCCGACTCCGGGTCGGATTCCAACCAGTGCTGGGACACTCACCGAAGAAACCACCACTTTCTCAAAAACTCATTGTTGCCTCCCACCGATCAGGGCCTTGCCGCGCTGCTGCTCGATCTGGAAGAGCGTGGCCTGCTGGAAGAAACTCTGGTGGTGGTGATGGGCGAGTTCGGCCGAACTCCGGAAATCAACAAGCAAGCGGGTAGAGATCACTGGCCGCACTGCTATTCCATCATGTTAGCGGGCGGGGGAATTCAGGGCGGCGCCGCCTACGGTCGCTCGGATGAGATCGCTGCCTACCCCGCCGAGGATCCCGTGTCACCCGAAGATGTGGCTGCCACGATCTATGCCGCCCTGGGATTGACACCCGAGACTGAGGTGATCGACCAGCTCAATCGTCCGTGGACCGTCGCCCTGGGGCAGCCCGTCCGGGCCCTTTTCCGTTGATCGGAGATCAGACTAGATGAACAGTCGCCGCCTCACCACCCTTGCCGCGCTGACTCTGTCGCTGGGCCCGCTCATGGCTGCGTGGACAGCACCCCGAGAAGTCGCCCAGTCCACGACAGGCGTGGATGTGGAGCTCTTCGAAAAGGTGAAGCCCGGAACGGAGCTCGATCCGACGGGTCGCGCCATGGAACAATACGTGGAGCCGGCGTTCGGCTTCGTTCGAATCCCCACCCGATACTCGGCCAATGCGCTCCCGCTGGATCGCTCTACCCCGTTCGTGCTTCGAGCGAATCTCAAGCGCACCTTCGCCCCCGGAGAGTATGAGTTCCGGCTGAGAGCCAGAGGCGCCGCGCGACTTGTGGTGGATGGCCGGGAGATTGCGCGAACCGCGCCCCAGAAGCCCAACCTGTCGGGAAACGACCCCGTTCCTCCGCCACCGCCGAAGAGTGTCGGCTCCATCCGCCCGGCAGCGTTTCCCCTGCAGGAGCAGGTGGCGCCAGTGGTGTTGGACTCGTCGGTTCACGAAGTCGTCTTGACCGCCGTCATCGGGGGAAAGGGACTCACGCCCACGCCCGGCGAGCTTTCGGTCAGCTTCGGACTGCCCGGATCCACGCCACGATTGCTCGCGCCTGGGGCCGGACCGCTCCTCACCGACGCCGATTGGGAGAATTACGCCGAACTCTCTCAGGCCCGTCATCGAGATCAGGATCGGACAACACGCCGCCGCGTCGGACGGACCGCAGTGGAGGCATGGAATCGCCGTCATGCTGAGGTGCGGACGTGGCTCCTGACGCAAGAGCCAACCATCACTTCCGAGAACCCGATCGATCGCTACCTGCGCGCATCACTGGCCCGCGAGAAGACACCTGCCTCACCCCGCATCGGTGATCTGGAGTTTCTTCGCCGACTCTCGCTGGACACGACCGGCCGAGTTCCCACGATTGAAGAGATCCGCCGATTCCTCTCCGAGCCGGCCGCCCAACGCCGCACCCGGGCGATCGATCGGGCGCTGCAGACCGAAGGGTGGGCGGATCACTGGGTCTCCTACTGGCAGGATGTGCTGGCTGAAAACCCGAGCATCCTGAAGCCGGATCTCAACAACACGGGTCCGTTCCGCTGGTGGCTGCACCAGTCTCTAGAAGACAACCTGCCGTTCGATCGCATCGCGGCGGAGTTGGTGCTGATGGAGGGGAGCGCCCTGCAAGGTGGGCCTTCCGGCTTTGGCCAGGCAACCTTGAACGACTCTCCGATGGCGGCGAAGAGTCATATCCTGTCCCAGGCGTTTCTGGGTGAGAACCTCGGCTGTGCCCGCTGTCACGATGCTCCGAGCCACCCGTTCCTTCAGAAGGACTTGTTCGGGCTGGCCTCGATGCTTTCCGGCAAGAAGGAAGTCATCCCGGCGACCAGCACCGTTCCGTTCCGAGAAGGGGCCCGTCGCCCGCTGGTAAAGGTGACCTCGAAGGCCGGTGAAGCCATTCCCGCAGCCTGGTGCTTCAAGCGTTTTGCCGAAGACACCCGCTTCCCGCTTCCGGAGCTAGCGTCTACCGAGAAGTCGACACCCGCCGACCGCAAGCGGCTGGCCACGCTCCTCGTGGCTCCAGAGAACCGGCGCTTCGCCGAGGTGCTCGTCAATCGCCTCTGGAAGCGGCTTATGGGTCGGGGCTTTGTGGAACCCGTGGATGATTGGAGCCTTTCCAAACCGGTCCACTCCGAATTGCTGGCGAGTCTGGCCAATCGGTTCGTCGCGGACGGATTTGACCTGAAGGCTTTTGCTCGTCTTTGCTTCACGTCGGATCTGTATCAGCGACGTCCAATCTCTGACCCAACCGGCCAATCTGTACCCACCTTTGCCGGACCCTATCGGCGACGCTTGAGCGCCGAGCAGATTGTGGATTCGCTGTTTCTCGCTGTCGGCAAGAAGTTCGACACCGAGGATCTAAACTTGAATCCACTGGGCGACCGGCCCCTCTCCCAGTTCCTGAACCTGGGCGCTCCGTGCCGATCGTGGGAATTCGCCGCCCTCTCCAACGAGCGCGACCGCCCCGCACTCGCACTGCCGGAATCCCAGGGGATGGTCGACATCCTGAGCACGTTCGGGTGGCGTCCCTCGCGGCAGAACCCGGCAAGCACCCGAGATGAAGGTGCATCGCCCATGCAGACTCTGATCCTGGCCAACGGTAATGTCGGCGCCCGACTGGTGCGACTGTCCGACGACGGGGCCTTTGTCGATCTGGCGCTGAAGCAGCAGCCGGTGTCGGCGCTGTGCCGCGAGTTGTTCCTGCGGGTGCTCTCTCGGCCCCCATCCGCCGCTGAGGCAAAAGCCGTCGCCGGCTACCTCGCCCCACTTTATGCCCAGCGTGCAACGCCGGGCGCGCTTCGCAGCGTGAACAAGCGGAAGACGGACTCCCGAGTGTCCTGGTCGAACCACCTCAGCGCCGAGGCATCGGTGATTCGGCTTGAAGAGGAGCGGAGACTGCGCCTGGGTGACGAGCCGACGCGTCGCCTCCGACCCGCCTTCCGAGAACGGATGGAAGATGTCGTCTGGGCGCTCGTCAATTCGCCCGAATTCCCACTCGTGCCCTGATCGCCACGGATAGGCTCGGAAGCCAACGAAAGGTTTAATCGATGCTCACCACCGAGTTGCCCCGGCGACGGTTCTTGCACTCAGCGGCGGGAGCCTCCCTGCTCTCGATCCCCGCGACGGCGAGGGCGATTCAGGAGACTTCGCTGCGGCTGGGTAAGGCGGAGTCGTGTCTCTTCCTGTGGTTGGGCGGCGGCGCGGCCCACATCGACACCTTCGATCCCAAGCGGCGAGGGGACGGCAAGAAGCTCGCGGGCTCCTACTACGACTCGATCCCCACCTCGGTCCCGGGTGTCAGGGTGACCGAACACATGCCGCAAACGGCGCGCGTGATGGATCGCTGCGTGTTTGTCCGGACCGTGAGTCACGCGATCGTGAACGAGCACGCCGCCGCAACGAACCTGATGCACACAGGCCGGAGCCCCAGCGGGACGCTCCAGTACCCGTCCATCGGCTCCATCGTGCTGGACCAGAAGGGCCATCGCTCCGAGGATGTGCCGGGTTACGTGGTGATGGGCTATCCAAACGTCACTCGGGATCCGGGTTTTCTGGGGGCGCGATACGGCTACGTTTACCTCACGCAGATTGAAACGGGACCCAATGGGCTGAACCGCCCACCGGATGTCGACGACAACCGGCAGCGTCGCAGAGAGGGTTTACTCGGGGTGCTGCGGGAAGATCTCACACGCCGGCAACCGAACGACCCCGACATCCGCACTCAGGCCGCGGTGAGCCGGCAGGGCTTCCGCATGGCGGGGCCCCGCTTCTTGAATGTCTTTGATCTGAAGCGAGAGTCCGCCGACCTGCGCACCCGCTATGGGGGCGAATTTGGGCAGCGATGCCTCCTGGCGCGACGGCTGGTGCAATCCGGAGTTCGGTTTGTCGAAGTCTCGTTCAACCTGAACTTCCTGAACGGTACCGGGTGGGACACGCACAACGATGGCCAGATCAATCAGCATCTGCTCATCCGGGACCTGGACCAGGCCTTCGCCACCCTCGTAGAGGATCTGGAAAGACTGAAGCTTCTGGACACCACGCTCGTGGTGATCGCGACCGAATTCGGACGTCCGCCGGAGTTCGACAGCGGCGGCGGGCGCGGCCACCAGTCCATCGCCTTCACCGGGGTCCTTGCCGGCGGCGGCCTGCGAACCGGGAGGGCCATCGGCGCGACCGATGAACTGGGCGCGAAGGTGGCTGAGCGGCCGATCTCCGTTCCGGATTTCCATGCAACCATCCACGCGGCGATGGGCATCGACCCGCACAAGAACCTCTTCGCTGGAACGCGTCCCGTTCCGATCACCGATAACGGAGCCCCGATCCGCGAGCTGTTCGGCTGAGGCAAGTTCCTCGCGGATCAAGACGCCGGTCCGGGCGCGCTGTGTCTGGACGGTTGCGCCCATGCCGGTCCCCCATCCGGAATCCGTCGCGTGCGCTACGACCTGAACGGCCCGGTCACGCTCTCCGAAACGACCGCCACCCGAGGGGGTGACACCGCTCATCCGGCAGGCCTGGGTCACCTCGGCGTCCCAGGTGCGTGGGCGGCTTCGACGCTTCGGGTGTGAGCCGAGTGATCGAACACGGCCTCACGACAATAACGCACGAATTGGCTGTCCGCCGCACAGGGGCTGTGGCCGGCCCTCCAGGTCGTGGATTTCAGACTGCCAGGGGATGCCCATGCTCTGGTACACCGTGGCGAGCAGATCTTCGGGCCGCACCGGGTTCTCCGCCGGATAGGCCGCGTCAGCGTCACTTGCGCCGTAGAGTTGACCGCCCCGGACGCCTCCCCCCGCGAGTACGGTCGAGTAGCAGTGGCCCCAGTGATCCCGGCCCATGTCCTGGTTGATCTTCGGTGTGCGGCCGAACTCGCCGGTCATCACGACAAGCGTTTCATCCAGCAGTCCACGCGTCGCCAGATCCTCCAGAAGAGCGGAGTAGGCGCGGTCCAGCGAGGGGAAGCAGTACCAGCCCGTGAGCAACTCATAGCCGGTCTTCGTGCCGGTAGCGGGGATGCCGCTGTGGTTGTCCCAGACATGCTGCGGGTAGTTATCGGATCGCAAGAAGTGCCAGTTGACAGTCACCAGGCGCACGCCAGCCTCAACCAGTCGCCGCGCCAGCAGGATGCACTCGCCGTAGAGGTTTCTGCCGTACCGCTCTCGGGTGGCGGGACGCTCATGGTCCAGGTCGAATGCGCCCCGCGTCGCGGGACCGGTCAGCAGGGAAAACGCCCGCTCCATGAAGCTGTCCCGCGTCTGGGTGAGCGGACTCGCCTGCGCGGCGCGATCCAGCGCCTCGAGTTCCTGGAGCAGACCACGCCGGCGCACCAACCGACCGGTGCTCAACTCGCCGGGGAGGTCTGCGTCCAATCGGGGAGTACCCAGCCCAACCGGGGTTTCGGGGACTTCCAGGGGATCGTGCGGCGGGCCCAGGAAACCCGCGTGCGTACCTGCATAGCGAGTGTTGCGCTGGAAGATCGGGCCCGGCATGGAGACGCTGGCCGGTACGTCGCCTGGCGGGGAGAATCGGGAGACCACGGCCCCGGGGCAGGGGAACTGCGAGCGCAGCCGGTGGTTCCCCTGCGAGAACACGACACCGCCTCGGCCGGTCAGCACATGGTACGTACTCTGGTAGTGCTCCTCGCTCGGGTGGGTCATCGAGCGCACCACTGCCATTCGGTGCGCCTGCCGCGCCATCTGCGGCAGATGCTCGCAGAACCGGATTCCGGAGACGTTGGTCTCGATCGGCTTAAAGAGACTGCGGATCCCGTCCGGCGCTCCGGGCTTGAGGTCGAACATATCCTGGGTGGGAGGACCTCCGACCAGGAAGATCAGAATACAGGACTTCGCTTTTGGATTCCCGGCCACCCGTGCCGGCGCGGCTGCGGCGCCCTCCGCGCGGAGCAGGGCGGGCAATGTCACCGCCCCGAGGCCGTATTGGCCCAGGCTCAGCAAGGCGTCTCGCCGATTGAGCATCTGTCACTCCTCGCCGCGCAAATAGCACGCGGCCCGCCAATCCAGTTGAGAAACCGTTGGGACCGCCATGTTTCAATTGGAGTCATGCCCCAAGAGGAAGAACCGACTTACACCGCAACGCGCCAAGTTGACTTCGCGCGACTCGTACCCAGCACCAATAGCGACGCCCCTATCCGAACGCTTTCCGGTTAAGGCGCCTCCCTTGTAGGTATGGAACCTGACGTTCCGGCAGGGCGGAGTCTCGGCGGTGGGCGCCTCGCTGGTCACACCGGAACGGCGAGGGCGTCAGGCTGGGGGCGACGAGGCGTAGAGTTCTTCAATCCAGTAATAGCGACCGCCGGCCTCGATGAAGGCATGGAGCCATTCGTTGAAGCTATTGGCCACCACGCGCCACTCCTCGGGCTGCTCGGCATGGATACCGTCGAGAACGCGGCCCGTGGGCGTGTGGAACACCAGGAAGTCACCCGAGCCGTTGACCCGGGCGAAAACCACGTAGTCCTCGAGTGTGGTATCGCCGTACACCTCGATCTCCTCCTGATGGAGATCTATGAGGAGTTCGGTCGACGCAACACCGACTCCGTGGAGACCAGATTCATTCACAAACAAGTTGGCGCCGTCGGTGTAGCGCCAGAACTGCTTGAAGTCTTCCGGGAGCGGCTTATTGACGAGCCTGAGAGCTGAGTGGATCTCGGACTCCCGCGCCGGCGGAAAGAGATGGACTTCGTACCAGTCGTTCGTGGTTGTGGCAGGGGTTCCCCCGCGCACCTGCAAGCGGCGCAGGCGACCCAACAGATTTTGGAGCGTTGGGACTTCCACCGCATCAACTCCCGATCATATCGTCGACAAAGGCCGGGATTCGTATGCAATCTCTTCGGATTGGCCTCTTCCCTGCAGGCAATGGTTCCCTGCCGAAGCGGAACCATCCTCCGTACGACTTGGGTGAGGCCCCTGGATGGCGACATCCATTGAAAATTTCGTGCGGGGCGCCCATGAGGAACGGGGACCCATCCTCGCGGACAGGTCCCCGTTCTCACCTCTGGAGAGAAGGCGTATGCCCTCGCCCAGCCTATTTGCGAAGCAGGCTGATCGTTCCGGATTTAACGTCGTACTCGGCCTTCAATTCGAGAGCCTGCTCCAGGAAGCCGATGGGTACGAGGGTCCGGCCACCTTCCACGAAGGCAGCCCGGTCCATGACCATCACCATCTGGTTGACCAGCGCCTGCTTGCTTCCGAGTTGCAGCTTCACTTCGGCCTTCTCATTCGACGCCCGCACCTCGTGTGCTTCCGGGAAGTAAACCACGACCCCACCGGTATGCTCGAAGATGTGACGGAAGGGAGCGAGCGGCAGGCCCGCTTCCACTCGCGGCGACACGTCGAACGCCACTCGCCGGTTGTCCACAATGACATCAAACGTGCCGGGCAGCTTGATGGTGGAACCGGCCCGAAGCTTCATCGGCCCGTCGATGCCATTTGCAAGCATCACGGCGCGAGGGCTCACGCGGAACTTCTTCGCGATCTTACCGATCGTCTCGCCGACGCCGACCTTGTAATCGACATCTTGTGGGAGCGACGGACGAACGCGGTAGAGATCCACGGGCGACTTGCCGTTCTTGCCGGGTCTGGCCTTCGTGTCGACCACGGCAACCACCGGCCCTTCCGCCTCGGCGCCAGGCATCGGCAGCGAGCGAAGGGAGCCCGGCGACACCGGGCGAGCAGTGACGGGAGCCGACGAACTACTCGGGATTGTAATGGCGATTCGGGTCGGCGAAAGCTTCGGAGCGTTGGCGCTCGGAGCCTGAATCCGGATCGGCTGCGGCTCCGGGGGAGCGCCTACGGGCGACAGCACGGCGGAGGGAGTCGGCGCCGCGGCCGGAGGAAGCAAGTTCCGAGATGCGGCCAGCCGGGGCGCCATTTCCGGAATTCTGAGCGGCTCGGGAACCGCGGGGGTGTTTGCGGAAGGGCGACGTCGACCGGGTACGGGCACCGCGCCGAGCATCGGCGGTGTGATCTTACCGGGGGCCAGCACCGGGGCGGTCATGTCAGAGCGAATGGGCATCGGGCGCGGCGCCTTCGGGATGGCGGTGGCCCGGTCCATCGGATTGAGGCTCGGCCCGTTCACCTGCGACCGGGAAATCCGTGTCGGCGGCATCGAGACTCGCCCGCCGAGAGGAATCACCAGGGTGGATTCCACGTTTGCCGGAAGCGGGGCCGGCGCCGAGCGGAGCCCCATGTCAACCGGCATCACCAGCGAAGTGGATCGGCGGGTGGGATCCGGCTTGGCAGGGGTCTGGTTCTCGGAGGCGCCCACCGGTCGGACATTCAGGCTGAGGATGCGGGACTTGCCCAGGTTGTTGGAGGTGTCGTAGGCCCAGGCCTCCACCCGCAGCAAACCGGAACCCGTCGCCGGATCGAGGAATTGCGCTGTGTCGATCTCCATGGAGTAGGGAGGGCGATTCTTGATGAACGCGGAGCGTTGATTCACGAAGATGGACACGAGCAGGTCCATCGTGGAGTTGTCTTCCGCCATCAGGTCGAGCGTGATTTTGCCGCTGACGTCCTGACCGTCGGTCAGTCCACGGAACTGAACCAGCGGCGGAACCAGATCCAGGCCGCCCGGCACCCCGTTGCGGATCGTCAGATCGACCGCATCGGTGGCAAGGGCGCCTCGCTCACCCATGGCAATCACCTTGAGGGTGTGGCTGCCGTCGGCAATGGTTCGCGTGTCGACTTCCAGGTAATGGATGCCGCGGGCTTCGGCGCGGGTAACGGGCCGACTGTAGAGAATCTTGTCATCCACCATCACGGTGTAGGCCGTGATGCGGTTGGTTCCTACGCTGTAGGCGACACTCATCGACACCCGCCCGGCAATCAATGCGTTGGGAAGCGGGTTGCCGATGGCAAGCTGGGGTGAGGACACGGTTTGTGCGGCGGTGACCGACACGCACGGTGCCAACGCCAACGCCAGACCAATCGTCCAGCCGAATTCTCCCATCCGACGGGGATGCATGTGTCGATCTCCTGCCATCCGGCCATCACGCCGCGGTTAGCCGCGGCGCCTTGCGCGAAACTGCCTGCCCCCGGCCGACCCCGTTTTCGGAGCCTCCGGCACATCGTTGACGGGGCTGCTACCCGCTCGGTAGCATCTAACGGCACGCGCGGAGAGACGCCCTCTCTCCGTGTTGGACGTTCGTCGAGAGGAATGGTTCCTCCTGCCGAATCCTGTAGATTTGGATGGAATCGTTCAGAATGCCACCGATTGCAACGCGGATTGCGGCAGCCGCTGGACGCTTCCGTTTCAGATGGCTGAAGTGCCGGGAGTGACCGCACTCCGCGGCCGCATGCGACGAGGAACAGGCGCCGACTGATGCAGCAGTGGTTCGATCAACTGATCCCCGCCGGCGCCTGGCATCAGGGGTTGACGGCCGGCCTGGAACTCCTGGCCAAGTCGTTTGCCGCGGCAGTCCTCTACGGTCTCGTGCGCTGGTTGGGTTGGCGCGCGCTCCGGGCGCTCTTCTACCCGTTCGAGCTCCGTTCCCGCCGGGAGGGCCCATCGAGCCTCGCTCGCCTGAACACGCTGTTGGGCCTGGCTCGAAGCACCTTCAGCTATGCCGCGCTGTTCGTGACGATCGTGACGCTCCTCAGCCAGGCCGGGATCAATGTCTCGGCCATTCTGGCGGGAGCGGGCGTGGCGGGATTAGCCCTCGGCTTCGGCGCTCAACGCCTGGTGCGGGATGTATTGAGCGGCTTCTTCATCCTCCTCGAAGACCAGTTCCGCGTCGGCGAAATGGTCACCCTGGTGGGGGGTCCCGGGATTCCGCAGTTCACGGGCACAGTGCTGGAGATGGGCCTCAGAACGACGCGACTCAAAGACGGGGTTCAGCGCACCGTGAGCCTGGGGAACGGCGAAATCGTGGCTGTGATCAACCACAGCCGTGGACCCGTAACGGCAGAAGTGGAGATCGGCGTCGACGCCAACGCCGGCATTCCCGAACTCCAGGCCGTTCTCGCGGCGCTGGCGCTGCCGGAAGAGCTGTTTGCGGGCCCTGCAGAATTGAGAGGGATCGCCTCTCTGGACGGCTCCCGAGTGGTCCTGAAGATCGCGGCGCCGGCCGCGCCCGGCCGATCCAGCGAAGCGGAGCTTGCCCTTCGACGTGCCGCGGGAAGTGCTATTCGGCAATCCGGTGTAGAACTCCGCTGACTCGGAGGAACCCCGTTGGCGGTTTACGCACGGCTGCTGCCGTTCTTGCGACCCTATCGCTGGCAGATTCTGGCAGGGCTGTTCTGCCTGCTGCTGGCCACCCCGGCTTCACTCGTACACCCGTGGGTGTGGAAGTACATCGTGGACGACGTAGTGACGCCGCGCCGCCCCGATCGGCTTCCCGCCGCCCTCGGGGTCATGTTTGGCGTGCACTTGTTCGGCGCCATCCTGGCCGCACTGAGAAGCAATCTCCTGGAAAAGGTCGGACAGCGGTTCGTTCAGGACATCCGACTGGCGGTGTATCGCCGCATCCAGCAGCAATCTCTCGGTTACCTGCAGAACCAGCGGGCCGGAGATCTCACGTCTCGGGTGATGGGCGATGTGGACGTGCTCCAGGAAGTGGTGCGGAACGGCACCGATTCGGTGCTCCACAATGCCTACAGCTTCCTGATTGTCGCGGGGTCGCTGATCGCTATGAATCCCCTGCTCGGGGCCATCACGATCGCCCCGATCGGGGTGGTGGCAGTGCTGGTCCGGGTCTTCAATGTTCGAGTGAAGCTGCTCTACCGGGCCGGCCGCGACCGCCTCGGGGATGTCGGAGCACGCCTGCAGGAGAACTTGCTCGGGATGATCGTCGTAAAGGCGTTTGCCCGAGAAGAGTTTGAATCCAGCCGGTTTCGGGAGGCGACCGAGGCCTATCGGAAGGTGCAAACCCACGCCGTGAACGCCCGCTCCATCTTCTTCCCGGTCGTCTACTTCGTCGGGTTCATCAGCAACATTCTCGCGGTGGGCGTCGGCGCGTGGCTCATCCTGGAAAACCGCTTTACGGTGGGCGGACTGGTGGCCTACCGGGGATATTGGTGGCAGCTTTACGCGCCGGTGCAGCAGTTGGCTCAGATCAACGACCTGATCCAGCGGGGCGCCGCCGCAGGATCTCGAGTGTTTGAGTTGCTCGACACTCCGATCACTGTGGAAGACGCTCCCGATGCAGTGGAGTTGACGGGAGTGCGGGGCCGCGTCAGGTGGGAGCACGTGGAATTCGGCTACAGCGATCGACCGGTGTTGAACGGCATCGAGCTCGATGTGGCGCCCGGCCAAGCCGTGGCGTTCGTCGGTTCGAGCGGCGCGGGCAAGAGCACCCTGGTGAATCTGATCGCCCGATTCTGGGATCCCACCTCCGGCCGCATTCTGATCGATGGGCACGACGTGCGGGCGGTCACGCAGGCCAGTCTGCGAAGTCACATCGCCATGGTTCAGCAGGAGACATTCCTCTTCAACGGCACCGTGTTGGAGAATGCACGCTACGGCCGGCCCGAAGCCACTTTGGAAGAGGTGCGCGCGGCGGCGGCGGCAGCCAACGCGCTCGACTTCGTGGAGCACGAGTTGCCTGGCGGCTGGGACACCGCCATCGGCGAGCGCGGCGTGAAACTCTCCGGCGGACAGAAGCAGCGAATCTCTATCGCCCGCGCCTTTCTCACCGACCCCGAGATCCTGATTCTCGATGAAGCCACGTCGGCGGTGGAACCCGAATCGGAGTATCTTATTCAGCAGGCGCTCGAACGATTGATGAAAGGCCGCACCACGTTCATCATCAGTCACCGCCTTTCGATGGTTCGCGGGGCGGATCGGATCGTAGTTCTTGACGGCGGCAAGGTGGCCGAACAGGGAAATCACGAAGAGCTTCTTCGCCGCGGCGGACTGTATGCGTCGATGTATCGCCTTCAGGTGGGCCATCTCTCCGGCCTCCTGGAGGAAAAGCCGGGGCAACCGGCGGAACTCGGGGCTGTTTCTTGAATCGGCTTTGTACTGGCTGATACCATGCGCGGGCCGGGAAAAGCCGGCCTGGGACCGGTGATGCACACTCCACTACGCTGGCTTTCGACAGCACTCGTCGTACTCATGCTGTCGGTTCAGGCCATCGCGGCGCCTCCGGCGCGCGTTGCTCCAACTGCTGACAGCGCCCGACTGACGGTCGGCAAGAAACTCATCGCCATTCTTCGTACGAAGAACGGCACGCTGGGTCCGGCGGATCGCGCCGAACTCGCGGCCCAGCGGCTGAACGATCTGATCGAGCGCGGTCTCGAAGCTGGTCAGATCGAAGCGCGTCCGCGGGGGAATGACTGGGCGCTGTACGCCGCCGACCAGCTCATCATGGTCGCCACGCCGGCGGAGTCGGCCACTCGTCAGGAGAAGCCCTCCGTTACCGCCGAGCGCTGGGTCTCCAATCTGCGCGCCGCTCTGGCCGATTTGCCGGACGGTAAGTCTGCGGACACCCTGCGCGGTCGGACCAAACACGACAAAGACGGTAAGTCCAACTCGCGAAGGGCCTCCCGCGGTAAGCGGACCCGGCTGGAGCCCGAAGCCGCGTCGCTTACCGTTCCGATGGGCGAGACTCGCCGGATCACGATCCTGGGTGAAACGCCGGGCGAAGTGGTGGTCGAGGTCGAAGGCGAAAAGATCGCTGCCGCCGGCGTCACCGACATCAAGGAGGCTTCCGCCGAAATCCAGGTGAGGGGCCTCGGGCCGGGCAAGACGGTGGTTCGGGTGAGCCGGGGCGAGCAGAACACCGCCTTCACCGTCTGGGTGAAGAAGTTCGCCGGCGTGCTGGCAGAAACTCCAGTGGCCCGCGTGACCGGTCGCCCCGCGCCCGCCGACCTCGTGCGACGCGCCGCGGCGGAACTCGCAGTGGCGGGAGTCGTTCGGGAAGAGGGCGCCCGGGTGGAAGTGACCGGCCCGGCGGCCGGAGCTCAGGCCCTGGACTCAGGCAAGAGCGCGAAGATCCGATTTCCTATCTCCATCACCGGCCCGGGACTCCTGGACGTGACCACCGAGGCGACAGTCGAGGTGCAGAACCTGGATCTCACCGAACAGGAGACGCGGACCCTCCTCTATTCGAACGACCCGGAAAGCGTTCGGGAATACGGGGTGCTGTTCGAAGGGCTCGTGTCGCCGGAGGGCCCGGTCCGCATGCTGTACCATCATCAGAACCGAATGGGGAAAGCATTCTCGTTCCAGATCTATCTGTTGAACCCGGGCGATGAGCCCGTGCAGGTCCAGATCATCCAGGGCGAGGCCGGTCCCTACAAGGATCCGATTCAAGCTGGCCACCGCGCGGGCGAACGCTTTCTCAGCGCGTTCACTCGCGATGTCGGACCGATCGTCCGCATCCCACCGAAAAGCGTGCGGCCGCTGCTTCGGGAACGGCTGGACCACCTCCTCACGGTTTCCGGAGTGTACAGCTTCCGAGTGGTGGAAGGCGGACCTCTCGTGGCGCACGTCAGCGCGACGGCCGAGCCGACCGCGCCGCAGGCGGATGCCGAAGCGCTCGCGGCAGCCCAGGATGAACCGCATACCTACGCCATGCCGGATCGGAACCAGAGTTTTCAGTACGAGGCCGGGGGACGCTGGCTGTTCATGCCGCTGGGGAAAGATGCCATCAGCGGTCGAACGGAACGGAGAAAGCTCTTCGGCAACTACGGCGTGATCTACCGGATCGAGATTGAGTTGAACAACCCCAGGGCCGAAGAACAGGCGGTTCGACTGGTTCTAACCCCCGATTCGGGGGTGGCACGGGGCGTGTTTCTCATCGAGGGACGTGTGGTTGAGGCGGCGCAGGTGGCGCCGCCCGGGGAAGCGCTGCTGTGGCGGGGCAAGCTGGCGCCGGGAGAGAAGAGAAAGCTATCGCTCCAAGCGCTTCCGGTGGGGGGCACCGCCTACCCCGTCTCCCTGGTCGTGCGACCATGAGCCGCGCCATGTTGGACCGAATAGGCCGAATGGCGGGAACCGCCCTGCTGCTCCTATCTGCCGTATCGCCTGCCCCGGCCCAGGAAACCCCGGCCCCGGGAGAGCTTTCGAAGCTCGTAACCCGGCAGGCGGGCCTGGAGGGGCGCGTGGTGTGGATGGACGCGTCCGCCAATCTTCAGAGGCTCTCCACGCGCGATTCTCTCTCCGGCGTCTTCGACCGCTGCCGGCAGGCCAATATCAACACGGTGGTGGTGGATGTGAAGGCGCTCTCGGGGCATGTGCTCTACAACAGCAAGGTCGCTCCTCGCCTCACCGAATGGAAGGGGTTCACCTACCCTACGAGCTACGATCTTCTGCTCCAGTCCATGCTGGAGGGCCGCCGTCGGGGCATTAAGGTTTATGCCGCCATCAACGTGTTCTGCGAGGGGCACAAGCTGCTGAAGTCCGGTCCCCTCTACACCGATCCTACCCGGCAGGCAATGGTGTACGACGTTCGGCGCACTGTCACGATGGACGGCGCCACATGGCCCCTGGCGACCGGCGAAAACATCCCCCTCACCCGGGATCAGGTGGTCTCGGCCGATCCTTCGGCCGGGCCCCGATCGCTCGGAGCAGACGATGCCGCGGTCATCATCCTGGGAGACACGATCGACTCGGTGATCGACGGCTCGCTTGTGGTCGGCGGATCTCTCACGGCGCCGTCGGGGGGCCATCTGCTGCTCGGTCGCGGCTCGGGAGCCCGCTGGCTGTTGGAACACGCCCGAGTGGGCGAGCGTCTAGGCTACGAGGCGGCGCCGGTGATTCAGCCGATCCTGAACTCGCCCACCGAGGTGGTCGGCGCCTTCGTCAACCCCGCCGATCCGGCCAGTCGAGAGTATGCCTGGCGAGTGGTGTCGGAACTGGCGGAGAATTACGCGCTGGACGGGATCGTGTTCGACCGAATGCGGTTCGCCAGCCTGCGGACCGATTTCTCGCCGCTTTCCAGACAGCTTTTTGAAGAGTGGCTGGGCAAGAAGCTGGACCGGTTTCCGGAAGACATCTACAGCTACGGCGCCTCTCCCGGGAGCGAATTGCAGCAGGGTCCCTACTTCAAGGAATGGCTGGAGTGGCGCGCGAAGACGATTCAAGACTGGCTCGACAAGGCGATCGTGCTGGCTCGCGCCCGTCGACCCGGAATCGGGTTGGGCGTGTATGTCGGTTCCTGGTACGAGTCTTATTACGGGGTGGGCGTGAACTGGGCGCGTACCGGGTTCTCTCCCGGATATTCGTGGATGTCGCCCCGCTACCCGGAAACCGGATATGCCGACAAACTAAGCTGGTTGTCGACCGGCTGCTACTACCCCATCGCCTTTCGGGACGATGCGCGGCAGCTCGGCAACTCGGAAGACCTGACGGTGCAGGCCGCCGCCGAGCTCTCCACGAAAGCGGTGGGCGATGCGGCGTTTGTGTATGCCGGACTGTATCTGCTGGACTACCAGGGGCGGCCTGAGGAGTTTCGCAGAGCCGTTCGGGCCGCCCTGCAGCACAGTCAGGGCGTGATGTTTTTTGATCTGGTTTACCTGGAAGAGTATGGGTGGTGGAGCATTCTCAACGAAGTGTTTGCCGCGCCGAAGCGGGCCCCTCACGAGGTGGCCGGCCTGCAGGACGCCATCCAACGCACCCGGCGCGCGCTGATGCCGGCGGAAGCCCCGGCGCCTTCGGGAGGCACCCCCTGAAACCACGGGTTCTTTGGATCTCCTTGCTTGCCGTCACGCTTGCGAGCGCCGCTCCCGACGTGGGCCGTTCCGCGGCGGCGGAGGCCGGTCAGGGCGCAGTGCTGGCTCCCGCGATGGGCGCCTCGGAGCTGTATCGCATCCGAATAACCAACCAGCGGGACGGGTTGGTGGAGCTCAGCGCCAATGGCGGAGACTTCTGGGAAGCGCTCGGCAAGGTCCGGAAGCCGGCGCTCGGTGTGTCGGTCGCCAGCAGCACCATCACCACGGTCGCGCCCGGCTCGATCGCCGGCATCTCCCGGGACCGACTCCTGCTGCGCCTGGCGGACTCCGGTGACACACGGCGCTCGCTGCAGGTGCTTGCAGACGGCGATCCCGGCAATTCCGCCTCGGTACTCACGGACATTCCGGTCTCCGGCCCCCTCTTTCGCACCCTGGCGCCGCCCATCGGCAGCGCCGTGCAACTGGAGAAGGGCGGTCGCCTGGAACCGCTCCCGCCGGGATTCGCACCGCGGGATGGAGACCGCTTCGTGATTCTCGTGCGACGCGACGAGGATCCCGTGCCGCCGGTGGTCACCATCGAAAACAAGGAAAACGGCGCGGTGACGATCCTCGGAGCGTCGGGCGTCCCCCGCCTGGTGGGTCGCGTGCGGCAGGCTTTGAAGGGAATCGGCCGGTACGCACAGACCGAGCGGGCGGGACTCGGCTGCGTTCTCTCCTGGACGCCCACGGCTATCCTGGTTTCCACCTCCGCCGAACGTCGCACGGCCGGGGCCGCCGCCGTGGGCGCTGTGGCGGTGGCCGGCGCTGAAGAACGGGGCGGCTTCGTCATTCAGCCCGCCGAGCCCTCCCTCCGCGGCACCACCCACCCGGCCTCTCAGCTCCTGATCGAAGCCATCGCTCCGGCTCCGGACCTGCAGAAGCCGAGCGTCTCCGCGCTTTTCGGGCTGACCGCATCCCTTTCCAGTTCCGATCCCGCCGATGCCCGGCCGACCCGCGTGGAGATCAAGATCGACGACGGCGAGTGGGAAGCCTGCCCCGATCTGAAGGGGACCCTGGACGGAGAGGGCTTCACCCGCGCCCTGCAGACGGCGATCGGCCCGAAGCGGACCCTGAAGAGCGGCATCACCCACGTGCGCATTCTCTTCGGAGCCTGGACGCCTGAGGTGGTGCAGCGCCGCGTCAAGCTGGCGACGGCGCCTGGCGCAGCCCAACCGCAGCGCGGGACCGTGAAGATTCGCGCCGACATCATGGGTCAGGGGGTCGAGTTTGTCGCCTTCTATCTCGACGGCCGTCGAGTTCAGATCACCAATCTCCCGCCGTTTGCCTGGGATTGGGATACCAGCAAGACCCCAAACGGCGAGCACCTGGTGGAGATTCGCGGCCTCGACAAAGACCTGAAGGTGGTGACCACCGCCGTAACACGGGTTGTCGTGGACAACTGACGCCGGTGCCCCGCCCCATCGCATTGTTGTCCGACTTCGGCTCGGCGGATGGCTTTGTGGGCGCCGTGAAGTGTGTCCTACTCTCACGGTGCCCCCAGGCGACGCTCATCGACCTGACTCACGAGATCTCACCCCATGATGTCTTCGGCGGGGCGCTCATCTTGCGAGCTTGCGCGCCCTACGCACCCGTGGATACCGTGTTCCTGGCGGTGGTGGATCCGGGTGTCGGCAGCGAGCGCCGTGCCATCTGCATCCGCTGCGGCAGCCGGCTGTTTGTGGGTCCGGACAACGGTTTGCTGTGGGCCGCTGCCGCCCAATTCGGCGAGCCGGAATGCTGGGAGCTCAACAACTCTCGCTTCTGGCTTCCCCATCCAGCTCCGACGTTTCATGGGCGAGACGTGTTCGCGCCCGTGGCAGCAGCACTGGCGCTCGGCCGGGCGCCCGAAGACTTCGGTCCGAAAATTCAGGATCCGGCGCCGCTCCATCTCCCCGAACCGATCCGCGCCACCGACTCTCCGGACGCCGAAGTTGTGGGAGAGGTGCTCCATGTCGACCGCTATGGAAACTGCCTCACCAACATCACGTCCGTCCATCTGGACGATCCCGGCATCAACGGATGGACCTTTCACTGGGACGGTGGCTCCGTCGACGGCCCGGCCCCGTGCTACGCATCGGTCCCGGTGGGCCGGCCGGTGGTTGTGCTGAGCAGTCTCGGCAGCTACGAACTTGCCCTCCGTGAGGGGAATGCCGCTCGGGCCCTGAATCTGCGTCGCGGCTCTCGCCTCTCCGCCACGCGCTGACCCTCCGCCACGGCGGGGCTCGCTCTGTCACCCCGGGCAGACCGGCGCTTCAGCCCAACTCCGGGAATGGATTCCGCTGGACTCGAACGAACGGGGTTGGGGCGGGCCGGGCGGAGACTCGTGGCAGACATCGCCCGACGAGAGTAGGTGAGTTATGAGAGTTCCCCTGTTTGCCGCCGCAGTGGCGGCGCTGGTCGTCTGCGCTCAGCCGGCGCGGGCCCAGGAAGAGGCGCTGACGCCTCGGGCGCTGGATGCGGCGCTGCAGGCTCGCCCCGAGGGCGCCGCGGCGGAAGCGCTTGCCAACCGCATTCGGGCCGCGTTCGGACGGGACAACCTGTCGAAGGGCGCGCAGCCGAAGGTGGATGAGACGGTGGTGGCGTGGGCAGTCGAAGCGCCGGGCGCCGCAGCCGCGCCTCGCATCGCCTCGGAAGACGGCCGCTTCCGCCTGACTTTGACCCGGGTCGGCGCCTCCGATCTCTACGCCGGCGTGGCCTGGCTGGAAGATGGCGACGCGATGCGCTGGCGGTATGAAGCTGGCGAGCGACAGTTCGGCGGCGGCCAGCTCGAGGTCTACAAGGTCCACCCGGACAGCAAGGAGAAGTCCGGGGTGCCGAAGGGAACCGTCAAGCAGATGCCCACCTTCAAGAGCAAGGTGTTTGACGGCACGACTCGAGACTGGTGGATCTACATCCCCTCCCAGTACACGCCGGAGAAGCCGGCCTGCGTGATGGTGTTCCAGGATGGCGGCGGCCCGAAGGGTTATGTGCCGACGGTGTTCGACAACCTGATCGCCTCCGGCGAGATGCCCGTGACGGTGGGAATCTTCATCAATCCGGGCCGCTTCGCGGACGGGCGCGCCAATCGCAGCTTCGAGTACGACACGCTGTCGGATCGCTACGCGCGATTCTTGCTGGAAGAGATCCTCCCCGAGGTGGAGAAGGACGTGAAGCTGCGGCACGATGCCGCGAGCCGCGCCATCTCCGGCTCCTCCAGCGGAGGCATCTGCGCCTTCACCGTGGCCTGGGAGCGACCGAACGAGTTCAGCCGCGTCCTGTCCTGGGTCGGCAGCTTCACCAATATCGCTTCGGGAGAGTCCCGGCGCGAGGGCGGCCACAACTATCCCGCGCTGATTCGGAAGACGCCGCGCAAGCCGATCCGGGTGTTTCTGCAGGATGGTGAGAACGACCTGGACAACCCCCACGGGAGCTGGCCGCTCGCAAACATCGGCATGGCCCGGTCACTCGCATTCACCGGGTACGACCACAAGCTCGTGATGGGCAAGGGTTTCCACAGCGGTCGACACGGCCAGGCGATCCTGCCCGACTCGCTCCGATGGCTCTGGCGCGGCTACCGGCCCGGATCCTCGGAACCGTAGAGGCCGGCCCGATCCCGCCTCGCAGTCTCTAGCGGCGCCCGCTTCCACCGGAACCGGGCGCCGCAACTCAGTCAGAGATCGACCCTAAACAGGCCCGATCCGCCCGCCGCGCTTCACCAGGCCGATGATAAAGATCACGACCGCGGCCAGCACCGCCAGCGTGATCCCGGCAATCGCCAACTGGGTTAGCGCCGCCACCAGGCCGAGCAGCACCGCCAGCACCGGCCTCAGCAGCACAAAGGCGCCGATGGCAATGAGGATCACCAGCCACGGTTTCATCGGAACTCCTTACCCTTTGCCGGACGGCAACACCCGCCGGCGCAGTCCATGGAAGTAACGTGGCGGTCGGTCCTTTGGTTGCGGTCTGCCCACGGCCACCCACGGACCCGGTCGTTTCGCCCTACGGACTCACCGTGCCCGCGAGCCGGCGAGTCTCCTCAGGTGGGGACCGACACCCGGACCAGTCTTGCCATCCCAACTCGCACGCTGATCGGAAGTCGCTCCGAACTCAACGCTGGTGAGCAGGTTTCGAGGAGACGGATCCTGGTTTCTCGGCTGGGGCAGCCGTCGCTGCTTCGACGGCTTCTACCTTGAATGAGGCGGTGGTAGGAAGCACGCCGATCTGAAGATCGACCCTGCCCTCGTGGCTGCCGGCGGACTTGGCGACGACATCGATATCGAGCTTCCACGAACCCCGAACCGGCACCGCAGCGTTGTAGCGCCACACGCGGCTGCCCATCACATCGTCCGGACCGCTCTCGTGGCCCGGCTTCATCTTCCGGAATTCGAAATGGAGGGCGGTGTCGGGCCGGAGCAGGAGATTCTGAACCCGTACCTCCGAGGCGCCCGAGTTCTTCACCACCACGTGGACGGGGAACGGCTTCCCGACCGTCACCTGCTGCGGCGCGTCAACCGTCACCTTGATGCCATCGAGCGGTTTGGCGCTGAATAGCAGGGAGCTTCCGCCCAGGAGGATGAGTCCCTGGAGCACCACCAATCCGACACAACCGCTCCCACAGCCGATCGCGACCCGGGCGGCCGGAGGAAGAGAACGAGATGGCTCGGTGGACTCGGGGATGGCTTCCATACGTTGGGAGAACGCTTCAGGCCGGACGCAAGGCACGTCGGGCCAAACTTACCTGCTGACCGCTGCAGCCTGAAGTCGGGGACTCCGGCAAGCCCGAAAGAGGCGCACCGGGGTCCCCGCACGGACGTCGTGCAGAGCCTCGAGTCCAGTCTATCGAACTACGAGCACGCTGCAATGCGCGTGATCGATCACGTTCTTGGCAACACTTCCCATGAGGAACGCTTCCAGCGCGCCGCGGCCCTTGTGACCGAGCACAACTAGATCCGCCGGCATTTCCTGGGCGCGGCGCACGATCGAATCGGCCGGCCGGCCCCAGACTACCGAACCCTCGGCTTCGGCGCCGGCGGCCCGGACGAGCGCGAGGACTTCCGCAAGCACGCCGTCGTACACTTCCGGCTCGACCACGGGGACTTCGGTTCCGTAGCCGCTCTCCAGCAGTTCGCCCACCACGATCACCTCGATCGGCGCGCCAAGACTTCTGGCAACTTCCGCCGCTCGAGTGGCCGCGTGCCGGCTCGGCTCGGACCCATCATAGGCCAGCAAAATTCGGTCCATTTCGATCTCCCCTCTTCGGATTCAAGGATACCCGGAACCAATCCTTCCTCAATAGGGTCCGGTGACAGACACGGTGCAAAGGGCGCCTCACCAACCGATGGGGATCCAGCCTTCCGCCCGGGCCGGCAGGGCCGACGTGAACGGGGAAAGCAAAATGAAAGCGACGCAGATGGCGCGAAGATCAATGAACTGGCTGCCCATGTGGGCGGCGGCGGGCCTTCTCTCGGCGCCGTTCACGGCGGATAGAGCCCAGGCGCAGGGTCGGCGGGTGCTGGTCCCGGAAGATACCGTGGTGCGACTCCGGCTGGAGACCCCGCTGGGCAGTCGCGACACGGCGGCCGGCGAGCGCTTCAGCGCCACCCTCGACTCCGCCGACCGGAGTGGCTTCCCCTACGGCACCCGATTTGAGGGCGTGGTGGTGGAATCCCAGCGGAGCACCGCGCGCCGGCCCGGCGTGATGGATGTGGAGTTCCGTCGAGCCCTGCTTCCCGACGGAGATCGCGTGCCGCTGCTCGGCGTGCTGCATACGCTCGACTCGAACAATCTGCGGCGCACGGACCGGGGCCGGCTGGAGTCGCGAAACCGCCGCAAGGTCGATAGCAAGTGGGTGGGCTACGGCGCAGCGGGCGGGGCGCTGCTCGGCGCGGTGCTCGGCGGCGGCGGAGACTGGCTGAAAGGCGCCCTGCTGGGTGGACTCGGCGGAGCCGCTTACAGCTACACCAAAGGCGACAAGCGCGAGGAGTACCGCGACGTGACCCTGCGACGCGGCGCCGAGTTCGGCATGCGCCTGGAGCGGGAAGCCGAGTTTGTGGATCGCGTCTCCTACCGCTACGCCGCCCGCGGCGAGCGCTGGGATGAAGAGGATCGCCTCGATCGCTCGGATCGCTCGGATCGCGACTATCGAGATCGGCGAGATCCCCTGGATGACCGGGACTCGCGGCTGGACCGCGACGGCCGGCGCAGCGACTCCTCCCGAGATGACCGCGACGACCGCGACTCCCGTTTCGAGCGCAGCGGACGCCTGGAATCGGATCGGGTGACGGATCGCGATGAGGACGTTCGACGAGAAGAAGCTCGACGCGACGACGCTCGGCGCGACGATCGCCGACCCGATGGCGACGGCCCCCTGGAGCGTGTTCGCCCGCCGGAGAATCCTCGTCCCGACCGCAGGCCGGAGACGAGCCGCGAGCCCCTGCAGCCTGTAAAGCGCCGCGTCTCCAAATAGTGGTGGCCGGCTTCTGAAGGGGAACCACCCCTGACTGTTGGAATCCTACGGGAGCACAGCTCATCATGAGCAGTGCTCCCGTTTTCTTTTGCGGAAGGATCGGTCTCTGATGGCGCTTCCTCGTGTGACCCTCGGTCGAACCGGCATCCAGGTGTCCGCGCTCTGTATCGGAACGGGCACCAACGGTTGGGGCGGGCGCTCATCGCAAACGGCGCTGGGGCGGAAGGGCCTTCCCGACTTGCTGGAGTACGCCTTTCAGGCGGGCATCACGTTCTGGGACTCGGCGGACCAGTACGGCTCTCACCCCCACGTTCGCGACGGGCTGCAGCGCGTGGGCCGGGAACACGTGGTGATCACCACCAAAACGCGCGCCCGCACCGCAGCCGATTGTCGCACGGACCTGGATCGCTTCCGACGCGAGCTGGATGTGGACTGCATCGACATCGTATTGATGCACTGCCTCTTCGACCCGGAGTGGCCCGCCCAGTACGCCCCGGTGATGGACGTGCTCTCCGAAGCCAAACAGTCTGGGAAGGTCCGCGCCGTGGGGGTGAGCTGCCACAACTTCGGGGCCTTCCAGCGTGCGGCGGATGAGCCGTGGGTCGACGTCGTCCTGGCGCGACTGAATTACGGCAATGTGAACATGGACGCCTCGTGGCCCGAGGTGGTGGAGGTGCTCCATCAGATGCGGGAGGGCGGCATGGGTGTCTACGGGATGAAAGTCCTTGGCGCGGGCAAGCTCACCCAGGATCCGGAGCGGGCGGTCCGGTTCGTGTTCGAGCAGCGGGCGGTGGATGCGATCACCATCGGGATGCGCAGCCGGGCGGAGGTGGACGAAAACTGCACGCTGGTTCGCCGCGCCCTGACGGAGCTTCCCGCGGAGCTCGTCGGAACGCTTTGAACCAAAGCGGCGCCACTGCTCGGGGGCTCCCGCTTCCGTGCTCCGAGGGGGAGGGTCGGGACGGTCGGTCGTCGAACCGCCGACATACGCCGCCCCGGACACGCAAAAAGGCCGGCCCTTGCGGACCGGCCTGATCGGGGTGAGAGGATTTGAACCTCCGACCGCAGCGTCCCGA
>SYKE01000296.1 GCA_005798285.1 Actinomycetota bacterium
GCGGGCGAGAGTGCTCCCGCTGGCCTGATTGG
Source organism: Actinomycetota bacterium (assembly GCA_005798285.1). Lineage (GTDB taxonomy): Bacteria > Armatimonadota > SYMT01 > SYMT01 > SYMT01 > F1-80-MAGs030. The sequence continues at coordinate 33 of SYKE01000296.1, forward strand.
GGTAGGGGTACTTGCGTCTAAACCGCGTTTCTGCAAAGGAAGGCGGGCCGGTTTCCGGAACTCAAAGCCCGAAACAGGCCAAAAACCACCACTTTTGCGGAAGAACCGCTTTTGGCGCGGCAGCTCTTCCCCTGTTTGTAGCTAACCAACTCTGGTCCGAGTCGGTCGGGTCGTTGCTGCCGTCCGATCATGCGCCTCGAATCTCTCTTGACGAATTCCGCTTGACCCCCATCACAGGCGAAGAATTGCTTCGGCAAAGCGTCAGTCTCAGTTTAGTCAATCGATTGTCTATCGCACTTTCTGCAAATGTGGTGGCGTTTGTAACCGTCCTTGCATTGGGGAGAGACATCCGTTTACTGGGACTGCTGATTATCGTCTTTATCTGGGCTCCCACCTCGGCACTGATATCGAGCATCCACCAGACATGCGGGCCTCTGGAAGTCGGGGGTGATTGGGCCCCAACCCGATCGGGCTCCGCGTTTCTCAATGTGAAGTTCGCGGCGCCGCTACTCCTCGTTTTCTTCTTGATGCAACACGAGGGTCAGGCGCCCTCTGCGCTCTACTGGGGAGCATTTGGGGTCCTCGGATGCTCCTCCATTCTTAACCTGGCCAGGCTCCCCGCCTCGTTCTGGCGAGCCGCCAGGTCGGTTGAGGCAGCTCTGAGCCCTCGCTGATGGGGCGCCCGACGACAATAATGGACGTCCCCATTGGGAGGGGTTTTGCTGCGGCGAACGCCGAACCTGAGGATTGGCGCGCGGGAACTCGGCACACGTCAGTCCGGCCCCGCACCCGGGGAGACTCTGTTGTACCTGAGAGCTTTTGTTCTGATCTGTCTCGCGCTTCTGACCACCGGAGTGGTCTCCGCAGCGCAGGATCCTCGACCCGGTCCCGACTCGCGGGAGCAGACGGGAGTCCCGAAGGGCGAGGTGCTGAAGTTCACCTTCAACGGTTCGAAGGTGTTTCCGGGAACCGTTCGCGACTACTGGATCTACATCCCACGACAGTACCGGCCCGACCGGCCGGCGTGTGTCTACGTGAACCAGGATGGCGTCGGTTGGCAGGCCCCCACGGTGTTCGACAACCTCATCCACAAGGGAGAGATGCCGATCACCATCGGCGTGTTTGTGATGCACGGTCGTGTTCCCGCTGCCGACCCGGCAAAGGCGCTGGACCGCTTCAACCGGAGCTACGAGTACGATGGGCTCGGCGATGCGTATGCGCGCTTCCTCCTGGATGAACTCCTCCCGGACGTGGAGACCAAAAGCTCTGCGGATGGCCGGCCAATCCGCCTGTCTCGCCGGGCGGCTGATCGCGCCATCGGCGGCGGCAGCTCGGGCGCGATCTGTGCCTTCACGGCGGCCTGGGAGAGACCCGACGCGTTTTCGCGCGTCTTCAGCGCCATTGGCACCTATGTGAGCCTCCGCGGAGGCGACCGCTATCCCTCAATCATTCGGAAGTATGAGCCTCGGCCGCTCCGAATCTTTTTGCAGGACGGCGCGGCGGACCAGAACATCTATGGTGGCGATTGGTGGTTTGCCAATCAGATGATGGAGCGGGCGCTGGTGTTCGCCGGCTACGAAGTGGAGCACGCCTGGGGTGAAGGCGGCCACAACGGTCAGCACGGAACTGCCGTCTTCCCGGACGCGATGCGGTTTCTGTGGAAAGGATGGCCCGTCCCTCCGGGTATCGGCAAGAGCCGCAATGACATGTTGAACCGGATTCTGGACCCAGCTCAGGGCTGGACCGTGGACCGCGGATTGATGGGCTTAAGCACGCTGGCGGCCGGAGCGAACGGCGCGGTCTGGGCGCTGCCCCCGGGTGGGGGCTTTCCCCGACGCGTTGACACGGCCGGAGCCGCAGCGCTGCCCCGCCTCGGCCAATCGGCTCGAGTGACAGCGCTCGCGGAGGCCCCGGGCCGTGCCACGCTCACTGCCCAGGGAAGTCGACTGGAGATGCTCGGCCGTGCGGAAAAGGACAAGCGGCTGCCGTTGAAGGGCCCTGTAGCAGGTCTCGCCGTGACCGCGTCAGGTCTGACATTTGCCACGGTCAGTGGTCCGGGCGGCGGACTCTTCGTCCTGTCATCTCGCGGAACGACGCGCATTGCGGTCCCCGGCGCCGTGTCACTCGGCGCGGTCTGTCTCTCGCCGGATCAAACCCTGCTCTACGTGGCGGACCCGTCTTCCCACGGGGTTTACAGCCTGCAGGTCTCCCCCGATGGCGCCGCGTCGCACGCACAGCGGTATTTTCACCTGCATGCCGCCGACACCGAGGAGCACGCCGCACCCACCTCGCTTGCCGTGGATCGAGAGGGACGGCTCTATGTCGGCACCAATCTTGGCGTCCAGGTTTGCGATCAGGCGGGCCGCGTGAATGTCATCTTGCCGGCGCCCGGCGGATCGGTGACGGGACTGGCTTTCGGAGGGGCAAGCCGAGACACCCTCTTCGCCGTCGCCGGCGGAAAGCTCTATCGTCGGGTGCTGAGGACGGTCGGCGCGTTCGCAGGGGAAGCACCGCTGAAGCCGGCAGCACCAAGGCTGTAGAGCTCGCAGACGTTCAGACAGCGAGGTCCGGAGCGACAGCGGGCCTCGCTTGCTCCCCTACCCGCCCCGACCCGTGAGACCCCGAAGCCAAACTGCTCTTTCCGAACGCCACACACGTCGGGCCCTTTCGGATTAAGGTCGTCACAAGCGTTCGTAAAGGTTGACCTCCAGATAGTAGGCCGCAAGTCAAGCGGCGCCGCCGACATCGGCCGGCGGCCCGGAGGTTCAGCCTGTGTTTCATCGTCCGCAGTGTCGTATGCGCTCCGCGGTCACCCTGATCGAGCTCCTCGTCGTTATCGCAATCATTGCCATATTGGCTGCGATCCTGTTCCCAGTCTTCGCCCAGGCGAGAGAGAAGGCTCGCCAGACGCAGTGTGTGTCCAACACTAAGCAGTTGGGAACTGCCCTGGGGATGTATCGTCAGGACTACGACGAGACTTGGCCCATGGCGTACTACTACAACAACAACACCAACGGCGCCGGCGGCTACACGCAGTGGTCCGGGATGATCCAGCCGTACGCGAAAAACTTCGGGTTGTTTGTGTGCCCGAGCGACGCACTCCGTGGGCACGTACCGACCAACACCTTTGACAATCAGGTCCCGCGCCTTTCGTATACGGCTAATGCCGCCATCATGCCGCGTAAGCGCCGCACGGCCGATCCGGCCAAGGTAGTTGGGGATGCGGATCTCCAGGCTCCCGCTGACGAGATCGTCATTGCAGAAGCCACAAACTACACCAGCTGCATGAATGACGTGTCGAACGCTTCGGGTGTCAACAACAAGTCCCATCGATCAACCAACGCGGTGACCCTATCCGGTAGCGGTACATTCACCGGCGAGGTAGAAGCTCAAGGAGTTGCGCTTTATGCCGTCACCCCTGTGCAGGCCCGAACCATTCTGAGCCGTTGTCAGACCTCGACAGCCAACGGGCTCCCCCACATCGCGTACACCAATCCGTTCCGGCACTCAGACGGCGCCAACTACACCTTCGCAGACGGTCACTCGAAGTGGCTGAAACTAGACTCGACGCTGAACCCGAACAACTTCCTCTGGGGGAAGAGGTTCTACTCCCATAACAGCACCATCTTTGCCGCGGGAACGACCGTCCCGATCCGATAGACGGTAAACCTCGGGACCGCTGGTCCCTTAAGAAACAGAAGCCGGTCCGAACTTGGGCCGGCTTCTGTTTCAACGCTTCGCTGGGTTCCCGCACCGGTTACACCGGATCGAGCGCGGCGCCCACGGCGGCGGTGATCCGCTCAACCCCGGCGCGGAGCGACTCAGGGTCATCGTCGCGGAGCGTCACATGCCCCAGCTTTCGGCCCGGCTTCTCGGTTTTGCCGTAGAGGTGCAGGTGGGCGCCCGGTACCGACAGTATCGCCTGGGTCGACGGCACTGTGCCGATGAGATTCACCATGGCGGAACGGCCGACACACTGAGTGGAACCGAGCGGATAGCCGCAGATCGCTCGCAGGTGGTTCTCGAACTGGCTGGTTTCCGCGCCCTCGATCGTCCAATGACCGGAGTTGTGGACCCTCGGAGCCATCTCATTCGCGAAGAGTCGATCTCCCAGTTGGAAGAACTCGATCGCGAGCACGCCGGCATAGTCGAGGTTCTCGAGGACCGCCCGGGCAAAGCGTTCTGCCTCGGCTTGCAGATCCGTCGAGGCGGGAGCCGGAGCGCGGGACAGACGCAGGATCCCGCCTTCGTGGCGGTTTTCCACCAGGGGATAGAACCGAACTTCGCCGTCCAGGCCGCGCACCGACAAGATGGACACCTCGCGATCGAACGGTACAAATCGTTCCAGGATGAGGTCGGCGCCACCCAAGGATTGGTAAGCGCGTGCCGCGTCTTCCCATGTCCGGACCACGCACTGTCCGCGACCGTCGTAGCCCAGCCGGCGCGTCTTGAGCACCGCGGGGAGACCCGTGGCCGCGAGGCCATCCCTCAACTCTTCCACGCTCTCCACAGCGGCGAATGCGGCTATCGGGACGCCAACCGACTCCAGGAACCGCTTTTCGACCAGACGATCCTGCGAGACTGCCAGCGCACGGGGGCCGGGCCGAACGGGACAGCGCTCTTCGGCAAATCGTGCCGTCGCTTCGGGGATGGTCTCGACCTCATAGGTCACGACATCCACTGAGTCCAGGAATCTCGCCAGAACCTCGGAGTCGCGAAAGTCACCGACAAAGAGCTCGCCCAGAGGCCCTGTCGGAGCGTCCGGGGCCGTGTCCAGAAATCGGAAACGGAACCCCAGGGGATATCCGGCGAGCGCCAGCATCCGGCCGAGCTGCCCGCCGCCCAGGATACCGATCATCGTGGGGGCGCTCATCGAGTCGAGCCTTGACCGGGAAGCTCGTCCGCCAGCACTCGTGCCGTCTGCGCCGCGCGAAACTCGGAGAGCCTTGTCGCCACCGCTTCGTCCGCCGTCGAGAGGATGGAAGCGGCCAGCAGCGCGGCATTGACGGCGCCGGATCGGCC
>SYKE01000297.1 GCA_005798285.1 Actinomycetota bacterium
CTCCGACATGCCGATCGGCCTCGTTGTGGGCGATGGACCGGGCCGCTACGAGGCGTTCGCGAACGGGAACGGACCGGCGCTCGGCCGAGAGCTGGAGCTGGCGTCGCTGCTGCGCTTCATCCGTGACAACGGCATTCGGAACACGGTCTGGATCACGGCGGATGTGCACTACTGCGCCGCGCACCACTACGACCCGAGCCGGGCGCAGTTCACCGAATTCGAACCGTTCTGGGACTTCGTGGCGGGCCCGCTGAACGCCGGCACCTTTGGGCCGGGAGCGATGGACAACACCTTCGGTCCGGAAGTCCGCTTCAAGGGCATCCCCGACGGAATGAAGCAGAACCGGTCGCCCCTCGATGGCTTCCAATTCTTCGGCGAAGTCGCTCTGGATCCGTCGACCCGCGCCATGACGGTCTCTCTCCACAACAGTGAGGGTCGCCGGCTCTACGGGATTGAACTTCCCCCGGCGGCGGGCAGCTAACCGGAGTCTCCCTCGCAGTCGCTGTCGGGAGCCGCTTCTCCCGGCAGCGGAAGTTCTCGAGGGTTCGCGCCGTCGCCACTGCCGGCCATCGGCAAGCTATCCAGATCGGCTGCTTCGCTCTTGAGTCGCCTGAGCGCGGCATGGATCGCTCGTCGAACCCTCAGGTCGCGCTCGCCCGTGAGCATCGCGAAGCCAAGCCGCTCTCGGAGCGGCGACTCGGCCTGAGGTCGAGCCATTGCGCCGAGCCCCTCGGCGGCTCCCACCCGCATGCGCGAGTCCGGGTGCTCCAGAAATTCGGTCAGCAGGGGAAGCGCCCGCAGGTCGCCCGTCGCCCCCAGCGCCGCGATCACCCGATGTCGCTGGGCGGGTCCCAATTCAGCATCCAGCAGCTTTGAGAGCGCCTCGTAGGCGCCCGGAACACAAAGACTCTGAACCGACGCGAGTGCCGCGCGAACCACGCTCGGACGAGAGTCCGCGAAGAGACGGCAGAGGACGGCGGCCTGATCGGGAAATCGGCCCAACGCGAGGGCCACCGCTTCTCGGACCAGCGGCTCGGGGTCGGCCGCCAGAGGCGCGATCGCTTCGGCCCCCTGTGGATAGCCGGAGAGCGCTGTCACGGCGGCGCGGCGCACCACCCACTGGGCATCCTCACTCAAGCGGGAGAGCCGAATGAAGTCCTCTTCGAACTTCCACTCGCCGAGGATCGCGGCGCCTTCCATGCGAGCCGACCAGGAGCGGGAAAGCGCGAGAATTCGCACCGACTCGGCAGCCGGCGCCCCGATCGAGATCAGCCGCTCCCGCGCTCGATCTCTCGCCGCCGCCTTGCCGCGGCGGAGCGTTGAGAGGAGCTGGCTGATCTCGTCGGCGAAGTTTTGACCCATCGGCGCCCTGGGCCCGCGTTGGGCAAAGGGTCCGCCTAAAAGCGGCGGATGCTGAGAATGACCTTGCCGAGGATCTCGCAATCCTGGGTCACGATCGGTTCATACGCAGGGTTTTCAGCGACGAGCCGGATCTGCCCGCGGTCCTTGAAGAAGCGCTTCACGGTGGCTTCATTCTCGATCATCGCCGCCACGATCTCGCCGTTGTTGGCGATGTTCTGCTGTCGAACCGCCACCAGATCGCCGTCGAAGATGCCCGCGTTGATCATCGAGTCGCCCCGAACCCGAAGCATGAAGACGTTGTCCTCCTCGCGAACCAGATCCATGGGGAGCGGGAAGGTGTCTTCCACGTTCTCTTCGGCCAGGATCGGCGCGCCCGCGGCAATCTGTCCGAGAATCGGCACGCTCACCGCCCGAACAAACGCGGGAGAAGAGGTGTCGGTCAGCTCAATCGAGCGGTACTTGTAGCGATCTCGACGGATGAAGCCCTTCTTCTCGAGCGCGTCCAGATGCCTCTGAACGGTGCAGCTCGATTGGACCCCAATCTGCTTGCCGATCTCACGGACCGTCGGCGGATGCCCCACGTCGCGCATCGCGCCCCGAATCACATCCAGTACCCGTTGCTGCTTATCCGTCAGTCCGCGCATAGTCGATCTCCCTCGATAGGGGAGTATAACACCGGCTGGAGACAGCAAACAACTGTTTCCGAGAAACTAATATTCGGCAAACAGTGACAGCAAACTGGAGTCGATTTTCAGCCCCGTTGTCCGAGGGGACTCCGGCGCCGCGAATGACCCGAAGACCCCTCAATCTCACCGTCAGGCCGTCTGGTCCTGGGCCTCTCGCTTCTCCCAGCCGGACTTGAAGAGCGGTAGGAAGAAGGTCTTCTCGTAGGGGTGGCGGGAGCACTCCGTGAGGTCGAGTTCCAGACCGAGACCGGGTCGATCGGGAATGTCGATCCACCCATCCACGACTTCCGCGGAGTGACTGACGAGATCGCGCTCCCACTCCACGTTGTACTCGTCGAAGATCTCCTGGATGAAGAAGTTCGGCGTCGCGCCGGCGAGTTGAAGGCACATCGCGGTGGAGACCGGCCCCTGCGCGTTGTGGGGCGCGACCACGCCGTAGAAGGCGTCCACCATGCCGCACACCTGCTTTGCCTTCAGCAGACCGCCCAGGTGATGGATCTCCGGCTGCAGGATGCTGACGGTGTTCGTCGCGAGAAGCTCGGCGAACTGGTGCTCGCTGGTCAGGCTTTCGCCCGTGGCGATCGGCACGGCGCTGTGTCGGGCGACATCGGCCATGGCGGCGTTGTTCTGGTGATGGATGGGCTCTTCAAACCAGGTCGGGCGGGAGGGCGCCATTCGCTCGGCGAGTTTCAGGGCAATGGAAGGGCTGAAGCGGGAGTGCCCCTCGACCAGCACATCCACCCTGGGTCCCACCGCATCGCGGACCGCGGCGATGATGTCGATGGAGAGGTCTTCGTTGTAGGGATCCATAATCCGCCACTCCGCGCCGAAGGGGTCGAACTTCAGGGCGGTGTAGCCCCGCGCGACCACCGCTTTCGCTGCGGAATGGAACGCCTCGGGAGTTCGGTCGCCGCGATACCAGCCGTTGGCGTAGGCTCGAACGCGCGGGTGGATCTTTCCGCCGAGCAGGGTGTGGATCGGCACGCCGAGCGCCTTGCCGACGATGTCCCAGCACGCGACCTCGATCGCGCAGACGGCGCTCTTGTGGATCTGGCCACCCTCGGAGTAGATATCGCGAATGAGAGTCTGAACCAGCAGCTCCATCTGGAACGGGTTGTGGCCCAGGATGTGCTGCGTGATTTCGGCGACTCCCTGCTCGACGGTCTTGCCGAAGCAGTTGACCGTCCCCTCACCCACGCCGACGATCCCTTCATCAGTGGTGACGGTGACGAACACCCAGTTTTTCCAGGGGTTTCCGACCAGATGCGTATCCACGCCGACGATCTTCATCGCTCGCTGTACTCCGACTTTCCTCGTCGAATGGCCCTCCCGACACCAGCGCGGGAGGGCGGTAACTGCCGCTTCGGACCCCGATCTAGCTGAAGTGAACCACGTAGGCCCGCGCCGCTTCGGGTGAAACGAGCGAGAGCCCGCCCCAGATGACGCCGGCCGTGAAGTAATGACCCAACACGATGCCGAGGAACAGGGGCACCAGCCTCCGGTAGCCCGCCGCTCCACCCAGGCGAAGAATCAGCAGCTTGCAGGCCCACACCATCAGGAACGGGAACCAGAGGTGCACGCCGTACGACGTTGACATCGCCAGCCCGATCGGGTGGAGGGGGCAGCCGAGGAGCACGCCTCGCAGCCACACGATCCCCAGCACCGAAGCGAATCCGGCGCCGGTCTGCGCCAGCAGGCCGATGTTCGGCGGCACGTAGTGAGTGCGCCACTCCTCGAGCATCCGGTACTGTTGAATCGCCACTCGAACCCGGTAGCCTCCCTGCCCCGTGCCGGCATCCATCATGGCGAAGCCCTGACGGTAGGCGTACGTGAGGTAGAGATACATCCCGAACACCAGGCCGAAGATGAGCGCCGTGGTGAGGCAGACCGCGATGCAGCGCGATCGCATTCGGGTGCGGTGTCCGATCTCCATCGCCTCCGCCTGATACGACGCCAGTTCGGGAAAGGTCCCGCGGGCCAGGAAGCCGAGCGCCACAAAGGCCGAGAGGGAACTGAAGCCGGTGGCTGAGAGCACCGGCGTGCCGAGCAGATTGACCAGCAGCTTCTGCTGCTGCCAGAACGGGAACAGCGCCATCAGCGGGGCGCCCGTTTCGGCGCGCATCCGGGCATACACCACCGCAAAGGCGACGATGAGGAGCAGATATGCCGCCGCCAGCCACCACACGAGGCCCACGCGGTTGCACCACCAGCCGAGGTAAGCCAGCCCTCCAACGATCATCGCGGCGTACCGGATCCCCTCCGGCCGCCGCAGGATCGACTTGAGGTGCGTCCGGGCCTGCCAGATGAGAACCACCAGCATGCCGAGGTAGGCGCCTGCCGCGATCTCCTGATAGTCGTAGGCGGTGGTCACCAGGTCGTACCCGGAGGCCGTGAGCCCCACGCCGAGGAACCGGAGCGCCAGGTACGACGACCACACGGTGAACAGCACGTCGGTGTTGACCAGGTATCCGAGCCCGAAGATCTCGGGACGGTAACTGAGCAGCATCGGAGCGAGCGCTTTCAGCGGTGGGTCGGGGAAGAACGGCGCGAGATCCAGCGCCCGGCCGAGCGCCGGAAGGTTCGGATAGAGCGTGTGCAGGATGTTCGTGGCGTTGTAGGCCACGCTGAGCGAGATGCCGATCCAGAGGATCGGATCCTTGAACGACGGGATCGCTCCTCCGCCGGTGAGGCTCAGGCTGAAGTCAACGATCGGGAAACGCAGCCGTTCGTGGGCGATCCACCGTTCGCGGAAGAGGCTGATCGTGGCATACAGCGTGAGCCAGAGCACGAGCAGAAAGACGCCCCACCCCAGAAGCGAGGGAAGCCAGGCCGACCAGGGCACATTCGAGGTGGCGCTTCCTTCGTAGAAGGTTCGCACCAGTTCCGCGTCCTTGGGGATCCATGTGTCCGGCAGCCGCTCGACGATCGGCGCCAGCTTCTCCTTCACACTGAAGTAGACCGGAACGGTGAGGTAGGCGAAGAAGTACCCCAGCACATCGACATGGCAGATGGCCGAGGAGACGGCGGTGAAGATGTAGATGTAGAGGATCTCGCGCCGATCCAGCCCCCACTTCTTCAGCCCGGGGGTGATGAGCCCGAGCAGCGCCAGAAACGCCAGCGCCGGGATGGGCGGCACACTCCCGCCGACCTGCACGCCGGCGCGGATCAGCGAGTTCTGAGCCACCCACAGACAGCCCAACCCGCCGAACAGCAGCGACAGCAGGAAGGAACGCAGCGTGAGCCCGCGTCCGATCTCACCCCCCGGCGCGGTCGAGAGGGCGCGAATGGCAGCCCCCGTCTAACCCGACCGCTCGACGGCCACGGGAGATCCCGACGTCTCCGCGCCCCCGGGTTCCTCGGCCGCCGGCCGCGTTTCCGTTTGTATCCGCTCTTGATCCAGCACCCGTTACCCCAGCCTTAATTCCTCCCGTTCTATAGCGATCCATTCTCCAAAACCCGAGATGCGCCAAGACTCAAGAAGTCTCAACGCGGGAGGTGGGTCGAGCGAGCCGCTTTGTCGGTGGCGCCTGGCTGCTGCCCTGGCGTCGGCGCCCGGGAATCGCACTCAAGGCAGAGCGCCTGAGAAAGCACAGTCGGGGACGCCGAACCGAAGAGTTCGGCGAGTGGGATGGGAGAGTGACGAGGCGACACTCCGAAGCACGGGGCCGCGCGCTTCGGAGTTGGCCCTTCGTCGGGGAAGTCGATCGGCGCTATCTGCCGCCGGTGGCGCGCTGGGTTCCGCCGCCGGTCTGCGTTCCGGTGGTACTGCCGCCGAAGCCGCCGCCGGGGCCGCCCTGCCCGAACGCGCCGGATTGTCCGGTTCGGCCGGCCGTGGCCGTGGTTCCGAGCCGGCGCTGAGTTTGCGGGTTCTCAATCGCTTCCGGCGTCGTGCTGCTGGCGCCGCCGGTGGAGCGAACGCCACGCCGCCGGGCCGTCTGTGGGTTTGAAGTCCCGGCGGTGGAGCCGGCGGCCGAGGAAAACTGGCTGTTGGTCTGCTGGCCGCCTCCGCCTCCGAAACCGCCGCCGCCAAATCCGCCACCGCCACCGCCAGTAAATCCGCCACCGCCCCGGTTGCCGCCAAAGCCGCCACCGCCTCCGCCTCCAC
>SYKE01000298.1 GCA_005798285.1 Actinomycetota bacterium
GTAGCCCTGATGCGCCAGCATTCGAAACTGCGGCACGATTCCATTCTGTGGGTTGGGGATTGGATTGTCTTTGCAGAGTGTCCGCGCCGCTTCCAGGATGCCGCCGGGTGCAGTCCCCCAGAACAAGGCGGCGTCACCGATGGGTTTGATGTAGGTGAGGCCAAACGGACTCAATCGCGGGGCAAGAACATCCTGGATCATTTCATCGAAGAGCACTCCTGCGGCTCCGCCCAGCTTGGAGAGTTGGCTCGAGTACCCCACGACATCCAGCAGCAGGAGAATTGCATGGGTTGGAGTCTTCCCAGAGGTCAGTTCCGGACGCTCCAGGCGTTTGATTTCCTTCTCAATCTCGAGGTTGGACATGGGGCAGAAGCCTTCCGATCGGTAGCGGAACCTGGGGCTTTCAATGAGCGCACACGGTTGCCCGACGCCCAGCGGAGCAGGTCTGCAGCCGAGCCTATCAACTCCAAGTGAGAAACCGACGCAGGGACCAGTTACCGGATAGGGTCAACTGCCGGCGCAGGCCCCGTGTCCCGCGTGCAAGACCTTCCCAGTGGGACCGCGATGACCGGACCCAACCTGGAGTGCGCCACTCGGACTGCGACGGCGCTCATGTGACATTGCTCCACATCCGCGATCCAGACCTGCACCCCCGCCGTGTGTACGTTTCGGCGTGCATCCCACGGTCGACGTTCAGCCTCGTGCGCTGGAGGCGCACCCATTCGACTGTAACGGCGACCTCTACGGCCGGACGCTGCGGCTGGAGTTCATCGCCCGCCTTCGCCCCGAGCAGAAGTTCCCCAGCCTGCACGCCCTCAAAGCGCAGATCACTCTCGACACCGATCAAGCAGCCGTGCGCCTGAGGGTGTAGAGCAGGACTCAACGCGCCCTTTTCCCAGGTTTGCAGCCCCAGATCCGGACCTTTTGGTGACTGCAGACAGTCAAGAGTTGAGTTCCGTCCGGCGACCATGCGACAGTAAACGGAAAGCCCAGCGGATGATCGATGGCGCAGAGGTCTCGCCCTGTGGCCATATCCCAGAGTTGTATGATGGAGCCGTCGATAGTGGCCATGCAGGAGCTGTCGGGGGACCAGGCGTGTATTTTTTCCAATGCACTCGCCAGTCGTGGTGATCGAACCGTGGTTCTGAGTGACTTGGACTGTCGGTCCCAGGTGGAGACCATTCCATCCCTCCCGGCAGTGAGTATTTGAGTCCCGTCAGCCGACCAGGTCGCCGTGTGGAGATCAGGGCCATGTAGATCGATGAGGTCGAACCCTTTCGTGAAGGGTGGTTCCCAAATCTTACCGTGGAAAAGTACACTCGGATCTGACGGACACCACGGAGAGGATTTGACGCCAGGGAAGTGTTTCGTGGGCAAAAACGAACCTCCCACATAATGAGCATCTATTATGTTGAAACGTGTTTCAAGACCTGTTCTGTAGTCCCATATTTTGTTGGCCACAGAGTTTGTCATTATGTAAGCATTCTCTACAGACCAGCTTCCCCATGTCCAGACTGGGCGATTCCAATCAAATCGGGCCGACACGGCGCCACTCAAGGCGTTCCAAATCCGAATCTTACCATTGGCGTCTCCTGAGATGATCAAGTTTTCATCACTGGACCAGTCTGCAAACGTAATTTCAGATCGAGCTGAGCCCGTGTGGTCAGAGAATCGAGTCAACGCCTTTCCTGAATTCGATTCCCACGTCTGCAGCGCTCCGCTTCGGCTAGCCGTGAGAACCATTCTTCCCGTGGGCGACCACAACGCGAATTCTGTAAATTCTAGATTTCCGCCGTCGGAAGCGTCTGAATTCAGCCTAAGAGAACGGGCGAACGTGGCTTCATCGGAAGCGTCCCAAAGGGAGCATTCCCCTCGACCGACTGTCAGGATCCGAGATCCGCCCGGCGACCACTGGGCAAAACAGTATGAGCCGCTTTGCCCCCCTAATACAGCGAGTCTCTCGAGCGAGTATCTCTGGAACAACTCTGAAGAATGTCTGGTAGTGGGTAATCTTGGTTTGACAGATGGAGTCGCGTGGCGTTTTCCTGAAAAAGCGGCTGCTGAAACCAGATTGTGATCACTCTTTATAAACTGGGGGCAAAACATCCTGCTGAATTCGGCGTCGATGTCTGAAGCCAGAGCGGCAGCGCTAAAGGGATCCCAGGTCTCAGCACTCTCCAATGTTTGAATTCTCTGGCGAAGAAGCAATCGTGCGCTGGAACAACCAACAAAGTATAGCAATTTCTCTTTCGTGAGTGACTCAAACTCCGTGTGCGTCATCGCTCGATCTCCCCGTATCGTTTGAGCGGCTGCCTGCCTTCATCAAGAGTTAGTCCGATGTTTGACTCGGAGAATTCGAAGCCAATCAACTGGACAGAAGTCGCAACTGATTCAACTCGAAGATGAAGCGACCCTATCCTGCTCAGCGCTCCCGTCCGCGCCAGCGAGGGGAAGTCGGGTACCTGCGCAGTCCGGGCAGGGGCTAGCAACTACCCTCGATCCACTTGAATCCGAGGTGTCATGATATCACCGGTTGACACTGGGGAACTCCCGGTGGAGCCCCTGGCCAATCAGGGCCGCATCGACTCGCTCGGCGAGTTGGCCCGAATAGCCGGCGACATCCAGCAGCACCAGGATCGCGCGCTCGCGCTTCCACCCTTCCGGCGGCTTCTCCCGAACCTGAAACTCGGCTTCCCGTGGAGTGCCGTAACGGGTCATGAAGCAACATCCTCCGAGACGCACCCGTTGCCGGCGCCTGCCGGATTCGCGGCGCTCGCCCGCTGTGGCATAATCCCACAGACGGACATCCGGCTCCCGAGAGCCGATCCGGGCAGCGAGACACTACTTACAACTCTAATGCCGAAACCGACGCAGGGTCCAGTTGCTTCCATCCGGCGGTTCGAGGTTCGCGGCTTTCGGTCCATCCGGCAGCTCACCTGGCGCCCGGGGTCGATCAACGTCTTGATCGGCGAGAACGCTGCCGGCAAGAACAACATTCTGGCCGCAGCCGCGATGCTACAGGCGTCGGGCGCGGGAGAACTGCCCCGATTTATGGAGGACTGGGGTGGAGCGCTTCGGCTCGCCCATCACAGTCTCCCGGCTCCGATGGAGTTCGAAGTTGAACTGGTCGACCCGGACTCAGATCCGGAAGATCCCAACCCTGAACTCGGGATGGAGTACCGGCTCAAGATTCAGCCGGTGGGTGACGCGGGCGACTTTCGTATCGGCGCGGAGCGGCTCCGCCACAGCGCCCGGTCCGCTGTCACCAGCGAAGTCACTGAGACGTTTCCAATCCGCTGGGTTGTAGACGATTACCCTACCAGCCGCCGGGAGATGGTGCTCTCTGAGATCGGCATCGAGCGCCATGCCCATCCCGCAGTACGGAATCTGCGGTCCATTTTGATGGGGTGGTGGTCGTTCGCGGGCTTTCGCACCGACCGGCGCTGTGATGTCCAGAAGCTAAGGCCAGGGGAGTCCGAAAACTGGCCCGGGCCACGGGCGCCTCGGGCCCTACGTCAGAGCGCCCCGAGAGGTCTGCGAGGTCATGCTCGACCGTGCGATCCGAATGAGCGGACCGGCTAGACTCTCCCCCTGACGCGCTACCTGAACAGCGCATACCCGACCGGGCTCAAGCAGAGCATCAGGAAGAGGAACACCGCGGCAACGGCGGCGGCTTCCACCCAGACCAGCCGCACGCCAAACAGTTCAACCGGCCGATGAATTCGGCAGAGCGTGTGGTCGCCCGGAACCGATCGGCCGCACGTTTTGCACAAGACGTGGGCGGGAGCCGCCGGGATGGCCGTCGCCACCGGGCTTCCTCCAGCCGCGCATCGGCGCAGCGCCAGAGCGAACTCCTCGGTTGAGGCATACCTCGCCGCCGGAGAACGACGGAGACCGTGCAGGATCACCTCCGCCAGGCCGCGCGGCACTTCGGCCGGCATCGGCCGAGGATCGCCGGCCAACACCTGCTGGGCAAACTGAACCAGACCCTCTCCCACAAACGGCAGCCGTCCGCTGGCAGCCTGGTACAGGGTGGCCGCCACGGCGTAGATGTCGGTCCGCCGATCCACCGCGTCCCCCAGAAGCTGCTCCGGCGCCATGTAGGCGGGCGAGCCCAGGATGCCGCCGGTCTGCGTGAGGGTGGAGTCCACATCCAGGCGTGCGATTCCGAAGTCCGTGAGGCGCAGCGAACCGTCGGCGGTCACCAGGACATTCTCGGGCTTCACGTCTCGGTGAACAATTCCCGCGGCATGGACGGCGCCGAGAGCAGCGAGCAACTGGCCCCCGAACGCGATTACTTCGGCGGGCGGCAGGAGCCCGCACCGCTCGATTCGCTCACGGAGCGACTCTCCATCCAGCAGCTCCATGGCAAAGTAACAATACCCGTGGTCCTGACCCACCTGGAAGATCCGGACCACGTTCGGATGCTCCACTCGCGACAGAGCCGCGATCTCTCGCTGAAAGCGGGCGTTCCAGAGTGACCGGTCCGATTCGGTGAGAAGCTGGGAGGGCGAGAGCACCTTGAGGGCGCATCGGGCGCCCTCCGGAGAGAGCGCGGCGAAGACGACCCCCATGGATCCGCGGCCGACTTCACGCTCAAGCGTGAACCCTCCTAGAATTGCTCCGGGCTCCAGTGCGATCACAGGTGTTCGACCGTCAACAACGGCGCCGCGCACCCCCACCCGCCAACTGCGGGGAGCGTCACACCGCCGAGAAGATATTGTCATTCAAGCAGAAGGGATGCCTGCCTTGTCCGTCACCGTCTCCGCTCCGGCCACCTCTGCGAATCTCGGTCCCGGCTTCGACGCGCTCGGCCTTGCGCTCGACCTGCACAACACCATCACCCTCGAGCTGCGCCGGCCCGACGCCCCCACCGAGGTCGTGATCACCGGAGAGGGTGTTGGAGACCTGCAAACCGGCGCGGACAATCTGATCTGCCGCGCCGCCTGGCGCCTGTTCGGCGAGGTTGGGGCCCCGCGTCAGCCGCTGGGCGTACGAATCCACAATCGGATCCCCGTGCGTCGAGGGCTGGGCTCCAGCGCCACGGCGATCGTCGGCGGCCTCGTCGCTGCAAACCGTGTGCTGGGCGATCCACTGGACCGCGAAGCGATCCTTCGCCTCGCCGTCGAGCTGGAGGGTCATCCCGACAATGTCTGCCCCGCGCTCTTTGGCGGCTTTCAGGTCAGCGTTCAGGACGGCCCAAACACCCACCACGTCTGCCTGCCCACCCCACCGGGGCTCCGAGCGGTCGTGTGCGTCCCGAACTTCGAGGTCGGCACCGCGGAAGCCCGCGCCTGCCTGCCCGCGACCTACAGTCGAGCCGACGCGGTCTTCAACCTGTCGCGATGCGCCCTGCTGGCCGCAGCGCTGTCGACCGGCCGTACCGATCTCCTCGGCGCCTCAATGCGAGACCGAATTCACCAGCCGTACCGGTCGTCCTTGATTCCGGGGTTCGACGCAGCGCTGGAAGGCGCGATCTCTGCCGGCGCCCATGGAGCCTGTCTCAGCGGCAGCGGCTCCACGCTTCTGGCGTTTGCGTCGGATCGGTTCGAGGCCATCGGAGCAGCGATGGTTGAGGCGATCACGGCTGCCGGTGGAAGCGCCCGATCGCTCACTCTCGACGTGGATCACCGCGGCACAGCCGTGCTGGCGGAGTAAAGGGATGCGACTGGACCGACGACACATGCTGGCCGGCACAGCGCTCTTTGTCGTCGAGGCGCCGGCGAACTCGGAATTCGAGGTCCGAAAGAACATCGCCTACCGAAGCGATCCCGAAGCGGATCCCATCCGGCATCGCCTCGATCTCTATCTTCCAAAAGCCGGCGGCAAGTTTCCATGGTTGATCTATGTGCACGGAGGAGGCTGGAGCAAGGGCTCCAAGGACCTCTACGCCCGGCTCGGAGAGACTTTTGCGGACCAGGGCATCGGAACCGCGGTCATCAACTACCGCCTCACACCACAGGTGATGCATCCCGAGCACGCGAGGGATGTCGCCCGAGCGGTGGCCTGGCTCCATCGGAACTCCGATTCGTTGGGTGGCGACAAAACCCGCATCCACCTCTGTGGACACTCCGCGGGGGCCCACCTCTCGGCCCTACTTGCGCTGGATCCCCGGTATCTCACAGCGGTCGGGCTCGCGCCCAGCGTTCTGCGCGGCGTGATCCCCATCAGCGGTCCCTATGCCCTCGGGCCGAGCGCTTTCGGAGAGGTCTTCGGCGCGGACCGTAAAGCACGTCGAGACGCCTCGCCGATCTTCCACGTCAAAGATCTCCCGGCGAAAGACATCCCGGAGTTCCTGGTGCTGGTCGCGGATCGGGATATGGCCTCGCTGCCCATGAGCGCGCGCCTCTTCAACACTGCATTGGAGCGCGAGGGGGTCCGATCGAGCCTGGCCATCATCCCGGATCGAGATCACGGCAGCATCGTCATTCGCATTCCGGGGCCCGGAGACCCCGTCGCGGAGCGCATCGTCACGTTCGTTCAGGGTGGGCGGCAGGTCAGTCGCGCCCGTCCGCAGAATCTGCGCCCGCGCCCGTAGCACCGAGTCCCGCCCGTCCAGCCGTCAGGAAGTCCCCCGCCATGTCGTCGCGTCCCCTCGTTCGAATCCCGACCCTGAGCTCCACGGCGCTCTTTCGGGCGCGGCTCCAGGAACTGGGGCTGGAGCTGCCCTGCGATGACGTCATCCTTCAGGCGCCGGAGTCTCCGATGGCCGCCCCCCTCGACTGCGGGCACGGGCTCATCGCGGGCAACCGGTGGTGCATTCACCCGATGGAAGGCTGGGACGGCTCCACCGACGGACGCCCCAGCGACTACACGCGGCGGCGCTGGCGTCGATTCGGGGAGAGCGGCGCCAAGCTGATCTGGGGCGGCGAAGCAGTCGCGGTTACCGCGGATGGACGCGCCAATCCGAACCAGCTCTTGCTCAACCCGGATACCGCGTCGGAGATCGGCGGACTTCGAGAGATCCTCATCGAGGCCCATCGGTCGGCCGCGGGCTCGACCGATGATCTCGTGATCGGACTGCAGTTGACCCATTCCGGCCGGTTTTGCCGTTCCTTTCGCAAGGATCGAGCGGAGCCCCGCATTCTCTATCGCCACCCGATCCTGGATCGCAAGTTCGGCCTCACCGACGAGCACCCGATCCTCACCGATGGAGAGATCGGTGAGATCATCGGGGCTTACGTCCGCGCGGCTACGCTGGCCCAGGAACTCGGATACCAGTTTGTCGATCTGAAGCACTGTCACGGCTACCTCGGCCACGAATTCTTGAGCGCCCACACTCGGCCCGGCCCGTACGGCGGTTCGTTCGAAAACCGTACTCGTTTCCTCCGGGAACTGGTCGCAGGCGTGCGATCGGAAGCGCCGGGGCTGCACATCGGGGTCCGGCTCTCCGCATGGGATTGGGTCCCCTTCCGGCCCGACCCCGCCCTCTCCCAGCCCGGCCGCCCTGGAGCCGGAGCGCCGGAGCCCTTCGATCACTGCATCCCCTATCGCTTCGGCTTCGGCGTCGATGCGGAGAACCCGGTGAACGCCGACCTCGCGGAACCGGTCCGATTCCTGGAACTTCTGCGCGACCTCGATATCAAGCTGGCAAACCTCTCAGCCGGGAGTCCTTACTACAATCCCCACATCCAACGCCCGGCGGCTTATCCGCCATCCGACGGCTATCAGCCTCCGGAAGACCCCCTCGTGGGATGCGTCCGTCAGATTCAGGCAGTGCGTGCCCTGAAGGCGAGTGTCCCAGATCTGTGTGTTGTGGGCACCTCGTACACGTACTTCCAGGAGTACCTGCCGCACGTCGCGCAAGCGGTGGTTCGCTCCGGCTGGGTCGACAGCGTGGGGCTGGGGCGGATGGTGCTCTCGTATCCCGAACTCCCGCTCGATACCCTGAAAACGGGACAGATGAACGGCAAGATGATCTGCAGAACCTTCTCGGACTGCACCACGGCGCCACGGAACGGCATGGTCTCCGGCTGCTTTCCCCTGGACCCGTTCTACAAAGACTCGGAGCTTCGAACCCAGCTCCAGGACATCAAGAAGCGACGCTGACGACGCCGGCTTGAGGAGAATTTCCCGATGAAGACCTACACCGCGGCCATCGTGGGCCTCTCCGGGATCGCGGCCCGACGGGCCCGACCCGATGCCGAGGGCCTTTACCCGCATCCGATGCCCGCCTCCCACGCCGCGTCCTACGCGCACCATCCCCAGACCCGCGTGATTGCCGGATGCGATCTCAAGCAAGAGTTTCTGGACGAGTTCACGGCTACCTGGGGGGATGTGTGGCCCGAAGCCCGCGTCTACACCGACTTTCGAGAAATGCTGACGGCACAGCGCCCCGACATCCTGAGCGTCGTGACCTCGGATCACGCCCATGCGCAAATTGTGGTGGACGCCTGCAGGGCGGGAGTCCCGGCCATCTTTTGCGAAAAGCCCATCGCCACCACCCTCGAGGATGCGGATCGGATGATCGTCGCCGCCGAGGAGTCCGGCACGGTGCTCTCCATCGATCACACCCGACGGTGGCGGCCCCTGTGGCGCATGGCGCGCCAACGGGTGCTCGACGGCGCCATCGGCGAATTGCAGACCATCACCGCCACGATGGCCAGCCCCCGCGCCATGCTCTTCCGCAACGGCACCCACCTGATCGACATGGTGCGGTACTTCGCCGGCGCCCGGCCCGAGTGGGTCTTCGCGGCGCTGGAGCCGGGCTTCGAAACCTACGGCGTCTACGGCGGCGACGGCGGTCGCAACGCGGCCCTGGAGCCCGGCGTTCAGGGTTTCATCCAATTTGAAAACGGCGTTCGGGGCCTCGTGAACCTGCACAAGACCGGCGCCCACCCCTTCACGATCGAACTGCTCGGAAGTACGGGTCGGATGCTCATCGGCGACCCGCGGGGCGCTTCGCTCTACGTGGGCGCCACCGAAGAGCGCCTCTACCCACCCGACGCCGCGCTGGCGAACATTCCCGGCGGCATTGCGGAGATCGTTCGCATCCTGGATGGGTCGGGCGAGACCGTCAGTTCCACCCCGGATGAGGCGCGCGACGTGCTGGCGATCCTGCGCGGCTTCCTGAAGTCGCAGGTCGCGGGCAATGCCCGCATCGAGATTTCGGCGGCCTCCGAGTGAGTTTCGAGACCGTACTGCCCGATCGGATCCCGCCGCAGTCCATCGACGCGGAGCAGGCGACCCTCGGCGCGGCGCTCATCAGCCGCGGCGCCGTCGAACGGATGCTGGAGATCCTGGAGAAGGACGACTTCTATGTAGAAGCCCACCGCCGGATCTACGATGTGATCGCGCATCTCGCGGAGAGGGACCATCCATCCGACACCCAGACGGTGCCGGAAGAGCTGCGGCGACGCAACCAGTTGGAGATGGTCGGCGGGCAGGCGTACATCAACGAACTCTCCGCCTCCGTTCCCACCGCGGCGCACGTGGAGTACTACGCTCGCACGGTTCAGGAAAAGTCCACGCTCCGAAAACTGATCGAGGCCTCGAACGAGATCATCGGCAGCGCCCACGCGCAGGAAGCCGAAGTCGACTCCATCGTCGACGACGCCGAGCGGCGGATCTTCGCGGTCGGTCAACGTCGCTCCACGGCCGGTTTCGTGCATGTGCGCCCGGTGCTCCTCGACGCCATGGAGCGCCTCGACGATGTTCGGGCCTCCGACAGCCGCATCACGGGAGTTCCGACGGGTTACGCCGCGTTGGATCACATGACCGCCGGCTTTCAGCGGGGTGACTTCGTGATCGTGGCGGGGCGCCCGTCGATGGGAAAGACGGCGCTCTGCCTCAACATCGGGGTCAACGCCGCCTCCGAGGGCGTCCCGGTAGCGATCTTCAGCCTCGAAATGTCGAAAGAGCAGCTCGCGCACCGCATGATCTGTTCCGAGGCGCGCGTCGACGGAATGCGGCTTCGGACCGGCTTTCTCAGCACCAAAGCCGACGCCCGCGGGGACTCGGACTGGACTCGCTTCGGTCGAGCCGTCGGTCGGCTCGGCGACATGCCGCTCTACATCGACGACACCACCGACATCTCCGTGCTGGAGATGCGGGCCCGCTGCCGTCGCCTCAAGAGCGAGCACGGCCTCGGACTGGTCGTCATCGACTACCTCCAGCTCATTCGGGGGCACGGTCGACAGGAGAACCGAAACCAGGAAATCAGCACCATCGCACGGCTGCTGAAGGGTCTCGCTCGGGAGCTCGATGTGCCGGTGGTCGCGCTATCGCAGCTCTCCCGGAGCGTGGAACGCCGCGACGACAAGCGGCCTATGCTCTCCGACCTGCGGGAGTCGGGCTCCATCGAGGCTGAAGCCGACGTCGTGATGATGCTCTACCGCTCCCGCTACTACAACCGGGATGGGGACGGCGAAGGCGAGCAGGTCGAGCCGGACGCGGAATTGACGGAAGAGAGCGAGTGCATCATCGCCAAGCATCGAAACGGACCGGTCGGCACCATCCGCCTCGCGTTCCTGCGACGCTATGCCCGCTTCGAAAACCTGGAGACCGGCTACACCGCCCCGGACGGCTAAGCGGCGTCCGTGAGGCAATGTTGCCCGCTCCGTGTTAGGGAGCGGGCAC
>SYKE01000032.1 GCA_005798285.1 Actinomycetota bacterium
CGCCGCGCCTTCGATATTCATGCCGAGCCCGCCGCGCTCCGCGAACGGTATGGCATGAGCAAGTTGGGACAGCGCTGCCTTCTGGGCCGTCGCCTCATCGAGTCCGGCGCCCGCTTCGTGATGGTGGATTACGGCTACGACTGGGGCGAGTACAACAACCTGTGGGACAACCACTGCGCCCCGGGGCAGAACCAGCCCCACATCAGCCAGATGGCGAAGCTGCCCTACCACCTGCCTGCGGTCGACCAGTCGTTCTCAGTGCTGCTGGACGACCTGGACCAGCGGGGCCTTCTGGAACGGACTCTGGTGGTGTATCTCACCGAGTTCGGCCGCACGCCGAAGATCAACCCCAACGGCGGGCGCGACCACTGGGGCCATGCGGGCTCCATCTTCTTCGCGGGCGGCGGCGTCCGGGGCGGCCAGGTGATCGGCGAGACGGACAGCATCGGCGCCTACTGCACGACGCCGACGTGGTCCCCGGCGGATGCGGCGGCGACGGTCTACAAGGCCCTCGGCATCGATCCGACCACCACGATCCTGGATCGCCAATCGCGCCCGATCCCGATCCAACCCTCCGGCCAACCGATCCCGATATTCGGGACCTGAGTCGCGTCGTCCGCTAATCACCGTCGAGATGTGCCCCTCCGGACCGGATGCGTTGAGCGCGGCGTTCGGCATCACCTCTGTCCGGGCCGAGCGACTCTCCCAGGCAGTGCCCGAGGTGCTCATGTGCATCGAGGAGTTCGCCCTGCTGCCACCGACCGCGATCCCGGAAGCGAACTGTCCATCGCGGAGCGACGGTATCCCGCCTCGTCGCTCCCAGACCTGCTGGGTGTTCCCGTCGATGAGGTGAACGACGACCGTCTGTATCCCGCGCTCGACAAGTTCCGTCCGCTAAAGAACCCATTGGAGCAGCACTTGCGGCAGTGCTTCGGCGATCTCTTCCAGGTCGGGGATGACCTGCTGCTCCACGACGTCTGGATCCGGATCAGGGAGATGTAGTGTAGACACAGGGGGAGAAACCTGCAAACTCGGACTTAAACACACCTCTCTTCAAACCAATTGCGGAACTTGGGCTAAGCCGCGTTCGGCCTCCTTCCGGCCCCGTTGCCGCAGGTCCAGAACTCCCATTATTTGACCGCCGGTCCCTGGTCCCGCGGTTCCAGCTCACTCAGAATGACCTGCCGCACCTGCTCGGCCGTCTCGCGCTCGCGCTTGTCGCCGCCGAGCAGCTCGAGGTAAGTCTCGACGGGAGAGGCCCACGGACATCCATCATCCCATCTCCGGTCGAAGTAGACGACGCGATCGCTGGTCTCGAGGACCTCCAGGTTCGGGAAGCGATCCGTCTCTCGAGCCTCGATCCCCGTGAGGAGGCGATGCTGGTCCGTGCAGTAGATGGAGAGGACCTCGGGCGCAGCCATAACGCTGTAGCGCGGGGCCGAGCCGATGCCGCTGAGCGCCCAGTGCACCTCATATCGGCCCGCCTGCTCATTCAGCCGCTGAGGTAGCTCGGCACGGTCGCACGGCGCTCTGGCACGGAGGCAGCGCCGGACTTCGGGCGCCTTGAAGTTCTCCGCCAACCGGTCCAGCGGACAGTGGCCTTCCCCGAACGGGAGCAGTAGAAGTACGGGCGCTTCATGTGCACGCGGCCGAAGCGAGTAACGACCTTCGACCCAACCTCGATCCAGCCACCATTGCTGACCCCGACGACGGTGAGGTCGTACCGGCGGGTGAGGATCGCGTCGGGCCCCTTCGAGAGCGCTCCGTAAGGGTCACGCCTGGGGTCGTGGTCGGCGTCCACCGCCCAGGTGGACAGGGAGAGGAGAAGCTGGGCGCCCCTCCGTAGGGTCGCATTTACACTACGGTCAGGCACGAAAGAACGGAGAGGGCGGGATTCGAACCCGCGTAGGCCTTACGACCTAACCTGTTTTCGAGACAGGCTCCTTCAACCACTCGGACACCTCTCCCCGTTTGCCTCGCGGGGCGTGCGCCCGGAGCGAAGTTTCACCATCCTACCCGTTTCCCCTGCCGTCGGTCAAGCCGCTGGACTGCCGGCGGCGCCGAGGTCGAGGGCTGCACCCCGCCCGCGGCTGCATGCGACGCGACAGGAAACTACCAGGACGGCTTCTCCACCCCGAGCAGGCTCATCAAGCGCTCTTGCAGGGGTGTCAAAGGCGTCAACTGGCGAACCAGCTCGCATCCAATCCGCAAATCCACCATCTGCAGGTACTCGAAGGCCTGAAAGATCAGCCTCCCGGTCGGGATGGCATCGTGTTGCCCGGCATAGAGCCCTGCGAGCTTCCGTGATCCCTCCCGCTCGAGCCCTTTCCGCGCCGCTCGTTCCAGCAGGCAGTAGATCATCAGCGCCAGGTTGTGGCACACCAGCAGACCCTGGGCTCGTTCCTCGCTCGTCAGGAACACGGAACGAACCTGAAATGGACCCTTCCAGTCGGCCAGACGCCGCTCGCGCTCCAACTGCCCCTTCCAGATCCGCAGCAATTCGTGGGCGTCGGCTTCCTCTTCCGGGGTGTTCGTCAGCAGCACAGTCACGCCATCGAGGAGCGCCGCTTCTTTCACGGCCTCCACCGTCACCCCGCAGTCCACCGCGAACCCATTCACACTTCTGCGAAGGTCGGCCATCACGAACGGCGCCGCGAGTGGGTGTTCCTTCCGCAGCTTCTCCAGGCTGCGTTCCACCTGCGACGCCGTTGTGGCTCCTCGCTGACCGATTTTTGACGTCAGCGCCATGAGCTTTTCAAGATAACGATCGATCGATCTCGACCGGGTGGCTGCGCGGGCAGCCCGCTCGGTCTCGTTTCGTACGAACAACCGTCGGAGGCGCACTTCCCCGCTGCTTTCGGGATCCGAGAACAGGAACTCCGTCTCCTGCCCCAGGTACTCCGTTCGTTCGTCATCCGGCAGCCGCTCCTGACGGCGCGGCACGTACTCCAACCGAATCCACGCCTCCGGGTCGAGACCGGAGCAGGCATCCCGAGTCTCGCCGGTTCGGGACGCCGGCGCCAGGACGCGGAACTTCTGCTTTCGCAGCTTTGCGAGGATGTCCGCCCTCAGGAGCTCGCTGTCTCCGACCACGAGGCTGTCCGGAAAGGAGATGTGCCGAGTCGCCGCGGCGAGAGCCGTGAGAATGTCGTCGACCTCCACCTCATGGTCTTCCGCGTGTATGAACTGCAGCGGCACTCCCCCATCCTCGGTCAACAACTGGCCCACCTGGAAGTGTTTGAATCCTGCGACGCCTGCGGAGCCGGCGTCCGCCCATACGTTCGCTTCCGAACGCTCATCCGGAAGAGAGGCGCCCTCCAGATCGACCGATGTGAGGTTCCATTCCACGCGGCGAAGATCGAGACCAAACTCACGGATGGCCCGGGCCATCACCTCACCCTGCACCCGAGCCAGGTGCGGAGCCAGCGCATCGAGGCAAGAGGCGATGCGTTCATCGTCCAGGAGGTCGCTGTCCAGGCCCAGGACCGGTCCGGCGGCAGAATGGCGAGCCCAGTCGTTGAGGTGGACCATCGCCGATGGCTGACACAGCCGATTGGCCACAATGGCCAGGACCACCTGACCGTGAGTCAGGCCCGAGCTGCCCCCATCAGGGCAGATCCGATCAACGATTTCCTGAATGCCGATTTTTCTGGCGTAGTCGGAGATCAGGATGAGCGGGCCGACCGCTCGGACCGCCTCGATCGTGGGAGCATCAAACATCAAGACCACCTGTAGGGCGCACGCGGACAGGGCGCCTGTAAACGTTCAAGTAACTCGCCTTCGAGCGAGCCCCGACAAACGCGAAGTGGGGCGGGAACTCCAGGCGACTACATCGAGTGCACGGTGGGTTTCCGTCTCCGCACGAGCCGAGTCGCACCGAACGTACCGTGTTCCGGATGTGCGGGAAGTGTTACGCGAAAGTAGGTCCGTCCGCTGTCGAAATCGATGTGGGGCTCTGGCGAGCCGTTCTCCCGCATGCTTCGGAAGATCCTGGCCATCCCCTTCCCGCGCGCCTCTGCCAATCTCAGCTCCTTCAGCAATTCTCCAATCTGACGGTTTCTCGACGGCACAGGAGGGGGTGGAATCTCCCCCACGAGGTGAATCAACTCGACCCCCTGCACGGGACCGGGATAGCTGATGACCTCCAGCCGGTCGGGATAGATATGGACCTTGGTGGGGTCCGGAAAGCCGGGCTCATAGCTCCGGTGGTAAACGGCGTTGACAATCGCTTCTCGAAGGGCTTGTGAGGGATAGTCCACCCACCTTCGGGTTTCAAAGCCCCGCTTCAGAATGCGGGTGGTGGTGAGATTCTGGAGGGACGCCAGGCACTGCCGCACCTGGTGGTGAAGCGGGCCCGAGTACACCTGGTCTTCAAGCGTGTTGCCGCCGGCGCCGTCTTGGAACTGAGCCACTTCGATCTTCGCGCCGCGAAACCAACGCCGGGGATCTTCGGAGAAGAACAGGAGCCCTGCGTTCGTGGGGGCTGCATGCCCGTTCACCGGGCGGGTGATCCGCATGCTTGCATAGATCCGCTCCGAGCTTGGCTCGGCCAGCGCGTCGCTTGCGATGTCGCGCAGGAACTCCCTCACCAAGGTGATGCGGAGGTCCTCGCTGCTGGCTTCGCGATTCAATCGATCGTCGAAGGGGACTCTCGCGGTCTGCTCCACCAACTGTCGGAGGACGTCTCCCCTGGCTTCCACGGTCTCAGAGCCGATCCGAACGTAGTACTTCCGCTCACCCTTTTCGCCGTCCGGCGCCTGGTGCGGTCGAATGTCCGATGGCGGGGCCCAGAGGACCAGCACGTGCCGGTCGTCGACGCGAACGGGGCAGAAGATGGGAACGTAGACGGGATCGAGGCGATTGCACTGTCCCTGGACTTCCTTTTGGATCGAGTCCAGGGTGTCGGGCGGAACTCCTCGCACGGGGCGAACGGCGACGCCATCCCTCTCCTCAACGCCGATCACCACGTAGCCGCCATTGAGGTTCTGAAGGTCGTTCGCAAACGCCGAAAGAGTCTTCAGGATCTGCGACGCGTTGCCTTTAGGGTCCCACGTTGGTGTGAATTCCAGCCGAGCAGACTCGACTCTCCCCGACAGCACGTCGTCGACGTTGATCGGAAGGATGGAATTCACGACCGTATCCCCTGCCGCTGATCAATGACGTGCCGAGTTGCGGTGTGCCGCCGAGACAGTGTCGCGGCGGCACAAGCCGAAACGAGCTAGCCGGCCAGGGCAGATTCTCGGACGGCGTCGAGCTGACCGGCGGAGCCGAGCAGCACGTTGCGTGAGGCGATGAACTTCGCGTACTCGGCCATGAAGATCTTGCCGGGGCCGCGGAGATCGAACTCCTTGGGTTTCTCCTGGAAGTACTCGCGGTGCACGCGAGTCCAGACCAGACGACCGTCGGTGTCGATGTTCACCTTGCAAACGCCAAGCTTCGCGGCGGGCAGGTAGTGCGCGGTGTCGACGCCTTTGGCGCCCCCCATCGTGCCGCCCGCGGCGTTGATCCGGGCCACCTCGTCCTGAGGGACGCTGGAGGATCCGTGCATCACGAGTGGGAAGCCCGGCAGCCGATCCTGAATCGCCTGCACGCGCTCGAAGTGGATCCCCTGAGAGCCGGCGAACTTGTAGGCGCCGTGAGACGTTCCGATGGCGCAGGCGAGGGAATCGCAGCCGGACCGCTCCACGAAGACTTTGGCGTCGTCCGGATCGGTGAGACAGGCATGCTGCTCGTCGACCTGGATGTCTTCTTCCACACCGCCCAGCATGCCGAGCTCGGCCTCGACGGAGATGCCCTTTGCATGGGCGGCGTCCACCACCCTGCGCGTGATGGCCCCGTTCTCGTCAAAGTCGTGGTGGGAAGCATCGATCATCACGCTGGAGTAGAATCCGCTCTCGATGCACTCATAGCAGGTCTTCTCGTCGCCGTGGTCCAGGTGGACGGCAAACACGGCTTCGGGGAAGATCTCCTCCGCCGTACGAATCATGGCTTCCAGCATCCGTTTGTCGGTGTAGCTGCGCGCTCCCTTGGAAAGCTGGATGATGAAGGGCGCGCGTGAGTCGATGCACCCCTGAAACAGACCCATGATCTGTTCCAGATTATTGATGTTGTAGGCTCCCAGAGCATACTTGCCGTATGCGTGCTGGAAGAGGGTTTTTGTGGTTACGATCATAAACGCGGTTTCCAGCGCAAAGCGGCGCCCCGGGGACCTTCACGCTCCTGTTGACCGCCCATTATACAATACTCTTCGGAGGGATCGGGAAAGGACTCCATGGACTTCAGCTTGAACGAAGAGCACCGACTGCTGCGGGAGACGGTGCGCCGGTTCGCCGAACGCGAGATCGGCCCCTGCATTCGGGAGCGCGACCGCACTCAGACTCACGATCCGACGCTCCTGCCCAAGATGGCCGAGATTGGTCTGCTGGGGCTTTGCCTGCCGGAGAGCTATGGCGGCGCGGGGATGGATTATCTGTCGCTGGGCATCGCCTCCGAGGAATTGGAGCGCGTGGATACCTCGGCGCGGGTGGTGATGTCCGTACATGTGGGTCTCAACAGCCTCACGCTGCTCCAGTGGGGGTCGTCGGAGCAGAAGGCGCACTTTCTCGTCCCCCAGGCCCGTGGGGAGCGAATCGCGGCGTTTGCCCTCACCGAGCCGGATGCTGGGAGCGACGTCGCCTCGATGCGCTGCTCCGCCCGTCGGGACGGCGACGGCTACCTCTTGAACGGCGAGAAGACCTGGATCTCGCTCGCCGATGTGGCGGACCACTTTCTCGTGTTCGCCAAGACCGATCCCGCCGCCGGTCACCGGGGTGTCTCCGCATTCATCGTGGAGCGGGGGATGCCGGGACTGACGACCTCATCCATCCATGGCAAGCTTGGCGTTCGGGCGGGCAATACGGGGTCGATCGCGTTGCAGGACGTGCGAGTGTCCGGCTTCCACCGGTTGGGCGAAGAGGGCGAGGGGTTCAAGATCGCGATGTCCGCCCTCGACAAGGGGCGGTACACCGTGGCGTCCGGCGCGGTGGGGACCATTGTCGCGTGCCTGGAGGCTTCGACCCGGTATGCGAACGAGCGCAAGACCTTCGGCGAGCCGATCGGGCGGAAGCAACTCGTGCAGCAGATGATCGCGCGGATGGTGCAGTCCCGTGATATCGGCCGCCTGCTGTATCAGCAGGTGGGCTGGCTGATGAATGAGGGCCGCCGCACCACCCGAGAGGTGGGTCTGGCGAAGTGGACGAACTGCGACGCCGCGTTCCAATCCGCGAATGATGCCGTGGAGATCCACGGCGCCTACGGCTACTCGGACGAATTCCCGGTGGAGCGCTACCTGAGGAACGCCCGCGGGCCCGTCATCTATGAAGGGACCCGCGAGGTGCACCAGATCATGCAGGCGGAGTATGTTCTGGGCTACCGGGAGGACCGGCCGCTCCGCCGCATGCTGCCGGGCTGGCCGTTTCCGCCCGACGTGTAGACTCGGGCCCACGGAGCCGCCCGGTCAGCGCTGGGCGGCCCGGCCTCGCCAGCCTCCGAGGGGAAGCACGTTGGCGCGCGCGGCCCACTCGTCCCACCGCGCGGACAGTGCGAGGACCCGCTCCGGCTCTCGGGCTGCGAGATCGTGCTGCTCGCTCCGGTCGGCGTCGATGTCGTACAGCTCCCAGCGCTGGTTCTCCTTTGCGACGAGCTTCCACCGGCCGTCCCGCACGGCGCGGTTGCCCTCGTGCTCCCAGAAGAGCGGGGCAGAGCGGCTCAGGCGTCCAGTTTCCAGCGCGGGACGCAGCGACGTGCCCTCCAGGGGGCGAATTCGCTGCCCGGCAGCGTAGCGCGGGTAGACGGCGCCGGAGAGATCCACACAGGTCGCCATGACGTCGATGAGGTGGGCAGGGCTGGAGACCCACTTGCCGCGCAGCGACGGCGCGATCCCATTCGGCCAATGCGCTATGAGCGGGCTCGAGATTCCACCCTCGTGCACCCAGTGCTTGTACTCGCGGAACGGCGTGTTAGAAACGTTCGCCTAGCCCCGGCCGTACGCCACGAAGCTGTCCGGAGCGCCGGGCCGGGCGCCGGGTCCCTGGATGACCGGGTAGCCGTCGCGGGTTTGCTTCGGGATCATGTCGCGTTGGAGCTCGTCCGGCCTCATCGGCGGGAAAGGCGGTTTGTCGGGCCGAACCGTGAACTCGCCGGTCTGCTGCCGCCCGGTGATCTCGGCGCAGCCGCCATTGTCCTGCAGGTACAGCACCAGGGTGTTGTCGAACTGGCCTGCCGCCTTCAGCGTGGAAACGATCTTGCCGATGCCCTGATCCATGCGGTCGAGCATGGCTTCATAGACCTCCATGCAGCGCGCCTCCCAGGCCCGGTCCTTCACCCCGGACCAGTCGCCGACGGTGGGAGACAGCTCCCAGCGGGAGTCGATGGAGCCGACTTTTTGCATGCGGGCATAGCGCTCGCGGCGCAGGGCGTCGTAGCCGGCGTCGTAGCGGCCCTGATACTTGCGGACCGACTCCTCCGGCGCGTGCATCGGCCAGTGCGCGGCGGTGTACGTGACGTACATCAGGAACGGCTTGTCGCGATCCTGCTCCGCGTGTTCGCAAATGAAGCGACTGGCTTGATCGCTGATGGCGTCGGTGTAGTAATAGCGCTTGGGGCGGTACTCTGGATCCGCGTAGGGCGAGATCAAGGTGTTGTCGCGGACCAGCGAGTTGGGATCGTAAAAGCTGCCGCCGCCATGAATGGTGCCGTAGAAACGGTCGAAGCCGCGCTGCAGAGGCCAGTTGTGCTGATCGGCGACGGCAGGGGGCAGCACATTCGGTGTGACGTGCCACTTGCCGGCCGCGTAGGCGGCATAGCCGGCGGGCTTCAACGCCTCCGCCAGCGTGAGGCAGCGACGGTTCAGGTCGCCCCGGTAGCCCTCATACCCGCGATCCGCCATCATGTGCCCGATGCCGGCCTGATGCGGGTAGAGCCCGGTGAGAAGCGCCGCCCGGGTGGGGCAGCATCGGGCCGTGTTGTAGAACTGGCTGAAGCGGACCCCACCCCGGGCGAGTCGATCCAGGACGGGAGTCTTCACCTCGCCGCCGTAGCAGCCGATGTCGGAATAGCCCACATCGTCCGCCATGATCACGACGATGTTCGGGCGCGCTCCCGCCGCGCGGGTGGAGCGCCCAGAGGCGGCGACCAGCGCCGCTCCGACCAGCAGGACGAGCACGAGTCTCATGCGTATCGCTCCCCGGGCCCGGTTCTTGCCCACGGTGATTCGATTGTCGGGAATCAGACCCCGATCAGCCTCAGAGCCCTCCGAGGATTGGCCGCGAGCTCGGTCCTCGCATCTGCCGCTCCCCTACAGTCCACCGTTGCCAGGATGTTCAGGCACACCCCTCGAAGC
>SYKE01000299.1 GCA_005798285.1 Actinomycetota bacterium
CGTGCCCGTGTGCCCTGGGGCTGGCCACACCGACTTCGGTGCTGGTCGCATCGGGAAAAGGTGCCGAGCTTGGGGTGCTGTTCAAGAGCGGTGAGAGTCTGGAGACGACCCATCGGGTGACGGCTGTCGTGCTGGACAAGACGGGCACTCTCACCCTCGGAGAGCCGTCGGTGACGGATGTTCTGCCTGTGGCCGGAGTCTCGGCAGAGCAACTCCTGTCGCTGGCGGCGGCAGTGGAACAGAGATCGGAACACCCGCTCGGCGAGGCCATCGTCCGGGCAGCGCGGGAGCGCGGTCTGGTGATTGCAGACGCATCTGAATTCCGTTCGTCGACGGGGCTCGGAGTGGAAGCCGAGGTGGCGGGCCGAAGGGTAGCGGTGGGAAGCCTTCGCTGGATGGACGAGGGCGTACCCGGCGCCAGGCTTCTCGCCGCGAAAGCCGAGCAGTTCTCGGACGACGGAAAGACTCCGGTGCTGGTGATGGAAGCGGGCCAGCCACTCGGGCTGCTCGCAATTGCGGATCAGATGCGGCCGAATTCGGCACATGCCGTAAGGGCACTTCAGGCACTCGGCCTGGAGGTTCACATGCTCACGGGAGACAATCGGCGCACCGCGGCGGCGATAGCCCGAAGGGCCGGGATCCGGCACGTGGTGGCGGAAGCGCTTCCCGAGGACAAGCTTCGGCACATCACGGCGCTCCAGTCAGCAGGACACCGGGTCGCGATGGTCGGCGATGGGATCAATGACGCGCCCGCATTGGCGCAGGCAGATGTGGGGATCGCCATCGGCGCGGGGAGCGACGTGGCGATCGAAGCGGCGGACATCACCCTCATCCGAAGCGATCTGCTGGGGGTGGTGGCGGCGATCCAACTTTCGAGGGCAGCGATGCGGTCGATCCGGCAGAACCTCTTCTTCGCGTCCGCCTACAACGTCATCGGCATTCCCGTTGCCGCCGGAGTTCTAGCCCCCAGTCTTGGAATCTGGCTCACCCCGATGATGGCTGGCGCCGCGATGGCGTTTTCGAGCGTCTCGGTGCTGACGAATTCTCTCCGGTTGAGGGGGTTCAGGCCGGCACTGCCCGCAGCCTTCACTCCGGATGAGGTGGACGACGCATCGCAGCGATCCTATCCCACGGCGCTCCGATCCGGTGGGTTGTGCCGGGCGTCTCGAAAGTAGTCGCCGCTTGTCGTTTACCCAGGGGGGGTATATAATGACTTCGACAACGGTTTGTTTTTCACGGCGCCGACTTCAACAAATGGTTGAGCTTCGAAGAAACCAGTTCTGGCTGACGCTCTCGCTTCTGTCGAGCTTGCTGCTTCTGGCGGCAGGCCCACGGGCCGCGATGGCGTGCGCCCGGGCGGATGGCAGCGGCGCCGGATCGCAGAACGTCGCCAGCGGTTCCACGGGGGACGGCTCCGTCCGCTGCAGCATGGGCGGCGAGGGGGACTGCTGCTGCGGGTCCTCGCTCAGCGCCGGTCATCCGGGTGAGCCTTCCGCATCGGGAGCCGCGGTGTTGGCTGGTTTGCCGGCCGCGTGCGACTGCGGCATGGGATCGTCGAGTCCGACGGACCCTGCGACCACGGCGCCCGAGACCCGTCTCGTCGGCTTCAATCCTGCCGCGCCTGCACCGGCCTTCAACCATTCCAGCTCCGCGGTGGTGTGTGCCGTCCTGCGGCCGGTCGGGAACCATGGCGTTCCGACCGACCCACTCCTCAACCGCGGCGCCGGCCGAGCTCCGCCCACCGCCTGATCGGCGCCCGCCCGAGAGGGTGAGTGTCGGTTACCCGCTCTGAGGGTTGCCCTGCTGCGTTTCGGCGCTGCGGTGCAGCCGTTGAGTGTCGCCTGAACTCTGGAGTGTCGTGGATTGTCCTCGACCCTGGTTCGGCGGCTCCCCGATCCTTCCAATTCGTCCGGCTCACCCCGGACCGGCGGAGGTCGGGCGATCCCAGAAACGGTCAGGCATTGGGTTCCGGCGGAACGCCGGGATGGAGACAGGAACATGATTGGTCTATCTACTCGACGCGGCGTGCTGGCACTGGCGGCAGCAGCGGTTTTCGCCCTTGGCGCGGTGGATCTGCGACAGGTGTCGGCTCATGAAGGCAAGTGCCCCGTCTGCAAGCTGGATGTGGTGCAGGACACGGACAAACTGGACAACGAGGTGGCCCTGAAAAGTGGTAGAAAGCGGATCGAATACCGCTGCGTGGCCTGTGCTCTGCAGGACTCCGCCACCTACGGCGGCGATCTCACGATCCTGGCGCCGTCGGAGATCAAGGGCAAGCCGGTCAGGCTGGCCCGCACGGAAGGCAAGTGGACGACGTCGCCGGAGAGCGCCGTCTTCATTGCCCACAGGGTGGGTCATAAGAGCTGCCAGCTCGGATATCGGGCTCTGACGACTCGCGAGGCGCTCCCCAGGTGGCTGCAAACCCATCAGGAACTGCCGAAAGACGCCCGAACCGTTTCCCTCGCCGCGCTGTTGGAGCTCTCCAAGACCGAGCGGTGAGCGCCGACCCATTCACCGGAATTTCGAAATGAAGCACCTGACCTGGCTTTCCACCCTCACGGCTGCGCTCCTCGGTTGGACCGCAGCGGCGGCATCCGGCAGTCCGGCTCCCGCGGCGATGCAAGTCGAGAACCGGGCCGTGCCAGCGGTCCGCGCGCTGCCGACGGCGCCGCCCAACCTGCCGAAGTGGCTGAGCAACACCCGCCGGAACCACATCTTCATCCGGCGGGGCCGCTACAACTTCGACGTGTATCGGATCGATCGACTGGCGCGAGACTTGAATGCCGTCTCTGTAGGCCACGCCATGGCCTACGAGGATCTCGTGACCGGTCGCGCCGGCGGACTTGAAACGGACACCTTTGCGCGCATCGACCGCGTGCTGAAGAACCCGCCCCGGTTCATGCCCGACGAAGCGGCGATCTCTCCCACCTTTGCCAGAACCTACGGCGTGCTGGAGCAGGTGTTCGACTGGACCCACATCCTGCACGCGCAGACCGTGGACGTCCTGGCGAGCGCCGATCTCACCGAGAAGCAGAAAGAGCGAGAGATCGAGCGGCTGTGGCAGTACTACTTCGACACGGTGCCGTACGCCATCACGCCGCTGCCGATGAATATGGATTATCTCTACACCTTCCCGTACAGCCGGAAGTTCCGGAACACGTATCCGAAGGTGAACGGCTTGTTCTGGGGCTATCACTGGCTGCAGGGCGCGATGTATGACCTGCTCTACCGCGTTTCGCCGCAGGACCAGCAGGCCGGCTACGCCGTGATCGGCGAGCAGTATCGAAAGGTGGAGCTCTACCTGACCGACCGCTACTTCATGCCGATGTTCGCTGAGGTCAGCCCCGCGTTCGCGTCGCGCTTCCCGCACATCGCGAATGCGTTCGACAACCTTCACATGCTGCACGACATGGTCAACGACATTCTGGCCACAGAGTGGTTGAACGAACGCCAGAAGGCGGAGCAGGTCAAGCTCGCGATCTGGATGGTTTCGGCCGAGGCGCATCGAGGCGAAAAGCCCGGCAGCGAGGCGGCGGAGCGGCTTCACGATCATCGGCACTTCGTGGGAATGCCGGGAATGGGAATAATGACCGGAATGTCTCCGGAGTTGATGTGGATGCCGAGCATGGGCTGGATGAACATGTCCGACTGCCACCACTGCTCCATGCCGCTCTGGTCGGGCAAGGATGAATGGCGAAACCCAACGGTTTCGGCGGACGGATGGTCGATGCGCATCCGGTGCCCGCTGTGTGCTCGGGACATGTCCGCGGAGACTAAGGGTCGAGCGCTACTGCGGATCCCAACCGAGGATCCGGAACGGGTTGCGCTGGTCATCTCGGATGAGCAGGGAAACCTGAAGACTTCGAGTCCGGGCTTGATCTTCATCGAGAGTGAAGACACGCACATCGGCTGCGACGAGTGGTCCCGCGCCTTCACCTCTCGGGCGGCGTTCGATGCCTATGTCAAGGCGACCCCGAAGTTGGCCGGGGCCCGGGCGCTCACGTTTGGTGAGTGGGCTGTAAAGGAGGGTCACAAGCCCGACACCTACGTCAAACCGAAGGGGCCTGTGGAGAACCCGTATTCGTCCATCGTCGGCCCCGACATGGGAAAAGCAACTTCCAAGGAAGGAGCGCAGCGATGAGTAGAGGGACCTTGCTACAGCTTGCAGTTACCGCAATCGCGCTCATCGCGTTACCGGCGGCCGCCGTGGACCACAACAACATTGATGCGCGCCGGCCTCTCTCGTTCGATGATGCGGACAGCCTTGCGTATCGGGAGCAGGCTTTGGAGTTCGGTCTCGGTCTCGGTCTCACTCGCCGTCGGGCGCTCGGCATCGGCATGGCTGCGGAGTATCTCTATGGCTATCAGATGAACAGCCATCTAAGCGTCGGGCTGGACCCCACCTTCGGGGGCCGGGCTCGGGATCGAGACACTCGGTTTGATCTGGGGGCGGTTTCGGTGGGTTGGCTTCGAAACTTCAACCGACAGCACGGCAGAACTCCGGCCTTTGCCCTTCGGGCGGATCTGCTGGCGCCGACAGGGATCGGCGGCCGGGGAGTCGGCTTTCGCCTGAGGGGAATCGCGACTCGGCAGGCGGGCCGCTACGGGCGAGCCCACCTCAATCTCGATCTTAACGGCAATCCGGGGGCGGGCGGCGGGGAGCGCGATCTTCACGGAGCCATCGTGCTGGGATACAGCAGACCCCTGGGTTATCCGACCCGGTTCGCCACCACCGGCCTCGCGGAACTCTCCGTCCGCCAGGGCGAGGATCAGGGAACGGGGCCGGGAATGGGAGTCGGTCTCGGACTCCGAAAGCAGGTGGGGGTGCTTTCGGTGGTGGATGTCGGGCTCCAGACCGATCTAGTCGGATGGAAGGGGTCTCCGCGAGATCGCGTTCGATTTGTAGTGGGGTACTCCCGTGGCTTTTGATGGTCAAGTTGGAACCGGGCGCGATACGCTCTCGCCCAGAGAGTTGGGGGGAACGCGAGTGCTGACCGTGATGAAGGTTCGACGACTGGTGTTCGGGGCGGCCCTTGCGGCGGCGTTGGCGTTCGCTGCGGTTCCGGTGGTTGCGCAGAGCGGCCAGTCGCCGCGGCGCCAGCCCACGACAACCCGCTCCACTCGAGTTGCCTTTCAGGATGCCTCCTCCACCTGGGGGGACATCCAGGCGCAGATGAGAGATCTGAGGCAGATGATCAAGGAGAAACGGCTGGATGAGGTGCACCCGGTGGCCTTTGAGGTCCGGGATCTCGTTCGGACCCTTCCCGAGAAGAGTCGGGCGCTCCCGCCGGCCATCCTGAAGAAGCTGGAATCGCAGGTCCGCATCATGGATCGCCTGGCCGAGCAGCTCGACGGCTACGCCGACGCCGGCAAGCAGCGCGAAACGGCTCGCCAGGAGCAGGCGGTGATCCGGACCCTGGAGACGATCCGCACGCTCTATCCCATGGGGGCACTGGCGATTCACCCAAGCGCTCCGCCGGTTTCCTCGAAGGAGAAGGAGCTGTACCTCTCTCCCGGCGGGGCCTACACCGACGCCGACATCAAGGCGAACGGGAACGACCTTCCTTCAAAGAAGTTCCGCGGCATCAAGGTGAGCCACGATCTGAAGCCGAAGGTCGGGGATCGCATCTGTCCGATCACGCTGACCAAGGCCAACCCCGGCTACACCTGGGTGATCGCGGGCCAGTCGTACCAGTTCTGCTGCCCTCCCTGCCTCGAAGAGTACCTCACGCAGGCCAAGAAGGATCCGACATCGCTCAAACCGGCGGATTCGTTTGTGAAGCAGTAGGGGGTTCTCACCGAGCCGGGTCGGACCGGATCAGCAAACGCCCCGGAGGGTGCAATCCCTCCGGGGCGTTTGATCAGACGTGAAGCGGCGAGTTGGGTCTGAACTACACCTTGCCGGGAACGACGTAGCCCTTTCGGTACTCGCGGGTCAACATTTCGTTGGCCTCGTCGTTATCGATGAACCGCTCCTTTTTGGGATCGAACTGGAGCCAGGGGCCGACCGTGAGCTGGCTCGAAGACAGATCCACGCCGTTTCGCACCAGGTGCTCTTTCATCGACTCATAGCGCGCGGCCAGGGTCGCATTGGAGCGAATCTTCTCCATCGTCTCCTCGGGGCGGGCGCCCTTCCCGAGCCGATGCGAGATCATCCCGGTGTGGCACAGCGCGCTGGAGAGGTGTGTCTCCAGGCAGTCCGCATGGAGCAATTCCGGCTTTCGCTCGCGGACCGCCTGGATGAAGTTCTCCATGTGATCCGTGCCGTCGCCGATCGACTCGAAGTCTTTGATCTTCCGCCCCTGTTGATCGTAGGCGGCCACGTTGCCCTGACCGTCGAAGACCTTTCCGCCCTCGCAGTCGACGACCACCGAGATGCCGCGGCCATTGGGGAACCAGTCCGGAGCGTCCATGTTGGAGTTCCAGGCTCTGGCTTCGTGGAACTGTTTGCCCTTCGGCAGACCGCGTGTTTCGAAGAACAGCGGCGCCCTGTCATAGTCGTGGACGATCACCTGAGTGTTCGGGGTCTCGCCCGCGTCGGTGTAACCGACCCGTCCGCCGATGCTCATCACGCGAGGCGAGAGCGCGTCGACACCGAGAAACCACCGTGCGACGTCCATCTGATGGATGCCCTGATTGCCCATGTCGCCGTTGCCGGTTTCATACACCCAGTGCCAATCGTAGTGAAGCTTCGGACGCTTCAACGGCGTCATCGCCGCCGGTCCGCACCACAAATCGTAATCGAGCCCGGAAGGCAGGGTGCCTGCGCCGGTTCCGATGGACTGCCGCGGCTTGTAGCAGAGGCCGTAGATGGCCCGAATCTTGCCGAGATTGCCGCCCTGCACGTACTCGACCGCTGCCTTCAGTCGGCCGTTCGACCGATTCTGAGTGCCGCCCTGAACGATCCTCTTGTACTTGCGCGCTGCCTTGACGAGTTGCCGCCCCTCCCACACATTGTGGCTGATGGGCTTTTCGATGTACGCGTCTTTGCCGGACTGGCAGGCCCAGATACCGATCAGGGAGTGCCAGTGATTGGGGGTTGCCGTGGTGATGGCATCGATCTCTTTCGACTCCATCACCTTTCGGACATCGGTGTAGGTCTGTACTTCAATCCCCTGCTTCGACAGTTTGGACGCCTCGCGGGCGAGAACTGCGGGATCGACGTCGCAGAGCGCAACCAGCCGAACGCCCTTCATCTTTGCAAGGTCGCCGATATGCCCGACGCCCCGACCGTTGAAGCCGATGACAGCGACCCGGATGTCGTCGTTCGCGCCGAGACAGCGCGAGGTGGGAAGCACGGTCCCCGCAGTGACGGCAAGAGCGCCGCCCATGAAGGACCGGCGTGTGAACTGGCTCATGGAATCAGCTCCTCCGATCGTGGGCGCCTGCTCGTTCGCACGGCGCCGACATTCCGAACCGGTTGTTGTGACGCCGTGATGCGTGTTGCGTTTCGGTGAATTCACCTAAACGCCCGACAGCGATCGGGGGCATCCCCGTGCCGGGCCCGGGACCCTCTTCCGCAGCAACTCGCCCCAACGTTCGCCACAACAAACGCCCCAAGTATCGCCGCAACTATCGCCGTAAACCGATTTGTTGAGACAAACTATTCTCGGAACTTCACTCTGTCGCCGGCTGCGGGTTCACCTGGGATGCCCTGCTCCTGTCTCAACCGCGGTTTGCCGCAGCGATCGCGCCCGTTGTGAAGTCAAGTTCGCGGGCCCGCCGAGTCCGCAGACCGCCGAGTTGAGACCTCTGGGGAACAGACCTCCCCAAACCGCGCAGGAGGCGCCTCGATGCGACGCGTTCGAAAAGCTGTTCTTGTTCTCGCTGCCGCGCTGGTACTGGCATCGATTGCCGGCGCCGCGCCGGATCTGCCCCCGTCCCGGTTGGAGCAACTGGATCGGGGCGTCGTCGCACTCCGAGCCGAGGCTGCCACTGCGTTTCTGAGCTGGCGACTGCTGGCGACCGACGATCCTCAGATCCGGTTTCACGTGTACCGCCAGGTCGAGGGGGCAGCAGGAAAGCGGCTCACCGCGGAGCCGCTTGCGAGCGCTACCTGCTTCCAGGACGTTACGCTGCCCACGGCGGGCCGCTGGCGCTATGAAGTCCGCCCGGTGGTCGGTGGGAAGGAGTCCGCCGGCACGGTTTCTGAGTGGCTATTATCGTCCGAGGCGCCGCGTCCCTATCTCTCCGTTCCACTCCAGACGCCGCAGGGCTACACCCCGAACGATGCCGCCGTGGCGGACCTGGATGGGGACGGCCGCTACGAGATCGTCCTGAAACAGGAGATGCGGGGTTATGACAACTCTCAGCGCGGCGTTTGTCCCGGCACGACGCGGCTTGAGGCCTATCGGCTGACGGGAGAGCGGCTGTGGCAGATTGACCTGGGCCGCAACATCCGCGAGGGCGCCCACTACACGCCATTCGTCGTGGCGGACTTCGACGGAAACGGTCGCGCGGAGGTGGCGGTTCGCACGGCCGAGGGCACGGTCGACGGGACCGGAGTTCGGATCGGCGACGTGAATGGGGATGGTCGGACCGATTACGTCAATCCAGAGACGGGCTACATCCTGGACGGTCCCGAATTTCTGTCCCTGTTCGAGGGAACCACCGGCAAGGAGTTGTCCCGGATCGACTACCTGCCTCGGGGCCGGGTGGCGGACTGGGGAGACACATACGGGAACCGTGTGGACCGTTTCCTGATGGGGGTCGGCAGCTTTGACGGGGCGCTGCCGAGCATCCTGATGTGCCGGGGCTACTACACGATCACCAAACTGGAAGCGGTCGACTGGCGAGGGGGCAAGCTCACTCGCCGCTGGTTGTTCGACACTGCCGGCAAGCCGGATCTGGCGGACTACGAAGGCCAGGGAAACCACAACCTGAGTGTCGGAGACGTGGACGGAGATGGTCGAGACGAGGTGGTCTACGGCGCCATGTGCGTGGACGACGATGGACGCCCGCGCTACACGACCCGGCTGGGCCACGGCGACGCCATCCACCTCTCCGACCTCGATCCGACCCGACCGGGTCTGGAGGTGTTCGACATCCATGAAAAGCCGAAGCACCCGCACGGGATCGAGTTCCGCGATGCCGCCTCCGGGCAGCTTCTCTGGAGCAAACCATCGCCGGATGTGGGGCGGGGAGTGGCGTTCGACATCGACCCCACCCATCCCGGCGCCGAGTGCTGGGCTGCGGGTCCGGGGCTGGACACCCTTTACAGTTGCAGAGGAGAATCAATCTCGCAGACCCGTCCCCGCTCCTGCAACTTCGGAGTTTGGTGGGACGGCGACCCGCTGCGAGAGCTGCTGGACCGTAATCAGATCAGCAAGTGGGACTGGAAGACCGGAACCGAGCAAACCCTGCTGCGCGCAGAAGGATGCTCGTCCAACAACGGCACCAAAGCAACGCCGACTTTGTGCGCGGACATTCTCGGCGATTGGCGAGAGGAAGTAATCTGGCGAACCCTGGACGGTAAGGAACTCCGGATCTACTCCACCACCCTTCCGACGGACCACCGCCTCCCGACCCTGATGCACGACCCGATGTACCGGAACAGCGTCCACTCCCAAAACGTGGGCTACAACCAACCTCCGCACCCGAGTTTCTTCCTCGCGGATCGAGTCGCCGGGAAGGCAACGGGCCGGTGACCTTTCCCTGGTGACCGGACGAGATTAAGGCGGTTCAGTCATTGGGGTCGGCACAACGGCCCTGGTACATCAGCCAGCCTGTGGCAAAACGAGGGTCCATCGCTTGCCCAGAAGCCGGGCCGATGCGTGGGCTCAAACCGGGTAATCTCTCCTGCTCATCAAGAGCGCACGTCTGAGCAAGGCCGTCACGAGAAGCGGCGGCCGGCCAACGTCGTGGAAGTGCGCCCCGGCATCGTGACGAGCAGCCC
>SYKE01000300.1 GCA_005798285.1 Actinomycetota bacterium
GATCACCACGAGCTTATCGCGGGGAATTTCCAGGCTGATGTTCTTCAGGTTGTGCTGCCGGGCGCCCCGGATGAGGATGTGGTCGAGCGGCATCGAGAAAGGTCTTGCTTCCGGCCCAGGCTTCCGGACGGCGGGCGGCGTACCGGAAGGAAAAAGATCAAAAAAGCGTTTGCCAGCACGTAGTTGTAGCAGACGAATAGCTGATTCGCGCAACCCGGTTTTTTGGGCGGTTTTGCGCCCCGGGCCATTGGTTCTCCGCGCGGCTCGAGGGCCCACCTCGGCACAACGGCCCGCTCGGGGTTACGATAACCGGGCGATCCTGCCTGGCATTCCGAAACGACCTGATTGACGCCGAGCTGCGCGGGACACGCGGATGGTCGGCGAGACGCCGACAACGCTTGATGAGTGAGAGGAACCTGAAAGATGTCAGCCGCCGGGAGTGAACGGGCCGACACGCGAGCGCCAAGGAGCGCGGTCATCGCCGTGGCCGTCGTGTCCTTCGCCGTTCTCGCGGCGGAGCTGGCGCTGACGCGCGTCTTCTCGGTTCTCTTTCGGGCTCCCTATGTCTTTCTCATCGTGTCCGGCGCCATTGGGGGGTTGGGGCTCGGTGGGCTGATCGCGCAAGGGGTGCGTCCGCGAGAGGGTTCCCTGACGGGATGGATTGCGTGGCTCTCCGCCGCGCTGGGCGCAGCGCTGGCGGCGCCGACACTGGTGTTGTTCGCCAGTCCGTGGGGACGCGACCTGGTGGCGCGAGGCGAGACCTGGGTGGTGATCGGCTTGCCGACGCTGACCTTCGCCGCCGGCGGCATGCTTCTCGCGCTGCTCTTTCGTCGATACGCTGCCGATGGCGGCCGTCTGTATTTCATCGACCTCAGCGCCGCCGCAGCCGCGGCGCCGCTCTCAGTCCTGATGCTGGACCACCTCGGCGGGCTGAACACTCCCCTTGCCCTCGGCGCCGCCACCGCAACGGTTGGGGCTGTCCTGGCAACGGGACGACGACTCTTGCCGACCCGAATCGCTTCCGGACTCACGGCCGCACTACTGGCGGGCTGCCTGGCGACGAACCTCTCCGGCAACTGGATTTCGCTTCCACCCCTTCGAATGCCGAGTGAGGCCCGCTCCGATCCCGGACACCCGTGGCACCTCCAGACGAAACCGCTCTTCGTCGAACTCGCCGACCCGTACACCGGCTCCCGCATCGTGCGAACCGACTGGTCTGCCGTATCCCGCACCGATGTCGTGCTTGATCCCAATCAAAACCTCTTCTACGTCTACACCGACGGAGACGTACCCACCCAGATGGCGCCGTGGGACGGCACGTTTGAAAGCGTTCGGAAGGACTACGCCGGATTCATCGGCATGCTCCCCTATCGCGTGGCCGGCAAAGCGCCGTCGTCGGTACTCGCCATCGGTTCCGGAGGGGGCCTGGATGTCCTGCTGGCTCTCACGGGAGGCGCTCGCCACGTCGATGCGGTCGAGATCAACCCGAGCATCCCGCGCATCGTGAAGGACCCGAGATTCAGTTCCACCTACGCCCGGGTCTATCAACGGCCGGAGGTTCGGCTCCTCGTGGATGAGGGCCGGAGCTTTCTTCAGCGCTCCGGCTCGTACGACTTGATCTACTTCGCCTGCGCCAAGACGGCCACCACCCAGACCAGCGGCGTGGCTCTCCTCGACAACCACCTCTACACCGTCGAGGCGTTTCGGGACTACTGGCGGCGACTCAACCCAGACGGAATGGTGGCGCTCATCACGCAGGAGGGCTTTCTAATTGACCGGCTGATGGTCACCGCGCTCAAGGCGTTGAGGGACCTCGGCATTCCCAATGCCGACCAGCATCTGGCCACCGCGCGGATCCCGGAACAGCTCTTCGGCACAGGCCCCTACCGGCATGCACTCCTGCTCAAACGTTCACCGTGGTCTCGGCCGGCGGCAGAGGATCTGGTCCGCGGCATCCTGGCCAACAGACTGGAACCGCTCTACATACCGCATTTGAACCCCCAGGGGGCCGGAGGGCAGCGGTTCGATCCCGCGGCCGGGCTGGCCACGATCCGCTCCTTGCTGGAGAAGCAGTACCCCATCCCCATCGATCCGATGAAGCCCGATGGGGCGACGACGCTGGCCAGCCTGGAGGAAGTCACCGACGATCGTCCGTTCTATGTGGACGTGGCCCACGGGCTCCATCCGTTCGTTCGAGGGCTACTCGAGATGAGTGCGATCGGAGCCGCCGCCGTGGCGGTTCTCGCACTCGGGATTTGCGCCAGAACCGGGCTGTCGGGAAATCGACGCGCGTCGATCCCGCGGGCCTCGGGCGCCGTGCTCTACTTCGGCTGCCTCGGCGCCGGGTTCATCATGGTGGAACTGGCGCTGATGCATCGCTTCGTGCTGCTGCTCGGCTTCCCCACCAGGGCGCTGACGGTGACGCTCTTCTCACTCCTCCTCGCGTGCGCCGCGGGCAGCCGCTTCTCGCAGCGCGGGGAACCCCTGGAGGCGTGGGGGCGGCTCAGAAAACTGCTCCCGCTCCTGCTCGCGCTCTGTGCGATCTACTACGTCGCCCTCGCCAGGCTGCTCGAACTGCTGCTGGGATCGCCGCTGCCCGTTCGAATCGCGGCCACTGCACTCCTGATCGCACCGCCCGCGTTCCTGATGGGGATGCCGTTCCCCACTGCCCTCCGACTTTCTGAGGGCCGATACGCGTCGCTGGTGCCCGCATTCTGGAGCGTGAACGGCGCTTTCACCATTCTCGGCTCCGTCGGCGCCATGGCGCTGGCCAAGTTCTACGGCTATTCCGGCGCCCTCGTGGCCGGCGCCGTGCTTTATCTGCTGGCATGGCTCGTGCTGCCGGTTTTGAAGCCCGAGCCGATGATCGATGAGACTTCAATCACGCTCCAGTCGTCCGAATGTAGAGACCAGCTCCTGCCCGGATAGCCGTCGCCCGGAGGGCAGCCCGGATCGGCGCGGGTGGCTGGTCGTTCCCTGATGGCTCTCCCGGAAGAGGGATGTCTCGAT
The DNA here is from genome assembly GCA_005798285.1 of Actinomycetota bacterium. Lineage (GTDB taxonomy): Bacteria > Armatimonadota > SYMT01 > SYMT01 > SYMT01 > F1-80-MAGs030. The sequence goes on from SYKE01000300.1 coordinate 3,010, forward strand.
GCGACCTCGATTGCTTGCGCTTGTCCTGACTGGACCCATCATCCTCATCGCCGCTTCCCGAGCACAGAATCTTCCCAGCGCTGAAAACCCGGTCCGGATCTCGGCGACGGAAGCTCGGAGGACGGTGGACTTGCTGCATGACGTGTATGTCAACAGTGTGGTGATGACTCACAGCACCTACGTGAAGGACGCCGCCACGCCCCCGGCCGCCATGGTCGCTCGACGCCTGTTCGAGGCCGTGGCCGCAAAGGGGTGGACACAGACCCGCTGGATGAACAACCGGGCTCGCGCTCTGAATCCGGCTCACAACCCGCGAGATGAGTTCGAGAAGAGCGCCGCCGAGCAACTCCTGAAGGGAAGCCCTCGAGTGGAAAAACTCGAAGGGGATCGGCTGCGCATCGCGCTTCCGGTGCCGCTGGCAGATCGAAGCTGCCAGACCTGTCACCCGAAAGATGCCGTGGGCGATCCGGTCGGCGCTCTTGTTTACACGGTAGCTCTCCTGAAGGAATAGCTGCGATTCAGGCCCGTGAGGCGAGTCAATCAGCCCGAGCGGATCTCATAACGGCGATCACCCTCAGTCAGGGGGAGATTGACCCACGCGGCGTTTCGGGTGTGGGACAGGTGAAACGCCGTGATCCCTTCCAGGATGGTTACGCACTCGGAGGGTGGATAGTCCCAGTCTCCGCTGCCATCGAGCCAGGCCGCGATCTCGTTGACCGCAGTCAACATCGCCGGCTCCGTGGGAGCCGGAACCTCCTCCCGGCGGCCGTCGTTCCACTCCAGAACGGCGTCCCGCATGCCGGTGGTCAGCCGTCCCTCGGCGCCGTACAGGGTCAGCGTCGGCCGTCCCGTGCCGTAGTCCGCCGCGTCGATCGTGGCCATCAGGCCGCCGTCCAGGCGGAGCACGCCCCACCCTCCGGGATCCCGGAAGGCATCGCCCCGGCAGTCGGGACGCGCAGACTCATCCAGTGTTCCCGAGACTGCCGCTGGGAGTTGGCGGGTGAGCATGCACAGTGCGTCGATGAGGTGGGTCCCGACGTTTCCGAGCCGGCCGGTTCCCCACCTGAGTCCGGCCGAAGTGAGTCTCCCCAGAACGCCGGAGTCGAGCCGTGCCCGAAGTCTGCGATAGACCGGATTGAAGCGCCGGTTGTGGTTGATGGCCAGCAGGCATCCAGCCTCGCGCGTTACATCGACCATCCGGGCTGCGTCGACCACGGTGGTGGCGATTGGTTTTTCGCAGTAAATAGCCCGCACGCCGGAAGCCGCGAGAGCCTCAGTGATCGGCGCGTGATCGGGAGCATAGCGGGCAACCGAAACCACATCGGGTCGAAGGGTCTCAACCATCTCGCGCCAATCTGCAAAGGCTCGAGCCCCACTCCGTGCTTCGAAGCGGCTGCGACGTCCTTCGTCTCGACTGCTCCCTACCACCAGATCGAATCGGTCCGATGCCAGGTAAGCTTCCGCATGAGTCCCGTCAAGATCTTGAAGTCGCTGCCCCAGCGCCTCTCCTGAGACTGGATCCGCTCCCCCAATGAAACCAAGTCCGATGATTGCCGCGCGGTAACGTTTCCCCGACTCTGAAGCCGACATTCTCGCCTCACCACCCGCCCACTGTGAAACGGGCCCGCGGAAGTGGTTGCCTTCGGATGCGGCGGTCCCCTCCACGAGAGGATAATCGCCGGCATCCACCAGACTCCCCAGGAACGCTCCGCCAGCACGGCATCGCTCGGAACCCCGAAGAAAGTAGGCGAAACCCGGCAGGGTCGACGGCATCCATCCTGCGGTATGGGGCGCCTACGAAATCCCCAGGGCCCACAGATCCGATGGAGACACCGCATGCTACACCGCCGCACCCTTCTGAAGTCGCTTGTCGCGGCGCCGGTCGGCGCACTTGCAGCTCCGGCATCGGCGCTGGAATTGCCGGCGGGCTATTCGGCCTGGCGACGGGGCCCATCTGCGGCGCCCGACTACTTCCCGATC
>SYKE01000301.1 GCA_005798285.1 Actinomycetota bacterium
CTCAGGCCCCCGGTTCAAATCCACCGAGAGCAACGCTGCCCGGTTCGCCGGAGGCGGGCCGTTTTCCTCAAGCGCCGCTGTGCATCCGCTCTATGGTAGGGCGACCCCGGAGAGCGGGAGGTGAAGGAAGCCGTTGCGCGGATCGCTGCTGGTGATCACGAGGTGTCCTTTGTGCCGCCCCGCCCGCCGCGGCGTGAAGGCGATCCTCACTCGCCGCACGGTGCGGGGCGCCAGGGTGAAGCCCCCCGCGCCGGAGATCACTTCGAATGCCCCGTTCGTCTCGCCGGTTGATGAAAACGCGTCGCTGATCCTCACCTCCAGGGGGGCGGGGCCGGCGTTGCCGACCACCAGCACCCCGAAGCGTTGATCTCCCGGCCGATTTCCACCACCCGCTCCCTCCGGCCTCACGGCGGCTCGGAAGAGCGGCATCCTTGGCGGCAGCGTCAGCCTGCCCGAAACCTCTCCCGGCCGCTCCTCACGAATCTTGAAGAGATACCCATCGTACGGCGGACCGAACTCACCGATGAAGCCTTCACCCAATCGGTCCTGAGCCGGTCGGAACAACGGAAAATTCGTGGAATTTGTGGTGCCTGCCACGACGATGGATCCATCGGAGTTGACCGTCAGAGCCGATCTCGGCAACACCAGGTTGTTTCCACCCAGACAAGCTGCAAATCGGATCCGCCGGCCCCGTGTATCGGCGATGAGCACTCCGGTCCCGAGCAAGGGGACAACCGGCTGCGGCCAGAACGAAGCGCTCGACGGCAGGAGCGAGGAACTTGCTCTGCCGACGAGCACAGCCTCGGCTTGTGAGTTGAGAGCCATTTCGTAGAGTTGCATTCCCGCCCCAAACTCGTACCGTTCCAGCGTCTTCCGCATGGACGGATCCAGCCGGGTCAGGATCCACGGTCCTTCGTCGAAACGCAAGGGGAGAGTGCCGACATGCGTTCCATGCAGCATCAGCACCGTGCCATCCCGGTCCACGGCGGCGCAGACGAACTGCTGGCCCGCGAGCGCATCCGCCGCCGGGGCCGCGACCGGGTCACCGTCTTTGGAGAGGACGCTGAGAGATCGAGAATAGATGGGTCTGGCTGCGAACTCGGTGGCAAGAACCGTAATAACCGCGCTGCCCTCCGGACTCAGACTGACGTCGGTTGCGTAGCCAACAATCGAGTCATTGGGAAGCCCCGGCGAGCCGACGTAGGTCGCATAGGCGATTGAACCGCCGTCAGCGTTCAATCGGAACGCGAAAGCGTCCCATTTGTCCCCGCCTTCGTACTCCGCCCGCACGGGATTCCGCAGCGGGATGTCGGTGGAGCGGGTCTCTCCGACCACCGTCACGCTCCCGCCCGGATCGAGCGCGAGATCATAACCCGCGTCAAACGTACTTCCGCCGAACAGGGTGGCAGCCTCGATGCGAGAGCCATCCACGCTGATTCGCATCACGAACGCGTCCGCTCCCCCCGCTGGAACCCGCTGAAAGGCGCCCGGAGTGGCCGGGAAGGAAGGGCCGCCGGAGCCGGTGAGAATGGGCCGACCCTCTGGCGAAACGGTGAGTGCGTTAAATGTAAGTCCCTTGAAGAAACCGACATAGGAAAGTTTCGAACTGTCCGGCGTGAGCTTCGCAAAGAACTGGGTGAACTCGCCACGCTCGCCGATCTCGACTTCGCCGGGCAATGCACCCGGAAAGTCCGCGGACGAGGTGTTTCCGCACACATAGGGCGCGCCGGAGCCGTCTGCGGCAACGTCCACAACTAGATCTCTCCCCCCGCCCCCCAGGTAAGAACTGAACTCGAGCACGGGATCGATGACCAGCGGCCTATCGGCGTCGTAGGTTCCGACTCGATAGCCGAACTCCCCGTTGCCAATCGCCGCATACTCCCCGGCGACGGGGGCCCGCGCGCCATCGACCTCCTGATAGACAATGGGCTTCCGCTGCCGGAGCTCTCCCCCGGGAAGCTGGAGACAGAGATCTCCACGATCATCGACTCGCGCCGACACGGCGCCGTCGAACCGTACGCGGATTTCCCCCGGGTCGGCGCCGGGAGCTACAATCCAGTCGTGCTCCAGTTCGCCGTTGTTCCGGTAGTACTCCAGATCGATGCCGGGGTAGACCTCGTCTTAGCGGACCCGATCATAGCTCCGGGTGTGGAGTGTGTTGTGCTTCTCAAAATAAGTGATGCGCTCCGGCCGGGGCTCGATTCCGACGGCCCTCAGTCCAGGTCTTCCGCCCGGCCAGGAGGCCCGCAGGGTTCCCTGACGGGTTTTCAACACCGTACTGTCGGAGGTGAGCTCCACCGGGCCGGCCGGCGTGCGGGTGAAGAACTGCGCGCTCCGGTCAATCTGGCCGACGTTGGCTTCGAAGCCACGACTCCAGGCCGACAGGCCCGCCGACCGCGTGCGGGCCCGTGTCTGCGGCGTGGGGCTCGCCGCCATCAGCGCGAACGCAGCGGCGAGGATCGCCGGCGCGAGACCGTGTGGACGAGGCAGGGCAATCATCGAACTCAGGCCTCCGGTTCAAATCCACCGAGAGCGACACAGCCTTGTTCTCACTGCCCCAGGCGGTCTCCCTGCCTTGCTGCTTACAGATCGTTACCGAGTCGCCGTTCCTACCAGGCGGATGTGCGTCACAGCATGCCTGGGATCATCACTGGTGATCGGCAGCAGGGCGCGCTGAGTTCCCAGGAACGAGGGTTCCCACCTCAACGTCACCGTGTGTCGCTTGCCCGGGTTCAGGAGCAGGTCCCGTCCTCGCGACTCGATTCGGAAGGGTGGAAGCGGATTCTGATCCTCGAAGGTCGCCTGTCCCTGTATGCTCCCGATCCCGACCCTCAGCGGTAGTCTTCCGGCGTTCGTGAGCGTGACTGTGAGCACGCGACGCTCCGAGACTTGGGGGGCAGTCGGCCCGCTTCCACGGCGATTTGATTGTCGCTCCGGACAGATTCCATTCGGAAGTATGCTGAAAATGTCGTTTAGCTCTGACTGAGGTCGAAGTTGGGTAGACGTGGAAGAGTCTCCTGAAAACTTCACTCCACAGGAGCACCTC
>SYKE01000302.1 GCA_005798285.1 Actinomycetota bacterium
CGACGGTGACGCCGTCCTTGGTAACCGTGGGAGATCCCCACTTCTTGTCAATCACCACGTTCCGACCGCGGGGTCCCAGGGTGACTTTCACTGCGCGGGCAACGGCATTCGCTCCGCGCTCGAGTGCTCGCCTCGCCTCTTCGTCATAGGCGATCATTTTGGCTGCCATGTTGAACTCTCTCCTTAGTGGATCGGTGACTTTGTGCCGGATGCGGTTAGCTCCGACCCAGGCTGAGTGCTAGTCGGCGCGGACGGCGTAGATGGATTCCTGATCGAGGATCAGCAACTCTTCGCCGCTCAGCTTCACTTCATTACCGCCGTACTTGGAGTAGATGACAATGTCACCCACCTGCACGGACATCGTCGCTCGCTCGCCGTTATCCAGGATGCGTCCCGGGCCAACGGCAACAACGGTCCCCTGCTGGGGCTTTTCTCGGGCGGCATCAGGCAGCACGATCCCACCAGCGGTGCGCTCGTCCTGGGTGGCCGCCTTGACGACTACCTTGTCGCCGAGGGGTCGAATACTGGGCATGTCTTCTGGTCCCTGACGTTTGTCTAAAGGCCTCACGATTAGCACTCAACGGATGGAGTGCTAACGCCGCGAATTTATACCAGAGGCTTGGTGGTGTGTCAACCGCGAGGCGGTCCATGACGGGGGCGCAGGCGCCCGCGAGGCAGGCGGCTCGGCTGCAATTCCCGGGGGATACGTGACGCTTGTGCAAACCTCGTACCGGATGGGTTCGCAGGGGACCTTTCCGCGAAATGCAACGGAACCGGCGGCAGGCGGTTTGACGAGAAAAGGCGCCCGCGACTATAATCCCCGCGTCTCCATTCGCGGGTCCGAATGCACCCACCTGCGTCTCAGCGGCCGGGAGGCCGTCAGTTCGACGATGATTCTTCAATCCACCGATCAACTTGAAGAGCAAGTTGGGAACAAGTATTCGCTGGTCATCGTTGCCGCCAAACGGGCCCGGCAGATCCGCGAGGGTCACACCACGATGGTCCGGGAGACCTCGCCGAGCTTCCTCACCGTCGCCATGCGCGAAATCCAGGAAGAACGGGTTCGAGCGATCGCTCCCGTGGAAGACGATCTCCCTGCGGCGCCTCGCGAGGTGATTTCTTCCCTCGTGGCCGGGACCGAATTCGACCTCGAGGACGAAATCGATCTCGAAGAGACGGACGCGGTCGACGATCTCGCCGCGCTGCTCGCCGGCTCGGCAGAGGCCGACGAGGATGATGAGGAGCGGGACAGCGATACCGATGCCACTCGCGCCGCGGGAATGTCGATCGAAGATGATCCGGACGCGGCGGATGAAGATGACTCCACCGAAGACGATACGGATCTCGAAGACGACGACGAGTCCGAAGACGAATGAATTCTCGGCGCGCGGCGCGCGCCTGATCCGGGAGTTTCGTTGGCCGCCACTCGCGACTACTACGAGGTGCTGGGCGTCCCGCGGGATGCCGACGCCGATGCGCTGAGAAAAGCGTATCGGCGACTCGCTCGGCAGTTTCACCCCGACGTCAACGGGGGTGATCCTGCCGCCACCGAAAAGTTCAAGGAAATCAACCAGGCGTATGAGGTCCTCTCAAACGCCGACAAGCGCTCTCGCTACGACCGCTTCGGCGCTGCCGGGGTGGATGCGGCGCCCTCGGGAGATTCCAGCGGCGGTTTCGGCGGACAGTTCGATCCCTTCGGTGGAATCTTTGATGCCTTCTTCGGTGGCGCCGGCGGCCGAGGTGGAGCGCGTCAAGGACCTCAGCGGGGGGATGACCTTCGAATCGACATTGAGGTGACGCTCCTGGAGGTGTTGAACGGCGCCTCGAAGTCGATCCCCATCTCCCGACACGAGAAGTGTGGCGACTGCAGTGGGTCCGGCGCAAAGACCGGTTCGCAGCCACAGCCGTGTGTGGCGTGCGGCGGCCAGGGCTATGTCCGCACCTCCCGGCAGACGATTCTCGGCACGATGAGCCAGGTTTCGGATTGCCATCGATGCCGCGGCCGGGGCCAGATCATCACTGATCCATGCGGCCGGTGTCGCGGCGCGGGCATGGAGCGGATCACCCGTAACCTGACGGTGGATATTCCGCCGGGGGTTGAAGAGGGTGTTCGCCTTCGCCTTTCGGGCGAGGGGGAAGCCTCTTCCGAAGGCGGTGTTCCGGGCGATCTCTACGTCTTTATCCACGAGGCCGACTACAAGCGATTCCAACGCCAGGGTCGTGATCTGTTGGTGGAAACGCACATCTCCTTCGCGCGTGCTGCGCTGGGTGGTCCCGTAACGGTGCCGCTCCTGGACGGGCAGGAGACGATCTCCATTCAACCGGGGACCCAACCCGGCGATGTGTTCCGGATTCGAGGCAAGGGGCTTCCGGGACTTCGCACCTCGGAACGGGGTGACCTGCACGTGGCCATTCGGGTCACCACTCCCACCCGCCTCAACGAGCGGCAGAAGAAGCTGCTCCAGGAATTCGCGGAAGCCGGAGGCGAGGACCTTGGCGCGGCGGAGAGCCATCATGGCCACCACGGCATTCTGGAGTGGGTGCGCAACCTGTTCACGGGCCACGAGTCCGCCGGCGATCGTCGCGAGAAGAAAGATCCGGACGACTAAGTGACCTGGATCGAAATCACCGTCGAGACGCCCCGCCAGTATTCGGAGGCCGTTTCTGCGGTGCTCTCGGAGAGCGGCTGCGCGGGGACGGTGCTCGTCGATCCGGATGCCGAAAGCAGTGATCCCTTCGCAGAGTGGGTTCGGGGCGATCAGGATCTCCTTCCTGCTGCAGGCGGACCGTGCCGGGTTCAGGGCTACGTGCCGTTCGATGACGGCTTCGAGGCGGTACTCACGGACGTGCGGGAGCGGTTGGCGATCCTGGATGAGTGCGGTCTGCCGACCGGTGACCTCACGGTGAAGCGTGTCTCCGAAGAGTCCTGGTCCGAGGCATGGAAGGCGTTTTTCAAACCCTTTCGGTGCGGACAACAACTCGTTGTCTGTCCGACCTGGGAGGAGTGGAACGCCGCGCCGAAAGACCTCGTTTTGCGGATCGACCCCGGAATGGCGTTCGGAACGGGGAGCCACCCAACCTCCCAGCTCTGCCTGATGCTGCTCGAAAAGTGCGTTCATCCGGGAATGCGCGTTCTCGACTGGGGCGCTGGAAGCGGAATCCTTTCGATCGGCGTGTGTCTCCTTGGAGCCGGAGCGTGCAAAGCCATTGATCTGGACCCGGTTGCCGTGCGGACCACCGCCGACAACTCCGCCGCGAATGGGCTCGAAGGTCGCATCACCGCAGCGGCGGGCAGCATCGAAGCCGAGCCGCCGGAAATGGGCTACGACCTGATTCTCGCGAACATCGTGGCCGATCCCATCATCGCTGGAGCGTCAGAACTCTACTCACGCCTGCTGCCGGGCGGCAATGCCGTGGTGAGCGGCTTTGTCGAGCGCCGAGCGGATGACGTTCTGGCCGCTCTGGTGGGCGCCGGCCTGGAAGTGTGCGAGGTCGTCGCCGAGGAAGATTGGCGCGCAGCCCTCCTGCGTCGACCCTGAGCAGGCCGCCGGACCTCTTTCGAGGAACGCTTCCACGCGGCGCAGAGTGCCCGCGGGAGCTTCCTCGGATGGTTGACTGTCATACCCACCTCTGGCGCGTGGGCGAGCACATCGGTCCTCGCATGATGGACGCGGCGCGGCGCTGTTGGGGCGCCACGCCGGAGTCGTTCGATGTTTCACCGGAGCGTCACACGGCAGCAATGGCGGGAATGGATGCCGCCGTGGTGCTTGGCTTCCATGCGCCCCACGTGGACACGGTGGTTCCGAACGACTACCTCGCGGATTACTGCTGGCGAGCGCCGGACCGATGGTACGGTTTCGCCAGCGTCAATCCTGTAGAACCGGGTGCACGGGCGGAGTTAGAACGGTGCCATCAGGATTTGAAGCTGCCCGGTCTGAAGATCGGCCCGACCTACCAAAACTACCATGCCCTCGATCCCCGGGCGTTCCCGGTGTACGCGTACGCTCAGGCGCACGGCATCCCAATCCTGATCCACCAGGCCACGACCTTTCCCCGGGAGGCGTCGCTGCGGCTGGCTCTGCCACTGACACTGGATGAGCTTGCGATTCAATTCCCGGACCTGAAGATGATTCTTGCCCACATCGGTCACCCGTGGGAACCGGATTGCGCCGTCACGATTCGAAAGCATCCGAACCTCTACGCGGACATCAGTGGAATCCACGGCCGGCCGTGGCGCTTTTATCAGGCAATGATCACCTGCGTGGAGTACGGCGTCATGGATAAGCTCTTTCTGGGGAGTGACTTTCCGTTCTTCACCCCGGAGCAGACAGCGGAGGGACTTCGCGGCGTGAACCGGATTCTCGAGGGAACTGCCTTGCCTCGAGTGCCTGAAGATGCGATTGAAGCAATCCTCGCACGCGATGCCCTGAAGGTGTTGGGGCTTCGGTCGTGAGCCAGGAACTCCCATCCACGAACTCGGACACACCCGGTTGTGAAATCTGCGGGGCACTCGCCCTGCGACGGGTGAGCGGCGGCAAGTTCTGGTGCATGGCGTGCGGCCACCTTCAGAGTTGACACGACTGCGCTCTCCGGTCGGGGGCGCCGGAGCCGCGTCCGATGCCTCTCCCCCCACGCAAGACGGGCTGAGGGATCGGCAGTGGTGGGGTTCGCCGATTTGTCGTCGAGGATCGTCCTAGGAAGTGGGAGGACTTCGGGTGCTGCGACGAAGTGTGCTGCGAACTGCAATGAGTGCGATGGGGAGTGTCGTGGTGGGGTCCCATGCGTCCGCCCAGCGGTGGGGACGCTCCAACCATCGGGATCCCGCCTCGCTTGCAGGCTCCCACTTCCAGGTGCGATATGATCGCGTCCGGTTGTCGGACGGGGCCGCCCGTGAGGCGCTTCGGCTGTGCGAGAGCGCCCACACCGCATGTCGAATCCGGTTCGGTATTGAGGGTCCGGATCAGGTGCTCGTCGACCTCAGTCCCGACTTCGAAGGCGCCACCGGATTTGCGTCACTTGCCGAACCCGGATCGCGCGATCCGGATCGTCGGCTGCCACGGATCGGCGTTCGGTTCTCGGAACTGGACTATCTTGGATTGGATCCCGAGTACGTGTTGACCCATGAAGTCTCTCACGTCTTTTCGGGTCCGCTGGCCTCGTCGGCACTGGGGGAGGGGATCGCGGATTGGGGCGCCCGCAGCTTTGCGGGGCTGCCGATGCGAGAGGGTTGGGCTCAAGTCCTGCGTTCGGCGGGGCTGTGGATCGATCCTGAGGCGTTCTTCCTGACCGGCGAGTTTGCATCCTCGGCTGAAGTGACCGCGGCGAGCCGCACCGCACGCTACGCGGAGGCGGGGCTGCTGGTGCATCGCCTGGTGACCCAGTTCGGGTGGGAACGAACCCGTATCTTTGCGGCGGAGTACGGTCGTCTGCGGGGACCGCTCGAGAGCAATGCAGATCGACGTCAGCCCGCCCGCCCGCCCCGCGGCGGGTCTGCCGTCAAGACGCCGGACCCAGACGGCATTCGCCTCCTCTTTCGGGAGGGCCTCGGCGTGGATTGGAACGACTTTCTCCCCGCGTGGATGCGTTCGGCTGCCGCAGATCGCCTGCCTGAAGCCGACAGCACCCGCCTCAGCCTCACCCATCAGCTCTACGGCGCCGTGCGAAATTACGAGATGTGGCTCGTCGAGCAGCGGCGCCGCCCGGCAGACCGCGTGCAGGAACTGATCCGGGCATCCTTCCGGCGCGCAAATGCCTCGGTGGCGCGAGGAGAGTTTGTCGAAGGCGGTAAACAACTTGCTGAGTGCCGCAGCATGGTGGAGCGATTGAAGCGACCTGCAATCGTTTTGTAGTGTGGTGCGAAACCTTTGGAGCCTGTGAAGCCGTCTAATGGTCGGGGACTAACACCATCTCGAGTTGGTGCACCCCGATCGATGGAGTTTCCGATGAGCAACGCAATGGATCGCCTCCGCCCGTCTGTGTTGGGATTTTTGCTAATGGCTGCTGCGATAACCGCCTCTGCGCAGGGGCAGGTAGTGGTCGACCCGGCCCTCTCGCGCAATACGCCGCCGCAGGGATCCGTGATTGAGCGACGCCGACCGGACGGAAGCATCATTCGCATCAGCCCGCCTGAGTCGTCCGCGCCCGTCTCCCCGAGCCGTGCTCTCCTCGATCGGGACTTCATGTACCTGCGGTCGACATCGCCCAACCCGAACGAGTTCCTCTACGGGCGTTGGAATCCGCGGGTTGACGTGATCCCGGCGAGGCCACCGTATGGCTACACTCCGGGCTACCCCAATTACTACTACGGCGGCGGTTTCACGGGCTTCCCCGGCTACGGGTATGGGTATAACCCGTACGGCTACGGGAACGCCCCGTCCGTGATCCAGCGAGAGGTCTACGTCTACCGGGAGAGCCAGGCGCCTCCGAGCGGTGACGCTTCGACGACGGGCGACAAGAGCGCCACCACCCAACGCCCCGCGGGGGATGGGTTCTACCTTGGCAATCGCAGCGGCACGAACGAGATGTTGAACAGTGCGCTGGAAGACATCCGCAGGTCCTGGCTGAACGGCGATCATGCCCGATTGGCGGCGCGGTTCAGTCAAGAGGGCGCTGTAAAGGTCTTTCCGGGTGGGAAGTTCCGTTACGAGGTTGCCGGCAAGGATTTTGTCGGGATGCTTCAGGAGGCGATGAAGAAGATCGACACGCGTTCCTTCACGCTGAATCCGCCGCGCCTCTCCGCCACGAAAGCCCTCGTCACGGGGAAGCACGTCTTCCTGGATGAGCAGAAGCAGCGGTCCGAGACCTATGTGTCCTACGGACTTGAGCGAGTGGATGGTCGCTGGATGATCACGGAAGTTGGTTCGTCCGACTCAATTCCGATCACCTCACACATCAAATAGGTGCGCTCGGATTGTAACCGGCTCGGCTTCTCGAAGCCGAGCCGGTTCTCTGTACCGGGTCTACCGGCTGCAGTTCTGACCGTCCACGGCCCACTGCTCCACCACCTCGCCGTTCCTCACGGTGTAGCAGGTGTTGAACAGATTGGTGGTCCCTTCCAGGTACATTGGGATGAACTGAACCTGATCGCCAGGGCGAAGGTTCCTGGCCTCGTCCTCGACTTTGAGCAGCCCGTGCTCAGAGTGAAGCGACTCCAGCGTCGCGCCAGGCAGATCGACCGGGCGGGCGAACCCGAAGGACGGGTGGATGGCTTTTTTTCCCGCGTCAGTCACCGCTCGATCCGAGGAGGGGCGAGAGATCACCGTCGCCAGAACGGTGCAGGCGTACTCGAACGGCGCTTGGGCACTCTCGCTGAAGAGCAGATCCATCAGGGCATAGGTGCCGCACTGAAGTTCCGTGACGCCCGGGCAGCGCCCAGTGACATCCCAGGTTCCTGTTCCTCCGGCGCTGACGATATCCCCGCCCAGCCCGCGGCTCCGGCATCCTTCAAAGGTCTCCACCACCCGGGCCATCGCTTCCCGGCAGGTCGACTCCTTTACGGATCGCTCCATCATCACGGCATGGCCCTCGTAAGACATCACGCCGTGGAACTTCAGGCCTTCGAGTTCGGCCATCCGACAGGCTAGATCGACGGCGTTCGGTCCCGGCGCTACCCCGCAGCGATCCATCCCGGCGTTGAGATCCAGAAGAAACCCCACCTCGGAGCCCGCGCTGCGTGCCGCGGCGGCCGTAGCCTGGGCGACATCCAGGTTGTCCATTCCCACCATCACGCGATTCGTACCGGCGAGAGCGGCCAGGCGGCGCCACTTGAGCGTTCCCACCACCTCGTTGGCTATCAGAAAGTCATCGAAGCCCAGACTCGCTAGCTTCTCGGCCTCAGCCAGCTTGGCGCACGTCACTCCTCGGGCGCCTCGAGCATGCTGACGCCGGGTCACTCCCGAAATGCGGTGGGACTTGAAGTGCGGGCGAAGCCCACAACTTCCCCCAGAAAGGAAGGACGCCATTCGATCGAGGTTTCGATCAAGGGCGTCCAGGTCGATCACAAGCGCCGGGGTGTCGATCCCGGCAAAAAGTTCTCTGGGCAAGGTGATCCTTCTCAGGGCACGGACTTGGATGCGGGCGCTCCTCCGACCTTGACGTCGATCTTCACGTTCTTGTCGCGGATCTCCAGCGGAAGCTGCACCGGTTCCGGGAGCCCAGCGCCGCTGAATGTGACGGTGTACGTGCCGGGATCCGAAATCAGGATTGCGTAGCCACCCACTGTAGCCGTAACGCTTTTGTCCTCAGTTGCGCCCACCTGGACTTTGATGCCAGGGAGACCTTCTCCTGCATCATACAAGCCATTCGAGTTGGTATCTCGGTACACCACCCCCAGAAGATAGGGGTTGGGATCGGCGTCGGTTGCGAGGTCTACCGTGTAATAATACTTCCACTTGCCGTTGGTCTTGATTGCGGCAATTCCAACTTCGTCAAACATGTTGGCCTGCTCGGAAAGACCCAGGAGACTGACCCGATGTGCCAGATCCGCGACGCCTTCATCAATGAGGAGGCGGTCGAGAGCCTGTTCCGGAAGCGGGTCACTCACGGCAAGGTTCTCTGAGCAGGCCTTGAATTGGTCTCCTGCGGACCGGATCCGGTCCGCAGGTCGGCGGCCCAGGTGATCTGTATGGCTGAAGAAGCCCCGATCGCTCATATTTCGGCTATGGCCGCGAGCAGCCTCGGTAAGCAGCGAATTCATGGCAAGCGGAGGCTTAGGGGCGAGGGCAAATCGCCCTCTGGCCGACAGATCAACCTTCAGCCGAGTTTGGGCGGCACGGGGGTCTTTGCGCGCGGCGTTCAATCGCTCCAGCATGACCTGTTCCTCGGCAGTTGAGTCCCCGTGCACGGTGGAGACTCCCATGTCCGCAACACCTGCGCTTACACCGATTGCGGCCGCCACAGCGACCGTCCCGCCGAGAAACCTGAATCTTGTCGAAGCCATGCTGATTCGTCCTTGCGCCGGTGAGGGCCTGTCGCATGTGACGGCGCCCAGATTAGATTATCGACAGCTCAGTAGGATGTCACAAGGCTTCCGCGCGCCTATTTCCGACCCGGTCCGGCAAGGATCCGAGAGCAGAATCTCGAAAGTGTGCGTGGTGCACTTTTCGCTCCCGTTCGGAGCTTTCGAGCGGCGCCGAAGTGAGCAAGGATTCCGAAGATGGATGATGGACTGGTTCAGAACCCTTCCCGGCGCCGCGCTGCAGCCGCGCTGGTGGGCGGGGCAGTCGCTGCGGCCTATTGCGCCATCGACGGGGCGCCGTCTGCGGCGGCTCCGGGGGTGAGGATCGGCAGTGCGATGAGGTCCACCTGGAGTGGGTTCGACCGGCACGACTTTCTTGTCGCGGATCGAAAGGGCCTGATCGTGGTCCCGAGAACCGCGGCGGCCGGCAACCCGTGGATCTGGCGAACGGAGTTCTTCGGCCACGAACCTCAGGCGGACATCGCGCTCCTGGAACGAGGGTTTCATGTGGCTTACCTGGACGTCCAGAACCTGTACGGCGCTCCGGCGGCAATAGCTGCAATGGACCGCTTCTACGACGCCGTACGAGCCACCTACTCTCTGGCAGACAGGGTGGTTCTTGAGGGTTTTAGCCGGGGCGGACTCTTTGCGTTCAACTGGGCGACGCATCGACCGGGCTCGGTCCGGGCGATTTATGCCGATGCTCCGGTGCTCGACTACAAAAGCTGGCCCCTCGGCAAGGGACGCGGCAAAGGGTCTCCCGGAGATTGGGCTCGCCTGCTGCAGAGCTACGGGCTCACGGAAGCTGAGGCCATGGCATCCCAATTGAGTCCCGTAGATCGGTTGAAGCCGCTCGCCGACGCACAGATTCCGCTCCTGCATGTCTGCGGGGCGGCGGATGACGTGGTGCCGTTCGAGGAGAACACAGGTCTCCTCGCCAAACGTTACCGAGCCATGGGCGGCGAGATCACCGTCATCAACAAGCTGAATTGCGGTCACCACCCCCACAGCTTGAAGGACCCGGCCCGAATCGTGAACTGGATCCTGAAGCGGACGCCGGGCATGGAAGCGCTCGCCACGCTTCCGGAACTCACGCCGTACGGCTACGACTACTTCAAGCTTCGAGACGGCCTCGGCAGCAGCCGCACCCGGTTCGAGGCGGGTGGGCCCGTCCGGGTGGCGTTCCTTGGCGGATCCATCACCGCGTCGACGGGATGGCGGGACCAGGTCTGCGCCTCTCTCGTCCGCCGATTTCCACGGGCGCAATTCGAGTTCGTGTCAGCCGGGATCCCGTCTCTCGATACCACTCCGAATGCGTTTCGAATGGAACGAGACGTGCTCTCTCGGGGCCGGATTGACCTCCTGTTTGTGGAGGCGGCCGTGAATGACGAAACCAACGGACGAACTGCCGAGGAGCAGATCCGGGGGATGGAAGGAATCGTGCGGCACGCCCGGCGTTCCAATCCGCAGGTGGATCTCATCCACCTTCACTTCGTAGACCCCGAGAAGATGGCGGTCATCCGCGGTGGCGGCACTCCTGAAGTGATCAAGAACCACGAACGGGTGGCGGGGCACTACGGCTGCGCTTCGATCGATCTCGCGTGGGAGGTCACGGATCGCATTCACGCCGGCGAATTCACATGGGAGAAGGACTTCAAGGACCTGCACCCGGCTCCGTTCGGCCATCAGCTGTACGCGAAATCGGTGGACCGTCTGTTGGATGCGGCGTGGCAAGAACCCCAGCAGAGAGGCGCCGGGGCCCCGGTTCGAACGCTGAAACCGCCGCTGGATCCGGCGAACTACTCGGGTGGAAAGCTGGTCTCACTGGACAGGGCCCAGCTCGGCAAGGGTTGGAGCAAACTGAGCGCCTGGAAGCCGAAGGACAGCGCCGGCACACGACCCGGATTTGTAGGAGTGCCGTTTCTGGAGGCGACCGAACCGGGCTCCGAGCTTTCACTGGAGTTTGACGGGACTGCCGTGGGACTCTTCATCACCGCCGGCCCGGATGCCGGGACGATTGAGTTCCGGATCGACGGCGGGGTCTGGCAGACGCGCGACACCTTCACCCGCTGGAGTCGACAATTGCACCTGCCGTGGGCGCAGCTGCTTGCCGCCGGTCTTCCTTCCGGCGCCCATCGCCTGGACGTCCGAGTGTCCTCGAATCGGAATCCCAGCGCGGTCGGATCGGCCGTACGAGTTGCGCATTTCCTCGTGAACGAGTCAGAGTAGCGCTTCGCCGGCCGCAGGTTTCCGGCGAGGGGCCCAAGAACTGCGCTCACAGCCCTCGGAAGTGCTGTGGCTGTGCCGAGGTGGGATCCGAACATGATCGAGATTTCTCGCCCCTCGCTTGAGCCTTCGGAGAAAAGCATGTTGCCGCGCCGCACGCTCGGCGCGCGCAGCGGAGCGGTTCGGTGGGGGCTGCTTCTTTCGACGGCTGCTCTGTTTGTGTTGGCGTCGCTCACTCCGGCGTCGGCTGGAAGAGGTGGAGTGCGGATGGCGGAGCCACTGCCGGGAACGGAATTGCTGACGGACAACGGAGATCTGGCGGCTGCCATGGTGGCGGGGATCGACCGCTATCTGGAGCGCGCCACGCGAACGGCAGCGGCCCAGCGGGAGACGCGGTGGCGGCGGGATCGCTCCAGCCACGAAGCCTACGAGCGGTCCCTCGCGCCCAACCGCGAGCGCCTGAAAAAGATCCTGGGACTGGTCGACCCGCGAATCCCTACTCCCGAGCTCGAGTTGGTTGCCACGCACCAGACGTCGGCGGAGGTTGCGGAGACCGATCGCTATCGGATCTATGCGGTGCGGTGGCCGGTGTATCCAGGTGTCCACGGCGAGGGCTTGCTCCTCGAGCCGCGGAAGGGCGCGTGGGGGGGAGTGGTCGCGCTGCCGGACTGCGATGCGACTCCAGAGATGCTTTGCGGTCTCACGTCGGGCGTGCCTCTGCATTCCCAGTTCGCTCGCCGTTTTGTTGAGAATGGCCTGAGGGTGCTGATACCCGTGCTCATCGATCGGGGCGACGACTACTCCGGCCGTGCGGACGTACGGTGGACCAACCAGCCTCATCGGGAGTTTCTCTACCGCGCTGCGTTTGAGATGGGGCGGCACCCGATCGGGTTCGAAGTCGCGAAGGTGCAATCGGCCCTGGATTGGCTCGAGGGTCAGGGCGGCGCTCTCGGCGTGGCCGGCTACGGGGAAGGCGGGCTGATCGCGCAGTTCGCGGCGGCGGTCGACACCCGCATCCAGTCGACGTGGGTGAGCGGATACTTTGGGCCTCGGGAACGTCTGTGGTCCGAACCGATCTACCGCAACGTGTGGGCCCAACTGCGCGAATTCGGCGATCGGCAGGTCGTTGCGATGATCGCGCCGAGAGCCCTGGTGGTGGAGGCGTGCAACGTTCCCGATGTCGACGGGCCACCTCCCCCCCGCGATGGGCGATCGGGCGCGGCGCCGGGGATGCTCACCACCCCGGCCATTCGGGATGTGGATGCGGAGTTTGCCGCTGCGATCAAGCTGTTTGGAGGTCTGGCGCCGGCCCCTAAGTGGGTGCGAACAGGAACGGGCGAGGGTGAGCCGGGTTCGGAGGAGTCGCTCGCGGCGTTCTTGATCGGTCTCGGCCGGAAGGATCGGCCCGCGGGGCGGCGACCCTGTCCCAAGGAGAAGCGAAGCGGGTTCGATCCCGAGCCCCGACGCCGCCGGCAGTTCGACGAACTGCTTGCGTTCACGCAGCATCTCTTGCGGGAGTCGGAATTTCGACGGTCGGAGTACTGGAGGAATGCCGATGGCGCCAGTGAGGCCTCATGGCGAAGCAGCACCGGACAGTACCGTGAGGCGCTGCGGAATGAAGTGATCGGCTCGCTTCCCAAGGGTGACGGTCCACTGGAGCCGCGCTCCAGGCTCATTTACGACGAATCCACCTACCGTGGATATGAAGTGACCTTGCGGGTGTGGGACGATGTGTTCGCCTACGGCATTCTGTTGGTCCCGAAGTCGCTGAAGCCTGGAGAGCGCCGCCCGGTGGTGGTGTGCCAGCACGGTCTGGAAGGGCGGCCGACGGATGTCGCCAATCCCGCCCTGGACAACCCGGCGTACCACCGGTACGCGTGCCGGCTCGCCGAGCGCGGCTTCATCACGTTCGCGCCGCAGAACCCCTACATCGGACAGGACAAGTTCCGGGTGCTGCAGCGCAAAGCCAACCCCCTCAAGGCATCACTGTTCTCAATCATTGTTCGCCAGCACGAGCGTATCCTGGATTGGCTCGAAACGCTGGAGTTTGTCGACCCCAGCCGGATCGCCTTCTATGGCCTGAGCTACGGCGGCAAGACCGCGATGCGGGTGCCCGCGCTGCTCGACCGATACTGTCTGTCCATCTGCTCGGCCGATTACAACGAGTGGATCTGGAAGAATGCCTCGGCCCGACATCGATACAGTTATCTGTTCACCGGCGAGTACGAGATGGTCGAGTTCGATCTGGGTAACACCTTCAACTACGCGGAGATGAGCTGGCTCATCTGTCCGCGGCCGTTTATGGTGGAACGAGGTCACGATGACGGCGTGGCGCCCGACGAGTGGGTGGCGTATGAGTTTGCCCGTACCCGCCAGCGGTATGACCGCCTGAAGATCGGAGATCGGGTGGAGATGGAAGTGTTTCTGGGGCCGCACACCATTCACGGAGTAGGGACCTTCGACTTTCTCCACAGGCATCTGAAACATCCGGCGCCATAGGCGAGCGCCGGAGCGGTAAAATTGGCCTGTCATGAGAACTTCAACCCGATGAGGGCGAATGTCGTCGCCGTCTTGCAGGCGGTCCACCAGGTGGCCCTCTCGCTCTGGCTGGGCGGGGGGATCGCGATTGGCGCCATCGCAGCGCCAGCTGTGTTCGGCGCCGCGCGCCGTGCGGGCGACACCGAGTGGGGACAGCCGCTGTATACGTTTGCGGGAACGGCGTTGGGTGACGCCTTTCAACGGCTGAACGTGCTCTGTCTGGTCGCCTGCGCCATCGCCCTGGTCACCGGAGTCGCCTACGGGCGCCTGGCAGGGCTCAGCCCCCACAGGCTGGGCTGGCGGACCGCACTCGTGCTGGCGGCCGGGATCGTGGCTGCATGGCTGACTGTGGGGCTGTATCCCGCCATGCTCTCAGCGCGCGAGAGCGGCGACATGGTCCGGTTCGATGCCATGCACCGTCAGTACTCCGCAGCTTTTCAACTTCAGGCGCTGTTGCTTTTCGCGTCGATGGTGGTGACCGGTCGAATGCACCTGGACCACCTCCGGCCCGAAGCGAGCGCGTCGCCACGCCGAGCCGGCGTCGGCGATCTGGACCCCATCGGAAATCGAGGGTAGTGAGATGAGCAGTTCCGCAGTGGCGCCTTCCCCCGTTCCCCACGGTGGGCGCGGAGTGGACTCGACGTTCATTCACGAGCTCCGTCGGATTTGCGGGACCGACCACGTGCTCACCGGTCATGACGAAACACACGTCTACGACTGCGATGCATTTACGCTTGAAAAGAGCGCGCCCGACGTGGTGGTCTTACCGGGCAACACCGAAGAGGTCGCAGCCGTCGTGCGCATGTGCCACGAACGCGGCGTCCCATTCGTCGGGCGCGGAGCGGGCACCGGTTTGAGTGGGGGCGCCCTCGCGCTCTCCGGCGGCGTCATCATCGCGCTCACCCGGATGAAGCGCATCATCGAGGTGGATCTCCGCAACCGGCGGATCACCGCGCAGGCGGGCGCGGTGAACATTTCCCTCTCTCGCGCGGTTGCCGCGGACCGGTACCAGTACGCGCCGGACCCCAGCAGTCAGATGGCCTGCACCATCGGCGGCAATGTAGCGGAAAACTCCGGGGGGCCGCACACCCTGAAATACGGAGTCACGGTCAACCACGTGCTGGGACTCACCGTGGTGCTGCCGAACGGCGAGGTGCTGAAGCTCGGCGGCAAGGAAGAGGACAGCGCGGGGTATGATCTCGTGGGGCTATTCGTCGGCCACGAGGGGACCTTCGGCATCGTGACCGAGGTCGTGGCCCGACTCGTGCGTCTGCCTCAGACGGTACGGACCATGCTGGGCGTTTTCGAGACGGTGGAGGACGCCACCAACACCGTCTCGGGCATTATCGCCGCGGGCATCGTCCCTGCGGCGCTGGAGATGATGGACGCGTTGATCATTCAGGCGGTGGAGGCGGCCTTCGGGTTCGGCTTCCCGCTCGATGCCGGCGCCTGTCTCATCATCGAACTCGATGGGCTTGAGGCCGGCATCGACGCTCAGGCGGAACAGGTCCGGGAGATTTGTCGCACCCACCGAGCCCGGGAAATCCGTACGGCGCACTCCGATGCGGAACGCGATCTCCTGTGGAAGGCCCGAAAGCGCGCGTTCGGAGCCGTCGGACGACTCGCGCCGAGCAACATCACCCAGGACGGAGTGATCCCGCGCACCCGACTTCCGGAAATGCTTCGAACGATTGGCGAAATCGTGTCTCGCCATGGCTTGAAGTGCGCGAACGTGTTTCATGCCGGCGATGGTAATCTCCACCCCCTCCTCCTGTTCGATGAGAGAGACCCGGCACAGGTAAAGGGCGTGATCGCCGCGAGCGAAGAGATTCTTCGAGCCTGCGTCGCCATGGGCGGCAGCATCACCGGTGAGCACGGAATCGGTATTGAGAAGAGCGGATTTGTAACCTGCCAGTTCACCGAGGTCGACCTGGATGTGATGAAGCGCCTTCGTGAGGTCTTCAACCCCGGCGAGCTTTGCAACCCGGGAAAGTTGTTCCCGACCGGCAAGGGCTGCCTCGAAACCACCATGCATCGGCGAAAGTCGGTAGCGCTGTAGCGATCAGGGGGATCCCTCGTTTGAGTTCGCAGATTGTAAACCAGGATCCGACCGGCTACAGGCTCGGTGGGCGGATGCCCAGTGTCGTTTGGGCGCCCGCGGATCGAGCTGAAACCGTGGACGCGATTCGCTCGGCCGCCTCCGCCGGCCAGTCGCTGGTGATCTGGGGCGGTGGGACGGCCATCGATCTCGGGTTCCCCCCCGAGCGGTACCACGCAGCGCTCTCGACGGCCCATCTCAACCGGGTCATCGACTACCAGCCCGACGACATGACGATTACGCTGGAGCCGGGAGTCAGGCTCTCGACTCTTCAAGCGCTCCTCGCTGAACGGCGTCAGTTCCTGCCGCTCAACCCGGCCCTGCCGGATCGGGTGACGGTGGGGGGGCTCGTGTCCGCGGCTTCGAGCGGCCCCTGGCGCGCCGGCTACGGAACCCCGCGCGATTGGGTGATCGGACTCCGAGTCATTGGCGCCGACGGGCTCGAAGTGCGGGCCGGCGGACTGGTGGTCAAGAATGTCGCCGGCTACGATCTTCCGAAGCTCTACACCGGGTCGCACGGCACCCTCGGCCTCCTGACGGAAGTCACCTTCAAGGTGCTCCCGATGCCGCCTGCGGTCGGGCACGCCCTGATCGAGCTGTCGGGCGCCACTGAAGTGGAGAACGTCCTGGCGCGCCTCCGAGACTCGGACGTGGACCCATGTGTGGTGAGCCTACTTCATGGCTCCGGCGTCCCGTCGATCCAACTGCCGACCCGTGCGGATTGGACGCTGCTGTTGGAGTTTCGACACTTTCCGGAAGCTGTTCGGTGGCAGCTGGATCAGCTTGCCACGGCGTCGGGCATCCCGCCGGACCGGATCCACGAACTCTCGGCGGGTGAAACCGTGGTTGGGGCCGTGCGCGACCTTGGTATACATTCGCCGTTCTTGTGTCGTGCTTCCACTCTCAGCTCTCGCGCGGCGGCGCTTTGCCGAGAGTTTCGGGAGCTCGGGCATGCGTCCGGGGCGGAACTCACCTGTGTCTCTCAGGCGGCCTCGGGGCAGATATCGGTATTTGGGAGCCCGGGATGCCACTCCGGTCTGGTGCAGAGGCTCAGAGGGGTGGCCCGGCAGGTGGGCGGGAACCTGGTGGCTGCACGAGTGCCGGAGGACTGGATCGGCGAGGTCGATCCGTGGGGCGACCCTGGGGCGGCGTTCCGTCTCATCAGCGGGATCAAGCAGACTCTGGACCCTACCGGGCTCTTTGCGCCCGGCAGGATGGCGGGGCGGGTGTGATTTCGGGTTCGTGAATGAGTGGCGACCCGCGGGGCCCGGTTGCCTGAGGCGCAGTGACGCGGAACGGGGAGTGTGAGGGGATGAGAACGTTCGGAGATCGCCTGTCTCGCCGAGTGTGTCTGGCAGCCTGCGGAGCCGGAGTGGCCGCGGCTCGGGGCGCCGGCGCCGCGGACCCCTACGACGACGTCCGCACCTTTCTGAACGAGCAGCACGCCGCAGCCGTGTTCCCGGGCGCCGCGCTGATTGGGTCGATCAACGGAAAGATCCGCCTGGAGACCTATCTCGGCGTCTATCATTCGTTGAAGTCCCCGTCGGAACGGGTGACCCGCGAGGTGATCCACCCGCTGTACTCGTTCTCGAAACTGGTTTCCGCCACGGTCGTCGGGATCGCCGTGCAGGAGGGGAAGGTCGAGTGGAGCACCCCGGTTCGCAAGTTCATCCCCGAATTCACGGGGGGCGGCAAGGACGAGATCACGCTGCGACATCTGTTGACTCACTCCGCCGGCATGCCTTCGGTGCCCCTGAAGCAGGTTCACACCAGAGAGGGCTGGCAGGCTGCGCTGAACGCGATGTGCGCCGCGTCGACCGACTGGGCTCCGGGCTCCAGGACCCTGTATCACGGGTTGACAGGCTTGTTCACGGCGGCGGCTGTGGTGCTGCGAGCCTATGGATTGGAGTCGTGGGACGATCTGGCCCGCGAGAAGTTGTTCCGGCCCATCGGCGCCCGATCGCTGACCTTCCAACTTCCTCGGGATGAAGCGCACACGGCTCTCACACCGCAGCCGAAGGGGCCGGTCGCCTCGTTGGCCACGCACTTCGGCGCCGCGGGACATCCGGCGGGCGGTGGGTTCGGGACTCCGCGAGACGCGTTGAAGGTCCTCCAGCTCCACCTGAATCGGGGTCTCTGGGGAGATGAGCAAGTGGTGGATGCGGCTGTGGTCGACGAGATGCACCGGCTTCAGTATGCCGCGCAGATTACTGCCGTTCGCGCCCGCGGGGAGCGGCCGGCCCATGAGACCTGGGGCCTGGGACCGCTCCTCCGCGGGGATGGCCCACCGGCGGGCGGCCACGACTGGTTTGGCTTCCGAGATCGGAAGGACCCCGGAGTGTTCGGTCACGCCGGGATTGATACGGTCATCGGAGTCGCTGAGCCGAGCACCGGCAAAGCTCTCTTCTTCGTGACAACCCAGTCGCCGCCGGATTCGCCCAGGACGATCGCGCTCCGCAATGGTGTTTCGAATCGTATGCTAGACGCGCTGAAGTAACCGCGCGCCCGAAGCACGGTAATCGCCGCGGATCGACCGGAAAGTCGGCCCCGACGGAATCGTCGAATCTGCGACCGTTCGGCCCGAAGGGGCGATCGGACACGGTGAATGACCGTGCTCGATCACTCCGTGGAATCAATGGGCGGGAGAGGAGCATGCACGTGTCCTCCTCTCCCGCCAGCCGATCGGGATTAGTCGGGTCGTGTCCCCAGGACTACCTCAACGGTGTGATCGCCTGTTGTGGCATCGAGCGGGAAGCGCGTCCCGGGTTGAAGCACCCCGTCGACCGAAACCGAAAGGACGCCCCGTTCCACCTGGTTCGGGTTCTTGACCTGGATCTTGTATCGGGCGTGCTCGTGGCGATAGACGACCTCGTAGCCCTTCCACGCGGCCGGGATGCAGGGGTCGACACGAACACTGTTCCCTTCGGCCCGGATGCCCAGGATTGTCTCGATGCCGATCCGATACATCCAACTCGCAGATCCCGTGTACCAGGTCCAGCCGCCCCGGCCGGTATGAGGCGGTTCGCCGTAGACGTCCGCCGCCACGACGTAGGGCTCCACCTTGTAGGTGTCCACCCGATCCAGGGCATGGCGTACCGGGCTGATGAGGGAGAAGAGCCGGAACGCTTCACTGCCGCGACCGAGGAGAGCCGTGGCGAGCACGGTCCAGAGTGCGGCGTGAGTGTACTGTCCGCCGTTCTCTCGCACCCCAGGGACATACCCCTTGATGTAGCCCGGATCCTGGTCGGACTTATCGAATGGCGGCGTGAACAGCAATAGGATTCGGTCGTCGGACCGAACCAGATGCTCTATTACCGAGTCCATCGCATGCCTCCCGCGGATGGGATCCCCGGCGCCGGAGATCACCGCCCAACTCTGCGCGATGGCATCGATCTTACACTCCTCGCTGCGCGACGAGCCCATGGGCGACCCATCGTCGAAGAAGGCGCGCAGATACCAGTTGCCGTCCCATGCGTGGGTCTCTACAGCCCGACGATAGCGCTCGGCGGCCTTCTCCAACTCGTCGACCGTGGCCAGATCTCCACGCTCGCGGCAGATCGGCAGGAAGTCGTTGATGGTGGCCAGCAGGAACCAGGCCACCCATACGCTCTCTCCGCGACCCTCGCGCCCCACGGCGCTCATGCCGTCATTCCAGTCGCCGGTGCCGAACAGCGGCAGGCCGTGCTCCCCCTGCGTCATCCCCTTGCGGAGGGCCCGGAGGCAATGTTCATAGAGACTGGCGCTCTCGCTGGCTTCCACCGGGAGATCGTAGTACTCATCTTCCCCTTCGTTCAGCAGGCGACCCTGGATGAAGGGAGCATCCACATCCAGAATGGACCCATCCCCCGATGTGCGGACGTAGAACGCCGTGACGTAAGGGAGCCACAAGAGGTCATCGGAGAAGCGAGTCCGAATCCCTCGTCCGGCCGGGGGGTGCCACCAGTGCTGCACGTCCCCCTCGGGAAACTGTCGGGATGCGTGCAGCAGAATCTGATCCCGGGCGATCTTGCGGCCGGCGTCACCCCCGCCGGTGACAAGCGCCATCACGTCCTGCAGCTGATCGCGGAATCCGAAAGCGCCGCCCGATTGATAAAGGGCAGATCGCCCCCAAACCCGGCACGAGAGCACCTGGTAGAGCAACCACTGATTCATCAGCGCGTCGAACCAGGGTTCCGGAGTGGACACCTGGACGTTATCGAGCATCGTCCGCCACGAGGCCCGAGCTTCCGCCAGAGCCGTTTCACCGGCAGCCGTAACTCGGTACTTGGCCGCGAGAGCGCGCGCCTCGGCGGCGTCGACGCCCTGCCCGAGGCAGAAGTACAAGACGGTCTGGCTTCCAGGAGCGAGGGTGAGTGGAGCCTGAAGAGCAGCGCACGGATCGAATGATCCGCCGGATGCTCCGGATAGCCGCAACCGACGTAATGCTCGCGGTGAGTACGTGGACCCGTTGCGACCCAGAAACTCCGTTCGGTCGCACGTCCAGTTCCGTTCCGACTGACTGACATTGACGAACGCCACCCGCTCGCCGAACTCGGTGTTGTAGTGGTTTCGAGCGAAGAGCCCGCCCGCATCCCCTTCCGAGGAGGTGAAGATGAACGGGTAGTTATTTTCTCGCTCAACACCCAACACCCACTCCGCATAAAACGTCAGCGATACACGCTGGGGGCGGTCGGAGATGTTCTTGAGCTGAACGCGATAGAGCTTCACCGGCTCTCTCGCGGCCGCGAAGACCGTGAGTTCTTGCTCCAGTCCGTGAGCCGTGAGCGAGAAGCTGGTGTAGCCGGCGCCATGACGAACGACATAGGGATTGTTCGAACGTCGAGGGAGTGGAGTCAGCCCCCAGATCCGCCCGGTGTCCTCGTTGCGGATGTAGATCGCTTCTCCGGGGTTGTCCGAGATCGGGTCGTTGCTCCACGGCGTGAGGCGATTCTCCCGGCTGTTCTCGGACCACGTGTATCCCAGCCCGGACTCGGACGCCAGAAAGCCGAGTCTGGAATTGGCCACAACGTTTATCCACGGCGCCGGAGTCCACATTTGCCGATCCAGGACAATCACATACTCGCGCCCGTCGGGACTAAAGCCGCCGTATCGGTTGCGCATCCGACGGGCTGGGTCCGGTGCCGGGAGTTGCTGACCGGTCAGCGCATCGCGAGCCGGTTGGAAAATGGCAGGTGGTTCCGGTCGATCTGGTCGGTAGTCGAGCTGGTCCTTGATGGTGCCGGCGGCACCGATGAAGATCGCCCTCGCCACGAACTGGAGCAGGATCCGTGCGGGTTCTTCCATCGCGTCCGTCCGGCGAATGTAAACACCGCCGGGGTGATCCAACACGGCGCCTTCGTTTTGGGCTTCCTCACGAAGCGCCTGCTCGAAACCCTGGATGTAACTCGGTGGGTGCTCGTTCAGGATGATGAGGTCCCAAATGAGACCCTTCTGCCGAAGGTACTCGTGCGTCACGACGAGTTCACGCACCAGCGGAAGTTGCTCGAGCGATGTGACGCGGGCCAGCACGATGGGGTAGTCGCCGGAGATGCCGTGGGGCCAGAGTCCCTGCTGGCTCTGCCGATTCAGCGACCGGACATCATCATCCGCTCGAACGATCGAGTCTGCGAAGATGATCCGCGACGCCAGACGCTGGCACAGGCGGGCCTGCTGTGGGGTCAGACCGTACTGCCGCAGTTCTATCTGGCTGTGCGTGAACGCGAGTTCGAAGGTCCGGGCGATGACCCGTGGGTCGTGGTAGCGCTGCGCCAGATGGATCGCTCCTTCACGACTCTCCGCGATGCCGGTGGAGAACGTGAGCTCAACCGACTCACGCGGCTGAAGCACCACGGTCTTCTGGAGGGAGAAGATCGGATCCAGCACCGCGCCTTCCCCGCGCTTGCGGCTACGGGATCCGGGTTCGAGGATAGCCGGATTCGCATTGGTTCGGCCGCGCCCGATGAACGCGGCGCGATCGGTTTCCCAATCCAGTGGTCCCCAGACCGGGGACGGCTCGTCATCGTGGGCAAGCACATGGAACGCCCAGCGTCGGGTTTCGTGAGCCGAACGCGGTCGCCGAGTTGCGAGAAGCGTGCGAAGTTCAGGCCTGCACTCGGTTTCCACGAAGAGGTTTTGAAATGCCGGATGACTGGTGTCGGCATTCGGGAGAGCCATCACGACTTCAGCGTAGCTCACCACATCCAGGGTTCGGACGGTCTCTCCGGTGTTCGTCAGGGTCACCCGACGCACTTCTACCGGATCCTCCGGCGAGACGGCAATGGCGAGGTGGGAAGAGATTCGGTTGACGACTCGGTGAAACTCGACCTTGTCTTCGCTCAGGAATACGTCATAGACTCCGCCCGATACCGGGCAAGGTTGGTGCGCGATGCTCCATACCTCACCGGTTGCGGCGTCCCGCAGGTAGAGGAACTGTCCCCAACAGTCGCGCGTGGCGTCCTCTCTCCAGCGTGTGATGGCGATGCCCTCGTGCCGGCTGTAGCCGCCGCCGGCGTTCGTCACCATCACGCTGTAGTGTCCGTTGGACAGGACCTGCACCCGCGGAGTCGCCGTGTTCGCCGAGCGATAGTGCCGCACCGCGCTCTCAGGGAGCTCTCGAATGATCTTCTGCGAGGCCGCTGCCTGCTGGCTCTGGGGAAAGGTCGGCGCCGTTCGCGGACTCCGCTCCTGAAGCAGTAGTTCCAGCGATCGGACCACCGGATCCGCATGGAATCGCCGGCGCATCGGCGCCCCGAGCAGCAGATTTGCGATGGCAACCAGTCCCATTCCCTGGTGGTGCGCCATGTGGGAGCGAACCACTTCGCGAGTCTGATTTCGTGGGAGGCGTGACACGGTGTAGTCGATCGCCTCGTACATACCGTAGCGGCCGCCGCCGCCCTCCTGAAGGATCTGCTCCAGATTTCGGATGGCGTCCAGCGGGGCGGTATCCAGCGCCAGCAGCGTGGAGTACGGGGATACGACCAGATCGTCGGACAGGTCCCGCTTTAGTGCGAGGCCGGGGACCCCAAACGTCCGGTACTGGTAGTTGAGTTGTTGATCTCGCGAACTGAAGCCTGCCTCCGAAACGCCCCACGGCACCCGCGCTCGGGCCGCGAAGCGCCGCTGATGTCGGACCATGGCCTCGGAAGACTGATGGAGCAGCGTGTTCTCGTAGTTGTGCATCACGAGGTCCGGCATCAAGTACTCGAACATCGTCCCGCCCCACGAGATCAGCGCGCGGTCTTGTCCGGGCGTCATTGCCCGTCCAAGCCGGAACCAATGGCGCTCAGGCGCATCTCCCTTGGCAATCGCCAGGTAACTCCCGAGGCGGCATTCCGAGGCTAGAAGGTCATAATGGTAGGCATCCGGGCGAGCTTCTCGGGTGTCGAATCCCACCACAAAGAGATCGCGTAACGGATCGTAGAGGAACGAGAAGTCCATTCCCAGCGCCAGTCGATCAGCGACCGCGGCGAGTTCGTAGAGTTGATCGCAATGTTCCTGAGCCTGAGAGCGTCCATAGGAAAGTGCTTTCCTGGCGGCGTCCACCCATGCGGTGGCCTCGTTATCCCCGGAGAGCCCCTGCGACAGAACGAGCAACTCCGCGAGTGCTCCGTCGAATCGAGCGCTCCACCCTTCGGCAGTCAGACGATTTGCGTCGTCGGTGATGAGGAGCCCTGAAATCTGATCGCCACCCTGAGGGCTCAGAGCGGGCGGTCGCGCCATCAGCACATCGACCCAGGAGAGAAATGCCTCGAGGTCACCCAGCAGCCCGGTAACCTCGGTCTGCAGTTTGTCGGCCCAGGCCAGAGCGTCCGCTCCTGCGATCACGGGATTGGAGAGAAGCGTCGCCTGGAAGTTCGTGGCGGCATCGTGAATCTCACGTGCCCGGTTGTGCCAGGCTGCGGGTGTGTTGGGAACGGTATCGAGCAGTCGCTCGAGGGCGTACAGCGAGTCGAGCCAGGCGACCGGTGGCGCCTCGCCAGCCTCGTGCACTCGAACCATCCGACGCGCCTTGGCGGCCTGCTGCGGAAACAGTTCGTCCCTCAAACAACCCACCGTGTCTCTCAGGCCCTGAAATCGAACCGGAGTGAGCAGCGGAGACGCAGCCAACTCCAGGCAGCTTTGCTTGAGTGCGATCAGGTGGCCCGCCAGATTACCGCTGTCGACCGTAGACACGTAGAACGGCTGAATCGGTCGGCCTGCGCGGGTATCGTACCAGTTGTAGAAGTGGCCCTGATAACGCTCCAGGTTGTCCATTTCCTGAAGTGTATTGGAGAGTCGACGAACAAGCTGCACTCGGCCGACATACCCAAGATCGTGGGCAGTCACCACAGATAGCAGATAGAGCCCGATGTTGGTTGGCGAGGTCCGGTGTGCAACTCGCTCGGGCCGGTCTTCCTGGTAATTGTCCGGCGGCAGCCAGTGATCCGTCTCAGTCACGGTGTCCTGGAAGAAGCGCCACGTTCGACGTGCGATGCGACGAAGTAAGACTTCGTCTTCGGCCGTGATGGATGCCTTTCTTGTCACCCTGGGCAAGCTCACCCAATAGGCAAGCGCGGGAGAAGCCAGCCAGAGCAGCAGCATGGGCGCCGCACACCAGAGAGAGCTCGGACGAACAAGGAGGATGGCGGCAAGTAGCCCGACGGAGACGATCGCGGCCGACAGCATGCGGCGGGCGAAACCGGAGAACTGAGTGCCCAACCGGCGTTCAGCTTCTGCGGCGGTTGTCCATTCCAGCAGGTTATTCCGGCTGACGAATACTCGCCAGAGGGTTCGACACACCGCGTCGCAGGAGCTGGCCGCCTGGTGCACCAGGAACGAAAAGGTCAGCAATACCTGCTTTACATTGGTGAGTGAGTCGTCCCACAGGTTGACGAGGTGGCTGGTCCAGGGTACCCCTCGCGGGTCTACCATCAAGCCGCCGGCGAGGTGTGCGAGAATCGGGAACGCCACTACGACAGTGCCGGCGACCGTCCACTGCCAGGCGGCGCCGGGAAGCGCCAGCCACGCAAGCGCGAAGTACAGGATCAATCCAGCTGGTACCAGGCTGCGGCGGAGGTTATCGAACACCCGCCATCGGGCGGCGATGGAGAGGGGGTTTCGGATTCGTTGGCCCCGTCCATCTCTCACAGTGGGGAACAGCCACGGAACGAGTTGCCAATCCCCTCGGATCCATCGGTGTTGACGAGCCGTGTAACTGTTGTACTTGGCCGGGTACTCGTCGAAGAACTCTACATCCGTGGTGAGACCGCACCGGGTGAAGCTGCCTTCGTACAGGTCGTGGCTTAGGAGCGAGTTTTCGGACACCCGATCCTGGAGCACGTGCTCAAAGGCATCAATGTCGTAAATCCCCTTCCCGCAAAAGATGCCTTCGCCAAACAGATCCTGGTAGGCATCTGATACGGCGCAGGTGTAGGGGTCCAACCCGACATTGCCCGAGAAGATGCGAGTGAAGATAGATCGCCCCGCACTTGCCAGCGTGATGGACACCCGAGGCTGAAGGAGTGCGTGACCACTGGTGACCACTCGCCGCGTCTCGTCAATGATTGGGCGATTGAGCGGATGGGCAAGTGTGGCGATGAGACGGGCCGCGGCGCTGGGTGGCAGATGGGTGTCGGTATCGAGACAGAGCACGAACCGAAAGCGGTGGAAGAGCGACTGCTCTCCGACTACATGGCTGAACGTTGTGTCGTTCGCGCCCCGAAGCAGTCGGTTCAACTCCATCAGCTTTCCGCGCTTACGCTCCCAGCCCATCCAACAGCCCTGCGCCTCGTTCCAGAGTCGCCGACGGTGGAAAAGGTAGAAAGCCCCATCTTCCCCGACGCGGTACCGCTGGTTGAGAGCCTCCACACCGTCGATGGCGCGCTGCAGGAGCGCGCCGTCCGACTCCCTGGTTTCCGTGGCGGCATCGGTGAAGTCCGTCACCAGCGCGAACCGAATCTCGTTATCGTGGTTGCCGAGGTAATGGATCTCGATCCGCTCGAGGAGTTCGTCCACCCCGCTCGGGCTTGTGAGGAGCGTGGGGATCGCGACGAGAGTCAGGTTGCCATGCGGCACGCCGTACTGCGATTCCAGTCGCGGCAGCACCTGGGGCGGAAAGAATCGGGTGATGAACCAGTTCGTCAAACCGACTGCGAGATCGCTCGCGGGAAGCAGTGCGGCGAGCGCTGCAACCCACCCCCACGTGGGACCCGCTGCGGCCGCCGCCAGGGCAACCTGTACTGCAACCAGAGTCCCGACTGAGCCGAGATACACCGAAGTAGAGTGTCTGCGCGCGAATCGAATTGCGGCATCTCTGCCGGCTGGTCGGCACCCCAATTTGTGCTCCAGGAGGCTTCGGCCGCGGTCGGTCAGGTAATACGTCACGCAGCGAAACCGCGTACGATCGCCTTCGTGGCCCGGCGGTAGATCCACACTGCCGGTCTGGGCCAATTCGACGGCAGCCCGCGCCACTTAGTTCTCCGACTTCTTTGCGCGTCGGGCGATTACCTCGACGGCATGTCGGGCGGCATCGCGCGTGGCGAAGTCCGACCCAGCGTGAATCCCGGCCGGGTCCCCGCAGAGAATGGCCTCCACCTGGCTGGTCTCCTCCACGAAGCGGCGCCAGTCGATCCGATCCAGAAGTCGAAAGCTGGAGATGGAGTTCGACACCGATATCTGATCCGAGGCCAGGTTGTGGCTTTCCCGCCGGATGGCATCATCGACCGATGTGCCGAACGTCGCCTCCACGTGATGGGTCAGCCACTCGAGCGTGGGAGCGAGCCGGTGGCCGCGGCCGCGAAGGCGCTCAAACAGCCGGACCAGCCCCGCGAGCCCCATTTTCTCCGCTGCCTGCGCCAGATTGCCCTGTGCGACTGCGAGTTCCCGAGGTCCGAGCTCGCCCGCACGGGCCAGCTCATCGGCAAACAGGTCCGCCTGGATTCGGCTCCGATGCTGGGAGACCAGCGATCTCGACAGTCGACAAAGATTCTCGAGAAGCCCGATCCGAAGCATGATCGGGAACGCCCACAGTTCTCCGATCCTCAGGGCGCTTCCCAACTGGTACACCCGCGCCGCCTCGATGAGGCACGTCTCGTCGAGGCTGCCATCGGAGTGCTCCAGGAGCGAGTAGGCGAGTCCGTAGACGCGCGGCAAACCCGGTAAGTCGCCGCCGTCGAGTTTCGGCAGTTCCCCGTAGAACGTCGATGGGAGGTGTTTGCGGATCCGGGAAATCTGATCTTCTACAATGTGGAAATTGTCGAGGAACCACTCGACCGCGGGAGTAATCGGTTCCCGGCGTTCGGCGACCGCCGTCAGATCACGAAAAGCGCTTTCGAGTTCGCGGGCGCCCCTGGCGACTCGGGGGAGGAGCGCGCGGCCGCGGGACTTTTCCGGTAGTAGGCGGTGGGCAGATCCCAGCGCCCGAGCGAGCTCAACAAGCTCCTCTCGGCTCAACAGTTCGGGTCGCTGGTTTTCCGGCGTCGCTGCCGGTGGTCTGGATTCTGGCATGGCGGTTTGATGCAAAGACTTCACCCTGAACCGGGGCGAAAACGGCAGGGATAACAGCCATATAGCGCCATCAGGCCGGCATGATGGCGCAGAGGAACGGAGATCGGCCGGCGGGTCCTTGAATCATGTCTGTAAGGAGGCCTAACTGTGAAACGTATTCCCATTTTTCAGGTCGACGCCTTTGCAGATCGACCCTTCGAGGGCAACCCTGCGGCAGTTTGCCTGCTCGATGAGTGGCTCCCGGCGCGTGTGCTTCAAGCAATCGCAGAGGAGAACAACCTGCCGGAGACAGCTTTTCTGGGTCCGACATGCCCCGACGACTCGGGTTCGCGCTACCACATTCGATGGTTCACCCCCCGCGTGGAAGTTGACCTGTGCGGGCATGCGACACTTGCGGCAGCGTGGGTGGTGTTCCACCGGTTGAACGCGCCATACCTTGAACTCCGACTGCAGAGCGCATCCGGTCTGCTCACCGTGAATCGAGACGATCGCCGACTGACTCTCGACTTCCCGCAGGACACCCTCGAGACGTATGAACTGCCGCCCTGGGTGGTTGCCGCCCTGGGAGTCCAACCCGTCACCTCATTTCGCGGGAGAGATGTCCTGGTCGTAGTTCGGACCCAATCCGAGGTGGAGACTCTGGAACCGGACCTTGCTGCCCTCTCAAAGCTCAAGAGCCGCGGCGTCATCGTAACGGCGCCGGGAGATACCGTTGACTTCGTTTCTCGTTTTTTTGCTCCCGCAGCGGGGATTCCGGAAGATCCGGTGACGGGTTCGGCACACTGTGCGCTAACTCCCTATTGGGCAGGCATACTGGGGCGGCGTCGGCTCAAGGCTCGACAGGTGTCCAGGCGAGGCGGCGACCTCGACTGCGAATGGATCGGTGATCGGGTGTTGATCTCCGGTCGGGCCACGCTCGTCCTGGAGGGGGAGCTGTTCATCCCGGATGAACTCTTTCAGTAAGCCGGCTCCCTGTCCGGCCCGAATCAGAGGAGCATCGAGATGCCCGAACCCAAAGTCGGCGCCATTTGCTGGCAAGACCTGACCGTGCCCCACGCCGCTGAGATCCGCGACTTTTACTCCAGTGTGGTGGGGTGGGGGTTCCAGGCGGAGTCGATGGGGGAGTATGAGGACTACTCCATGCTCCCACCGGGTGAAACGACCCCTGTAGCGGGGATTTGCCACCAACGAGGGTGCAACGCGGAGGTTCCCTCGCAGTGGCTCCTTTACATCCTCGTGGATGACGTGGCCGGAGCTGCCGAGCGGGCACGGGCTCGAGGCGGACGAGTCCTCGACGGCCCGCGCGCGATGGGTGGCGGTCAGTTCTGTGTCATCCGGGATCCGGCCGGGGCTGTGTTCGCACTGTATTCCTCGGGGTAGACAGGTCTACCAGGCTCTAGAATCCGACGTCTCGTCACGGACTTGTGCCGCGTGTCACGCATTGTTTGATCTTTGGCCTCGCGTGAGGCGTCTACATGGTTGGGATCGTGTGCTCCAGTTCACGCGGTCCCGGCTGTTTCAGGGTTCCTCTGGCGGGAGCGGTTGACTCATTCCACTACCAACGAGAGGAACCTCGAGGCTGAAATCGAATCGTCCATCGGCGCTTGACAACCTGGTGAAGCGTCTCTTTCGTTCAGGAGGGATCCTGTCTTGGTCCGACGCTCCTCTCGAGGGTTTACCCTCATCGAGTTGTTGGTGGTTATTGCCATCATCGCTATTCTCGCTTCCATCCTTTTCCCGGTCTTTGCTCAGGCGCGTGAGAAGGCCCGGCAGACCCAGTGCGTTTCCAACACACGCCAACTGGCCACTGCCACATCCCTGTATGTCCAGGACTACGACGAACTCTTCCCGCCTTCCCTCATCCTGGACGCAGGAAGCCAGGGTCGCGTGTTCGGCAACCGTCGTTACGCCATCGAGTCGGTGGCCACGTACATGAAGAACGACGGTATCATCATGTGTCCGTCGGACCGCGCTCCGCGTCTCTACCAGGGGAACCCACCCAATACGAATCCGCTCCCGCTTACCTACGGATGGAATCTGGAATTCCACCCCGGCGATAATCTGGATCGATCCGGAATCTGGGGCAAGAGCCTGGCGGAACTTGAAGCGCCGTCCGATACGGTAGCGTTTGTGGACAGCAACATCCTCGGAGCATCGTCCACCACTCGGATCCCCCACTGGACCGGTAGTGCGATCGGCTACGCCGGCGGGGTGGCGGGGGCGGCTTCCACTCGCCACAATGGTGGGGTGAATGTGGCCTGGGCGGATGGGCATGCCAAGTGGCAGAAGTGCGCGTCGGTAGGTTGCACCGGCAACAACTGGTCCAGCACCAATCTCGCGCTCTGCGACCTCCGGAACTGCCCGTTCGTCACCAACCCCTACTTCTGGCGCGTCTCAAAGGCGGGCCTGACCCGGCCGTAGTCCGACCGGAACTTCCGGAGTGGCTGGAGAGCGGTGAATTCTGAGGTTCACCGCTCTCTTTTCGAGTCGGACTGCACTCGACCGCCGGCTCGGTGCACTTTTCCACGGGCGCGTATGGCTGTGTCCGGCTCACGGCCGATCCGCGCCAATGGCCCTGGGTCGCCTGACCTCGCCCGTCGGCGACCTGTGCTCGGACGGCAGCATGGCCGACATGATTGCTGAGAGTCTCGCGGCAGGCAGTGGATGTCCGAACCGGCAGGGAATCGCCGCGTGCCCGCGAACTCTCTTGTGATGCCGAGAACACTTCGCGAAAGTCAGCCGGAAGCATCTGAACCATGTCTCTCTCACACCCGGCTGAAGGCGAGTGCCCAACTCGGTGCCTGACATGACCGTGCGGTCGCAACCGTCTGGGCGACGACGATCCGAGATTTGTAGTTAACCCCTATGCAGCGATCTCCGCGCAAAGGCCCGGTACGGGCGCTCGCCCACAATCAGTGGGGCCTGGCACTCCTCTTCGGCGTGGTGGCTCTGTTGCTCGGGCCGCCGCTCATGATGATGGTGCTCATCGGCGCCAAGTTCCAGTTTCTGCAGGATCCCGGCGTGCTGGATCAGGCGCAGATTGCCCGCAACCTGATGGACGGAAAAGGGTGGTTTGTCACTTCTCTCATTCGACCGCTCTCGATGGGAATTCGGGCTGAGATTAGCAACCATCCGGATCTCTACAATCCCCCTGGTTACGTGCTGTACCTCGCCGCCCTCTACAAGTCCTTTGGAGCCACGGATCGGGGAACCGTGTTTGGAGCCGCGGCGCTGTGGGTCCTCAACATCTGGCTGACCTTTGTGGCCGGACTGCGTTGGTTCGACCGCCGCGTTGCGATTCTCGCTACTGTCTTCATGGCTCTGAATGTGGCCGGGCTCGTGTCGGTCGTGCAAGGCTACTCAGTTTGGCTGTCCACGCTCTTTGTGATGCTGTTGAGCCTGATCGCATTCGGGTCTCGTGAACCGGTCGAGCAGCCCAGCATCGTCGCCGACTCGTCCCCGGCCCCTCTGACTGAGCCGGCCGGCCCTCGCCGCCTTCGACCTCGGATCGACGCGGTTTCAGCGGGGCCCACCACCGGCCCAGAACCTGTCGCGGTGATGGAGCCGACGGCGCGGCCGCTCCCCGCCTGGGCTGCGGGCGCCGTCGGAGCGCTCCTATCGCTCGCCTTCCTCGCGCAATACCAGATCCTTCCGGCCGCGATCGTGCTGCTGGCCTGGTTGGCTCGGCGAGAGAGTGTTCTGGGCGGATCTCCTCTATTCTTGGGACTGGGGTTTGCGGCTCCGGTCTTGCCGTGGATGGTCCGAAACACACTCGTGGTCTGTCAGGCATCTAATGAGGGGTAGAGGCGAGCGAGGCGATTTCGCGCCTTGGCAGTTGTGAAGCGCCATCTCATTGGGCACAGCGCTTGGTTGCGTTCGGCTTTCCAAGCGCTGACCTCTTTGTCCAGTTGCTC
>SYKE01000303.1 GCA_005798285.1 Actinomycetota bacterium
AGGAACAGCTCACACTTGGCCGGATCGCGCTCGATGCAGTCCTTCAGCTTGCCCGGGAGCCCTCCGCCATCCAGCGCGTTGGCCCGCTTGATGGAGTCAGCCACTTTCCGCGCCGCCTCTCGGGCTCGCGCGGCGGTGAAGACCTTCTCCGCGATCCGCTTGCAGGCAGTGGGGTTCTGATCCAGGAACTCCTGAAGCCCGTCTCCCATCACGGAGTTGACGATCCCCTGAATTTCCGGGTTGCTGAGCTGCCCCTTGGTCTGACCGACAAACTGGGGGTTTCGGAGCTTCACGGAGATGACGGCGCACAGCCCTTCGAGCACGTCCTCGCCGGTGAAGTTGGCGTCCTTCTCCTTCAGCACACCCGATTTCCGGGCGTACTGGTTGAGAACGCGGGTCAATGCCATTCGGAAGCCGCTGACGTGCGTGCCCCCGTCCCCCGTCTTGATGCTGTTCGCAAAGCTGAGGTAGTTCGCCTGATAGCTGTCGTTGTATTGCAGCGACACCTCGACCTGAACTTCTTCCTCTTCGCGATAACGGCTGATGCTGATCGGTTTGTGGAGCACCTCTCGCCCGATGTTCTGGTGCTGCACGAACGCCGCCAGCCCGCCCTTCTGGAAGAAGATGTGGGTGCTGCCCTTGCGCTCGTCGTGGTAGGTCATCCGGACGCCGGGAGTCAGGTACGCCAGGTCGCGGAGACGCCCGATCAAGCGGTCCTCAAAGTACTCGACTTTGCGGAAAATCGTGTCGTCCGCCAGCCACCGCACCACGGTGCCGGTATCCTCGGGAGAGGTGTGGCCGATCACGATGAGCTCGCTCACCGGGATCCCGCGCTCGAACCGCTGGTGATAGACGTTGCCGTCCCGCCGGACGATGACTTCGAGCCACTCGCTGAGGGCGTTCACGCACGATACGCCGACACCATGGAGCCCTCCCGAGAACTTGTAGTTCTTCCCCTCAAATTTGCCGCCCGCGTGCAGAACGGTGAGCGCCAGCGTCACGCCGGGCACGCCCTCGTCCGGGTGGATGTCGACGGGGATCCCGCGGCCGTTGTCCGTAACGGACACGCTGTTGTCGGCGTGGAGCACGACATCCACAGCGTCGGCGTGACCCCCCATGGCCTCGTCGATGCTGTTGTCCACCACCTCCACAAAGAGATGGTGCAGCCCGCGAGTGTCGTTATCCCCGATGTACATGGCGGGCCGGTGGCGCACGGCCTCAAGGCCCTTGAGCACCGTAATCTGTGCGGCGCCATATTCCGTCGACATGGACATGGGTACCCTCTGCTCCCTTCGAACCTGTGAGCGGGCCTCAGTCTACCGGAAAACAGGCTCAAAGTCAAGCAAAAGGGGGCTAAAGCATCAAACTTAAAGTGCGAGTTCGGTCGGTGGGAGGCAAGGGAAAAGCGGAGGAATCCGAGGATTCCTCCGCCCCAACCACCGGGTGGCGAAAGCTTGTTAGACGGCGGCTTTCGCGGCCTCGAGGATGGCGTCGTAATTCGGCTCGGCGGCCACTTCCGGAACGTACTCGGAGTAAACCACCACGCCCTGGCGATCCACCACGAAGGCCGCGCGGGTGTAAATCCCGAGGCCCTTGATCTCAACGCCGTACTTCACGCCGAAATCGCGATCCTTGAAATCGGACAAAGGCTGCACGGCGCTGATGCCCTCGGCGCCGCACCAGCGGGACTGCGCGAACGGGGTGTCGATGCTCACCACGAGGATCTGAACATCCTCGCCGAGGCCGGCGGCGGCTTCATTGAACTTCCGGGTCTCCACCTGGCAAACCGGGGTGTCCAGCGACGGAACGGAAAGAATGACGCGGACCTTGCCGGTGCTGTCGCTGAGGCTCGCCGGAGTGACGAGGTCCTTCAGCGCGGTGAAGTTGGGGGCATCTTCGTTGGCTTCGACGCGGGCGCCGAGCAGCGTGATGGGGTTACCCTTGAGAGTGACCTCTCCGGTGCGCTCTTCGATCATACAAATACTCCTTCACTGAGGCGGGAAAACGGGCCGCCAGATTATATCATCCGACCCCGGCAGAAGTATGTACTTATTCTTACAATATAGAGTTCCTGGACCGTACTGATTGACATGGTCGGCCCGGGCGACATAGCATGCAGTGGTCCTCCACACTGGGGGCGATGGGTGTCGACAGGGGAGATGACGGGTCAGATTGCGAGCCGAGGCGCCGTTGGCCTCGTAAAAAGCGGCAAAAACATAAACGCGAACGCACCTAGCTACGCGCTGGCTGCTTAATAGCAGCCCGTCCGATCCGAGCCCGGTCAGGGGCGCGGCGTAGGGCGATGAAAATCCTGACCACCGAGAAGAACTCGCCTGCGTTTCTTCTCGCGTATTAGCGGGCTGGCGCCCCAGGAATCCTGCCAAAGGGAGTCCCGGCGTGAGATTAAATCTTTGGAAACGCTCGTAGTGGTCTGACATCGCGTCCTCTTGGACCCGGGTTCAACTCCCGGCGCCTCCATCCGAGAACGAGAAGAGCGCAGCGTCCCCGACAGGGACCTTCACTCTTCTCGTTTTTTTTTGCCTGAATTGTTCCCCCAAGACCGTTTCTCTCTGCCCATACGAGTCGATGATGCAGGAGATCGGACGATGGTGCGCTGAACCGCAAGAAGACCGCAATTGTGGCGCGGTCCGCAGCCGTCGGGAGACTGGCGCGTGTACACCGTTCATCCCTGCGTCCCGGCCCTCTTCGTGGCCTTCGGCGTGTTCGGTATCTCCTTCGGCGCCGCCCGGTCCCTCCAGCCTGCCGGGCCGGCGTCGGTTCGGCGCGCGCCCCTGGCCAGTGCCCCGTCTCAGCCGGCCCCACCGGCATCGGACGACACTCCGCTCACCGACCTCCAGCCGGCTCGAATTCTGGAGTCG
Source organism: Actinomycetota bacterium (assembly GCA_005798285.1). Lineage (GTDB taxonomy): Bacteria > Armatimonadota > SYMT01 > SYMT01 > SYMT01 > F1-80-MAGs030. The sequence goes on from SYKE01000303.1 coordinate 2,880, forward strand.
GTTCGCACCGTCTCAACGCCGCCGCGGTCGACGCCGTCGAGGACCCGGGGAAACCGACGAGAGCCCCCGGCCGAGGATCTGGAAGCGTTCCAACGTCAGGTGGATCTCGCGTCCGAACGTCGTGGAGACTCCGATCGGGATGAGCGCCGCCCGGAACCGAAGAGCCCCCGCTGCCTGGTTTGCGGCGCCCCGGCCGACTCCTGGGTCGAGTCCGACGGTGTCTCTCGCGGCTACTGTCGGGCCCACTACGGTCCGGCGGAGCCGCCGGTATCGGCCGCTCCGCCGGCTGGAGCCCCCGCTGCGGTTGCCCCTCCGACATCCCCGCCGCCAACGCCTCCGCAGACAGCCCCGCCCGGGGCTGCCGTTTCCGCGCCCCCTGCGGAGACCCCGACGGTCCCGTCTCAGGAGCCGGCGAGGTCGGCCACCGGTTCAGTGCAGTGCCGCGGCACCACGCGCGACGGGGACCGCTGCCGGCGCAAGACTCGCGACCCGTCGGGCTTTTGCTATCAGCACCAGCGCACGCGATGACCGTTCTCCCGCCACAAGGCCTACCGCAGCAGTTCCCCTCCCGGTGGGGACGGTATGAGCTTCGAGCCTGCCGCCGCGTGGAACCGCTCGGCGCACTCTATCAGGGAGTGGCGCTGGATGTAGGGAGAGCGGTTCTCATCAAAGTCCTGGCGCCGCCGGACCTGTTCAGCGAGGCGGCCCGCCTGCGCCTGGAGGAGGCGTTCGAGGCCGAGGCTCGACGGCTGGCGGCGGACGGGAAGTCCGGGTTGTTCGATACCGGCCGATCGAGTGCGGGTCACTGCTTCGTCGCGTTCGACGATCCGGAATTCCTCGGCGAGCGTCCGGTGGAAGTTGAGGCTCTCGGCAGTGCTCCCCTGGTGATCGTCGCTCTGGCGGCCAGTACGGCGCGGGCGCTGATCCCCCTCTGGATGGACGGTTCGCTCGCCTGGTCGCTCGATCCCGTTGGGTGGTTTGTCGCCCCAAACGGCGCGGTACGAGTGCTGAACCTCGGATTGGCCCATCTGGCGGGTGGGAGCGGTTTGCCGCCGGAGTGGACTCGTTCGCCGGGGAGCATCCCGATTGAGGGCACAGAGCAAGCCGACGCCGTGTCCGCGCTCGCCGTCTGGCTCTACGCCGGCCTGCGGGGCTGTCCCGCCGACGGCGTGCGCGCCGCGGCGCGGCTCGGACAACTGGAGCCGCTCTGGACCCGCCACCCCGCGCTTTCAGGCAGCATCGATGATGTCATTCGGGGGGCAATCTTCGGCGCAGGCTCCTCGGCCAGACAGGGACTCGACGGTTTCGCGGACGCTCTGGTATCCCGTCCGAGCACAGCGAACAACTCCCCGGCGTCTCACGCCTCCCCCCATCCCGGTTCGCTCGAGCCGACTCTCCCGGCCACAGCGGCCCCGCCGGAGTATCCGGTGCAGGACTACATCACGTGGGCCGTGGGTCTCTCACTGTTGGCCGGCGGGGCCGGTTGGTGGCTGGGAAAAGGGTGATTCGGCGGATCGGCGCCTTATTCTGCCGGGTGGGGAGGAGATCCCGCTGAGGAGCGACGATAGGCGGGATGAAGCATCCCGCATGGGGACTCGCCGCTTTCCGCTGCACCCCTTCCGCGCTCTCTCAACGCAAGCCCCTTGGAACTCGTCGAATCGGCCATACGCCTTTCCACCCCCCTCCTCCTGGCAGCGTTGGGAGGGGTCCTCTCCGAACGCGTGGGTGTGGTCAACATCGCGCTGGAGAGTATGCTGCTGGCCGGCGCCTTTGCCGCCATGGCCGCCGCGGGCGCCACCGGAAACCCGTGGGTTGGGGTGGCCGCGGCCGCACTCGCCGGCTTGCTGATCGGACTGCTCCACACGTTTCTGGTGCTGCAGCTCAGGGTGGATGCCATCATCTCCGGCGTCGGGCTTAACCTGCTGGCCGTGAGCGCCACCACATTTCTCCTCAGATCGTTTTTCATGAAGGGCGGCGTCGGCGTGCAGGTGCACGGCCCGGCCGCATGGGCGCCGGCGCTGAAGTCGATCCCCATACTGGGGAGTCTCCTCGGCGGCGGCACGCCGTTCGTGCCGATGGCGATCCTGGCGGTATTCTGGGGCTGGCTGGTGATGTACCGGACCCGCTGGGGGCTTCAGCTTCGCGCCGTGGGCGAATCTCCCCATGCCGCACGCGCCGCGGGAATTCGTGTGGAGCGGCTCCGGTACCTCTGGGTCGGATTGGGCGGAGCATTCGCCGGTGTCGGCGGGGCCTACCTGAGCCTCGAAGCGGCGGGACGATTCACCGAAAACCTCTCGGCGGGCAAGGGCTACCTCGCGCTGGCGGCCGTCATCCTGGGTCGGTGGTCCCCCCTGGGGGCCTCGGTGGCGGTGGTCGGCTTCGGATTTGCAGAGGCCCTGCAGATCTGGCTGCAGGGCCATCCCATCGGCGGCGTCTCTGTCCCGAGTGAATTGCTCAGCGCGTTTCCTTACCTGCTGGGGCTGCTGGCGGTGGGTGGTTTGCTCGGCCGTTCCACGCCGCCCGCCGCGCTCGGAAGAGTGGACTGACGCCTATCCCTCGCCTTCCCCCCGGCCCTCGGCGGTGAGGAAGTCGAAGTCGCAGCCGCGGTCCGCCTGCAGCACATGCTGCTGATACAGCCAGGTGTATCCTCGGCCCGGCCGGGGGTGGTAGGGCTTCCACGTGGCGCGTCGGCGCTCAAGCTCCTCATCCGACACGTGCAGCGTCAGTCGCCGGCCCGGCACATCCAGCTCGATCTCATCGCCATCCTGCACGAATGCCAGCGGCCCCCCGACGGCGGCTTCGGGCGCGACATGGAGCACCACCGCGCCGAAGGCGGTGCCGCTCATGCGTCCATCCGAGATACGGACCATGTCTCGAATGCCCTCTCGAAGCAGCTTCTTGGGAATGGGAAGATTCCCGCGCTCCGGCATTCCCGGCGCCCCGATCGGTCCGCAGTTTTGCAGCACGAGCACACTGTCCGCCGTCACGGGGAGCTCTTCGTCGTCGACTCGTGCGAACAGGTCCTCCACGCTCTTGAAGACGAGCGCTGGACCTCGATGCCGCATCAACTCCGGCGAGGCGGCGGTCTGCTTGATCACGGCGCCGTCCGGGCAGAGATTGCCGCGGAGGATCACCGTGCCGCCCTCGGGATGCAGCGGCTGTTCCAGCGTCCGAATGACGCGCTCGTCGACGATCTCTGCCGCCACGACATTCTCTCCGAGCGTCTTCCCGTTCGCGGTGAGCGCGTCGCGGTGGAGCAGCGGCAGCAGTTGTTTCATCACCGCGGGCAGACCACCCGCCTCGTAGAACTGCTCCATCTGGTATTCGCCCGAGGGCTTCACGTTCACCAGGAACGGCGTTTCGGAGGAGATCCGATCGAAAAGCTCCGGCTCCAGGCGAATTCCCAGCCGCCCCGCGATCGCCGTGAGGTGGATGACCGCATTGGTGCTGCCGCCGATCGCCATGCAGACACGAATGGCGTTCTCGAACGCTTGCTCGGTCATGATCTGAGAGGGGGTAAGATTCTGTCGGGCCATCTCCACGATGCGGCGGCCGCTGGCCTCCGACAATCGCAGCCGGCGGCTGTCTGGAGCGGGAATGGCCGCGGCGCCGGGCAGTGTCATTCCCAACGCCTCCGCCATCGACGCCATCGTGGAGGCGGTCCCCATCACCATGCAGTGTCCCGCGCTGCGGCAGATGGAGTCTTCGATCGCGTTCCACTCCTCCACGGGAAGCAGGCCGGCGCGCAGCTCATTCTCGAATCGACGGCAGTCCGTGCAGGCGCCGAGATCCTGACCCTTGTAGCGACCGTTGAGCATCGGGCCGCCCGTTACCATAATCGCCGGCACGTCCGCACTCGCGGCGCCCATCAACTGCGCCGGAGTGGTCTTATCGCACGATGCGAGGAGCACCACGCCGTCG
>SYKE01000304.1 GCA_005798285.1 Actinomycetota bacterium
AGCGGGACCGCAAGGTCAATCTGCTCGACAAGGACGGCAAGATTGTCTCCTTCGACGACCCCAAGCGGTTCGACCCCAAGAACCCCAACTCCGCTGTCCATCTCAAGGACATCCACCTGGAACGGGGGATGCACTGTGTGGACTGTCACTTCAAGCAAGATTCTCACGGCGACGGCAAGCTCTACTCCGAGCCTCGCGCCGCAACGGAGATCACCTGCCAGGATTGCCACGGCACCGTCACCAAGAAGTCGACCATTCTGGATGACGACGGTGTGACGCTCGGACCCGCCGGCGGCAACAAGTGGAGCGATTACAACTACGTCGAGTTCAAGCCTGCCGCGACGACGGATGACCTTCCAAAGCGCTGGTACAAGAAAGACGACGGAACGCTCTGGCAGCGCTCGGCGGTGACTGACGGTATGGAGTGGCCGGTGGTTCAGCTCGTCGATCTCGTGGATCCGAAGCACAAGAACTACAACAAAAAGGCTGCGCTGGCGAAGACCATCCGCCGAGACGGTCGGACCTGGGGCTCCGTCCCTCCCGACGGCGCTGCCGGTGGGGGAGAGAACAAACTCGCGCACGACAACAACGACATGGCCTGCTTTGCATGTCACACGTCGTGGACCACTTCTTGCTTCGGCTGCCACCTGAGCATGACGGCGAACCAGAAGAAACGGAACAACCACTACGACGGCAGCAACAGCCGGAACTGGACCTCCTACAACTTCCAGACACTTCGGGATGATCTGTACATGCTGGGTAAGGATGGGGTCAACACCGGCAACAAGGTGGCGCCGATCCGCTCCTCGTGCGCCGTGTTGGTGAGCTCACAAAACCAGCAGCGAGACTGGCTCTACTACCAGCAGCAGACCACCGCAGCGTCGGGTCACGCCGGCACCGCGTTCAGCTCCTATGTTCCCCACACGGTGCGGGGCAAGGAGACCAAGGGCTGCACCGACTGCCACGTCTCCGACAAGAACGACAACAACGCCTGGATGGCGAATCTGCTGCTTCAGGGCACCAACTCCGCTAACCACATCGGGCGTTATGCCTATGTGGCGAACGAGACGGGAATCTCGGCGGTGATGGTGGCGGAGCGCGATGAACCCACCGCGGTCATCGGCAGCTTCCTGCACAAGTTCGCCTATCCGAACGAGTACGGCAGGCACCTGGATCGGGGTCGGGAGTTGAAGACGGCCCACGATCATCACGGCGAATCCCTGATGGTCCAACTCCGAGGGGAGTACCTGTACTCCGCCGAAGGCCCGAAGGGCACGGTGATCTACGATGTGGCAAACGTGGACAACAAGGGCTTCTCGGAGCGGATCCTGACGGCGCCGGTTTCACCGTGGGGTCAGCGCTTCTTTGTGAGGTCGAAGTACGCGGTTGCCGTGGCGTCTCCCAGCACGATGCTGATCGATCCGGCCCGCAAGCAGGTCGATGCGAACAAAGAGCAGCCGATCCATCCTCTCTACGGCTACCTCTATATCCTCGACCGGGAAGAGGGGTTGATTGTTGTGAAGGCCCACACCTTGATGGATGGGAACCCGACCAACAACTTCCTGAGCCGGTCGAAGCTGGGGGCCACTAAGGAAGATCACTTCAATCCCACCGGCATCCTCAACGGGGGCACCAGTATCCAGATCGCGGGGAGCAACGCGTACATCACCTGCGACCGCGGCCTGGTCATCGTCGACATCTCCAACCCGACGGCGCCCCGAGTGATCCGGGTGATCGATGGCTTCAAGCACGCGTATTCGGTGCAGGTCCAGTTCCGGTACGCATTTGTGACGGATCACGATGGCCTGAAGGTGGTGGATATCACCACCCCCGAGAGCGCGTTTCGGGTGAAGGGCGCCGAGGTTCACGTGGAGGATCTTCACGGTCTGTATCTTTGCCGAACTTACGCGTATGCGGCGGCCGGCAAAAACGGGCTTGCGATCATCGACATCGAGAACCCCGAGCGACCAAAGCTGGATCAGATCTTCAACGCCGGCGGGCAAATCAACGATGCCCACGACGTGAAGATCGGCACCACTTACAACAGCACGTACGCCTACGTGGCGGACGGGCACAACGGCCTTCGGGTCATTCAGTTGACGGCCCCGGACACGACCCCCGGCATCTACGGCTACAGCCCGCGGCCCAACCCGCAGCTCATTGCCACTTATGAGACAGCCGGACCGGCCATGTATGTGTCGGAAGGGTTGGATCGAGATCGAGCCGTGGATGAGAGCGGAAATCAGCTTGCGGTCTTCGGTCGCAAAGGCGCTCGCCCCTTCAACCTGGCAGAGCAGCGCCGGATGTACCTCCTGAACGGCAATATGTTCAAGGTCTCGGATGACTTCCCGAGCCTGCCGACCTATGCGCAGTCGAATGCACCCAGGGGTCCGGCCCGTCTGTCGTTCACGGATGGCTTGTTCCTCCTGCCGGCCGCCGGCCTGTTCCTCGCCCGCAGGAACCGACGTGGTTGGATCCGGATCGCCCGGCGAACCCGGCGCGGATGGATCTTGCTAACCCGGCGGTCGCGGCGGCGGTAGGGCCCTTCGGGGAGACGAAGCGGATGAAGAGGGGTGGCGCCGGCTGGCTCCATCCCTCTTCTCACGTGTGGCGGAGCAAACTTCGGCGTTGGGAGGGCGGTCACAACCGGTGAAGCGGCGGAAGCTCGAGTTCGGCCTGGACCTGCTGGTCCGCGCTTTGACTCTCCTGGGCCTCACGGCGGGCGGTTTGGGATTGCTGGATGCTCAGCCCGCCTCGCGGTGGTTGTACGACCTCGGCTTCCAGGCATCACTTTGGGTGGCGCCTGCCGAACGCATGGCGGATCCCCGAATTGTGGTGGTGACTCTGGACGAATCCACGCTAGCCGACTCACGAGTGGAGCAGTGGATTCCGGGGGTCCTTCGCCGGGCGGAACATGCCCGACTGCTGAGAGAATTGAGGGAGGGGGGCGCCCGCGTCGCGGCCTTCGATATCGCCTTTATCGGCCAATCTCCGGACGATGCGGCGTTGTTTGCGGAGTTGGACCGGTTTCCCACGTCCGTGTTGGTCGCCGAGGCGCGGGCGGCGGAACTGGGGGGCGGCTTCGAGCTGCCGGAGCCGGCACTCGCGGCCGCCCGATCCGTTAGAATCGCGTCTCCGGTGCTCAAGAGCTATTCCAACGGACAGGTGCGCGGGGTCATCTCGCAGCAGACCGCCGCGGGCGGCGCGACGATCAATGCCCTCGCGTACGAGTCTTGGCTCGCCTTCACCCGGAGGGATGACCTCACCGGCTCGGAAGATCTGCTGGTTCGCCGGCCCGAGAGGCTCATCACGATCCGCTGGCCCAGCCGCGAGGGAATCGGGAAGGCATTCAACACCATCTCATACCGTGACGTGGTGACAGGTGACTGGCGGCGACTGAACCCCCGGCTGTTTCGGAACAAGCTCGTTCTGATCGGCAGTACCGTCCGCTCGGGCCGAGCCGACTACACTCAGACACCGGTCGGGCTGATTCCCGGGGTTCTGGCCCATGCCTGCGTGCTGAATGCTTATCTGAACGACTACTGGGTTTCAGATCCTCGACGGATGCAGACATGGCTCCTCTCGGCTGCCTCGGTCATGATCATTGCGCTGGCCGGATACCTGCTGCGGCCCGTCGGAACGTTGCTGGTCCTGGTCGCGACCTGCCTTCTGACGGGCACTCTCGCGGTGCAGGGGATTGTCCGCGGGGAGTGGATATCGTTCCTCCACGTGTGGTTGGCGGCGGTGCTGTCGGCGATCGTCGGCTTTGGCTTCCGTTTCGCGTTCGCCGCGTCTGCACTGTCTCGCTACGCCGGGGCCGATGCCGCCCGCCAGCTCTTGCTGCAGCGCTCAATCCGAGCTCGGACTCAGACGGCCACCATTTTCTTCGCCGACGTTCGCGACTACACCCAGCACTCCGAGCAGCTCTCACCCGTAGAACTGATGCTCCTGCTGAATGAGCACTACACCTGGATGGATCACATCATCGAAAAGCACCGCGGCCGGGTGGACAAGCATATTGGCGACGCGATGATGGCGGTGTTTGAGGACGTTCATCGCGGCAAAGGGCATGCCCGGCGTGCAATTGATGCTGCTCGAGAACTGGTGGGATCCGCAGGCGCCCGGCAAGGGCGTGCGGCTGAGCTGGGCTTCGGTATCGGAATCCACACCGGCGAAGTCGTAACCGGAGAGCTGGGGACGGGATCCAAGGTGGAGTACGGCAGCATCGGAGATGCCGTCAACGTGGCTGCCCGTCTCGAGCAGAGTACCCGTCTGATGGAGGTCGTGGTCCTGGTTTCAGAAGACGCTGCTGCGTCTGCTGGCGAGCAGGTAGACCTCAGACCGCTCGGCCCCATCTCTCTGAAGGGGAAGTCCGAGCCGGTGAGTGTGTTCACCCTCCCTTAGGAAGAGCTGCGGGCTGCAAGCCCTTCAGCGTTGCGACGGCGCGCGCGCGAAGACCGGAGTCCAGTTGGCCGATCTGAATCAACTCCTTCAGTCCCGCAATTGCCGCGGCTCGATCGCCGTTCAGAGCCCGCGTTACGAGCCCGGCAAACTGGACTTCGCGGTCGTCGGGACCCTCCTCCCACACGAGTTGCAGATGGTGGCGCCCTTCCGCGTCGTCGGGGTTCAACTGCAAGAGAAGGACGCCCAGGTTGTACCGGGCCGACATGTGGTTGACATCCGCCGCGAGCGACTTTCGAAGGGCATCCACGGCTTTCAGGCGGTTCTCCTGCGCCAGGCAAATCCCAAGCGCGCACCAGACGGCGGCGGAACCGGCACGCGCCCGCCTGCGGGCTTCCAGCCGAGGTGTCAGACTCTTCGGGTTCTCCCCTGAGTGAGTGTCAACGTAACCCAACCACTCGTCGGCGGATGATCGCTGGGGGCTGCGCTCGAGCACCCCTTCCAAAAGGGGCCGCGCAACCGTCCAACGGTTCTCGGAGATTGCGAGGAAGGCGCGCGCCTCCTCTAGAAACGCGGCTTCTGTCGGCGCCGGACGACAGCGATCCATTGCGGCGTCCAGGAGTTGACGCTCCGCGGCTGTCAGTTTGAAATCAGCGAATGGCGGCGACGCCGTGCAGTGCGCGGCATGCCAGAGGGGCGCCACCTGGCCGGGATTGCGGAGCGCGAGTTCGAGGATCTCCTGAATCATCTCGCCAGCCGTCGGTTCCGCCGCCTTTGGAATGCCTGGGGCTTTCAAGAGGGCGAGAATGAGAGGCCTTGCGAGCCGGAACGCAAGGCGTGCGCCGCGGGCCGGGGCAAAGCTGGGATCCGACTGCACCGCCTGGTCGTACGCATTTTCTGCGGCGGTCAACTGATCGACAACGCCCCTCGCTGCACGAGAATCGGCCGGCTTGCCGGCGCGCTGGTCAGCAATCAGAGCTCGCCAGCGCTCATCCGCGGCCGCAAGCCGAGCATCCCCCAGAAGCACCAACTCCGGAGCAGAGGGAGTTCCCAGTTTCGACAGCGCCGCGGAGGCTCGCAGCGCTTCGGTCGGTTTGCCCAGTGCAATCAGGCACTCCATCTGGCCCTGGAGCAGCTTGCGATCGCCGGGCGCTGTCTTGAGCTGAGGCTCAAGGAGCGCCAGCAGTTCTTCCCACACGGTGTCGGCATCCGGCTGACCGAGCTGTTCGGCCAGCACCGCCACAGATCGCGCGGCCTCGGGATCCATCGGACGTTCCCCGTAGGCGCGTTTTGCTGAAACCAGATCCGCTCGAGGATCGATGCGGAGAGGGTGACGAAGATCGTTTCCCGAAAACGAAGTCGGACGCAGATAGAGTGTCTGGAGTCTGCCGGTGAGGGCGGATGCATTCTCCGCCTGACTCTGGGCCGGGCATCCGCCTCCCACGACGCAGGCGGCAGCCGAGAACAGCTTCAGCACTCGCCTTCGAGTGATCATGGCGCCGACCTCCGGCACGGGCATCCGCAACGATCCCGGCGGAGACAGCGTTTATAATGGATCGTGCGGTTGCTCCCGGGAGACTCCTGCGCCAGGACGCGGCGGGTGAACCAGAGCGATGAGGATGGGATTGCCATGCCGGTATTCACCTACGTGGGTCGGAATCAGGCGGGACAAAAGGTCAACGGAGTGATCGAGGCGGACAACACCTCTGCGGCGGTGTCGGTCCTGCGCTCGCAGGGACTCTGGATTTCCGATCTGAAAACGAGCGGCGGGGCGCCTGCCCGAGCCACCCCCTCCGATACACTGCCTGCTCCGAGCTTCGTCGAGCGGCTGTTCCAACCCGCGCCGGTCCAACAACTTTCGATGTTCTACCATCAAGTCTACACGCTGCTCTACTCCGGCGTCGGGATTTACCAGGCTTTCGAATTGCTGTCGCAGCCGGGGCAGTCCAAGAATGGACGAATCCGGGCCGTCGCCGCAGAGATGGCCCAGGCGACGATGACGGGCGACCGGATGTCGACGGTGATGAGGCGACACCCGGGGCTCTTCGACAAGATGCAACTCCGGATGGTGGAAGCAGGCGAGAACGGCGGATTCCTCGCCGAGGTCTGCCGACGTCTCGCCGATTACCTGGAGCGCGAGCACAAGATCCGTCAGGACATTTCGCGCCGAACGCTTTATCCGAAGTTCGTGCTCGGGCTGTTGTTCCTCGTTTATCCCATCCGAATCCCGCTGACACTGGCGGGATACCTGGGAGACGTGGCAACTCAGTCTCTGTGGTTGGCCGGCGTCGGGATACCGCTCTGGTTGTTCTTGCGGCTTTTCCTCAGCGCCCAGGCGACTCGGGCACTGGTCGATCAATTCAAGCTGCTCACCCCGATGACGGGCAAGCTGGTGCGGAAACTGGCGGTAGCCCGGTTCGCTCGAACCCTGGCGGCGCTCTACAGCGCGGGTGTGGGACTGGCCACCGCTGCGACGATGTCGGCCGAGGCGAGCGGCAACGCGGTGCTGGAGCGACGGATGGCGGAGGTCATGCCAGGCGTCGAACGGGGTGGTTCCCTTTGCGATGCGCTGGAGGCCACGCGCTTCTTCCCACCGATTTTCCTGGGGATGGTGCGCACCGGCGAGACCACCGGCGGGATGGATCTGATGCTGGACAACGCCGCAGCAACCTATGAGGAGGAAGCATCGCACTCGACAGCCCAGTTAGTGGTAACACTTGGTGTCGGCGTTCTTCTCCTGGTTGGAATCATGGTGGGAGTCAAGGTGATCGGCTTCTTCGGCGGCATGTACACTGGACTTCTCAATTCCGCCAACGGTTAGGCAGCCTGGCTTTCGGTGACCGCACCTTCCACCCATTACGATACCCTCGGGCTTGCCCGGACGGCGACGGCGCAAGACATTCGCCGGCGGTACCGCGAACTCGCCTTCAAGTACCATCCCGACCGAAATCCGGGTCAGCGGGAGGCCCATGAGCAATTCCTGAAACTCGCCGAAGCGTATCAGGCGCTGGGGGACGAGACCCGGCGAGCCGCCTACGATCTGAGCCTTCGCGACCTGGAGCGACGCGCGATGGGCATGCCGCCGCCGACGGGCTGGCAGCCCGTGGATCCAAGGGGTACGGCGGCACAGGTCTCTCAGGCGCAGGTAGCGCGACAGGCCCGGGTCCAGCAAGATATCGAGCGGAAGCACCACGAAATCGGCCGAAGACTCGAGGAGGCGCGTCTCTCGTACAGTCGTGGCCACCTGGGCGATGCTCGCAGGATTTGCCAGGCGATTCTCCTGGAGTACCGTTCCGGTCCTGCCCACGAAATGCTGGGAGACATCTTCGCTCGACAGCGGCGCGATGAAGAGGCGCTGCACCATTACACTCTCGCGGCTCAATTGATGCCGGCGAGCAGTCTCGTAATGGCCAAGCTGGATCGGGTATACGCCCGACTCCATGGGGGTGGGAGTGGCCGGGATGTGCGGGCGTCGTCGACCCGCACCCTGCCGAGCGCCAAGTTGGCTTCAGGGCTGCTTCGATCGTTTGTGGGGACGGCGGCGACGACGTTTTTCATGATCTGGGTTCCGCTGTTGGCCCGAGACCCGCTCCAGTTGCCCCTGGTTCCAGGGTGGTCACTCGGCCTGCTCCTGGCGCTGATGCTCTCCGGGCTGGCGGCCGGCGCCACGATGACCAGCGCGTGCTGGGTGCGCCGTTTCGATCAGGAGATGTTCCCCCCGATGAGTTCGTCAGGGAGGAGCCCGATGCCCATCGGCGTCATTCTGGCGAGCTTTGGAATGGTGTTTCTTCCTCTGGCGTTGTTCGTCTATCTGGTCATCGCCTATTTCCAGGAAGCGCCATCCCCCTCGATTCTCGCTGCGTTTGGGATGAGCTTTTTCCTCACGTTGTGTTTCGTTTACGCGGCGAGCCCGGGAGACCAGTTGTATACGGGCCTTTATGGCGGTAACATCGTGTTCCCTGCCCTGCTGACGGGTTGGTTTGTGGGAGACTTCTTCCGACCCCGCTGGGCGCAATAAGCCATGCAATCTCGCCGACCGATGACCGCGCCCGACTTTTTTGCCAAGAAGAGTCGGGGAGAGCGGATCGTGATGATCACGGCGTGTGACTACCCATCCGCCTACTACGCCGATCAGGCTGGGGTCGACGCACTGCTGGTGGGCGATAGCCTCGCAATGACGGTGCTGGGGCACTCCTCCACCATCCCTCTCACCCTCGATGAGATGATCCATCACGTGCGTGCCGTCTGTCGGGCGCAGCCGAACGCGTTGGTGATCGCGGACATGCCGTTCCTCACCTATCAGGGATCGCAAGACCAGGCGGTTTTGAACTGCGGTCGATTGATCAAAGAGGGTGGCGCCGCAGCCGTGAAGCTGGAGGGTGGGTCGCATGTGGCTCCGCTCATTCGACGGGTCATCCAGGCCGGGATCCCCGTAATGGGGCATGTGGGGTTGCAGCCGCAGAGTGTCCACGCAACCGGAGGTTGGCGGGTGCAGGGTCGGAAACCCGAGGCAGCGCGCACGATTCTTGAAGATGCCCGAGCACTCCAAGACGCCGGCGTGTTCGGGATCGTGGTGGAGATGGTGCCGGTGGAACTGGCGGCGGTGCTCACCCGCTCGCTTTACGTTCCCACCATCGGGATCGGGGCCGGCGTGGCGTGCGATGGACAGGTCCAACTCTTTCATGATCTCATCGGGATGTATCCGGCATTCACGCCTCGACACACCCGAAAGTATGTTGATGCCGGGACGATGGTCACCGATGCCCTGAGAGCGTACGCCGCGGACGTTCGGGGTGGCGCATTCCCCTCTGAGGAAAACACTTTTCACCAGCCCGACCTGGGAGACGACGCGTCGTGGAGTTCGTAAGGAGCATTCCAGAGCTTCGCGCAGCAGTTCGGTCGGCTCGCTCTCATGGGAAAACCATTGGGCTGGTCCCCACCATGGGGGCGATGCACGAGGGCCACTACTCTCTCATGCGACGCGCGCGGCTGGAGTGCGGCTTTGTGGTGGTGTCGTTGTTCGTAAACCCCACCCAGTTCGGGCCGAATGAGGACCTCTCGCGCTACCCTCGCGACCTGGAGGGAGACGCTGCCGGCTCCGCCCGCGAGGGAGTCGACATGCTGTTCATTCCGACCACGGATGAGGTGTACCCGGCCAATCACAAGACCAGCGTCGCAGTGAGCGGATTGACGGAGCGCCTCTGCGGACGCTCTCGCCCCTCCCATTTCCAGGGCGTCACCACAGTCGTGGCGAAGCTCTTCGGGATGGCGCAGCCGGATCGAGCGTACTTCGGGGAGAAGGACTACCAGCAGCTCCAGGTCATTCGTCGGATGACGCGAGACCTGGATATCCCGGTGGAAGTGATCGGGTGTCCGATTGTGCGCGAATCGGACGGCGTCGCGATGAGCAGCCGAAATCGCTATCTCTCGGCCCACGATCGAGTGGCGGCGCGCGTGTTGTCGCGCTCTCTGGCCGGCGCCCGGCAACGATTTGCCGCCGGAGAGCGAAGCGTCGAGGCGCTGGTGAACCCTGTTCGCGCCGAGATCTCGGGCGCGACGGGAGTCGCCCTGGACTATGCCGAGCTGTTGGACGCGTCGGAGCTGAGTGAGATCGACCGGGTTGTTGCGCCCGCCGTTCTCGCGGTTGCGGCGAAGGTGGGTCCGGCTCGACTCATCGACAACACGGTCCTCGATCCTACGACCGGGGCCTGACGGCGGGCGTGAGTCCGCCTCACTTGCGCGCGCGGTCGGGCTGCCGAACCACGGGACCCTCATTCGCCCCCATCTCCGCCGGATCCGGGCGTTCCACGGTGGCCCAGATTCGATCGAAGATGCGATCCACCACGCACTTCACGCCCTGCGCCTGGAAGTACTCGCACACCCGCAAGACATCCCGGTAGAGGATCTCCTCGGCGTGCGGGTTTCCCGAGAGTTCGACCACCTGGGGGAAGTCGATGATCACCGCGCGGCCGTCACTGTAGAGCACGTTGTAGGCCGACAGGTCGCCGTGCGCCAGCCCAAGTCCCGCCAGGATGTCGATGCCGCGGAGGATGTCCCGCAGCAGCGGCCGGGCGGTTTCGGGATCGAGCGCCACCTGACTCAAGGCGGCGGCGGCGCCGTTCTCATCGCCCACGTACTCCATCAAGACGGCGTTTTCCGATGCGGCGTACGGCTTCGGAACCGGCGCTCCGGCCGCGTGCATCTTTTGTAGCGAGACGAACTCGTGCATCAACCAGGATGTGTGCTGGGCCTGAACCCCATAAGTCGTCTTCTTACCGATCGCGCGAATGATGCGGTGGTCGGATCGCTTCACGGGTCTGCCGTCCGCCGTGAGGAAGCCGCGTCCCTCTCGATACATGGCGTCGTTGCGCAGGTTTCGGAGGGCTCGGGGACGATAAACCTTCGCCGCCAGCCAACGACAATCCAGAGTCTCGCCCGGCGTGCAGCGGTAGACCGTGGCTTCCTTCCCACCGCGAACGAGCGCCTCCACATCGGTGATGAGTGACTGCTCCAGGAACGGTCCGAGCGACTCGGGAAGCCAGCTCGTCTCGAAGCGAGTCATCCGGTACGTGGCGTTTGCCAGGGGGTGCGGCTCTTCGTCCGCAAGGCTCGCGGCCTGCGGCTTGCGGGGTTTGGGTGGGCGAATTCTAAACGGGCGGTCGTCTTCGTCGTCGGTGGCGAGAAGGTGGTGCTGCAAGGGAAGCTCCCGGTGGGCAGAATGGACGACAGTCACATCCACCCATCTTATCGACTGAGATGGAACTCCTGGATAGGGGAGGTTCCATTGCTGGAGGTATTCGATTGTTTGCAGGCGTCTTGAACCGCAGCGCCGAACCAGGCCTCAGAACATCATCGAGGGACAACCATGAATCGACGGACATTGGGCCACGGATTGGCGGCACTCCTGACGTCTCACGCTGCAAGACGTGCGAGTGCACAGGAGCCGGAGATTCTAGACGTACGAAAGATCTGGGATGCGGCGCCGCACAACGCGTTCACCGATCTGATTCGCCATCAGGATCGCTGGTGGTGCGTGTTTCGCGAGGGTGACGCGCACGTCTCCCCGAATGGCGCCTTGCGGGTCCTCAGGTCTACGGACGGAAAGAGCTGGGAATCTACAGCTCGGGTGACGTCCACCACGGCGGACCTGAGAGATGCGAAGATCAGTGTCACCCCCTCCGGAGAGTTGATGCTCAGCGGCGCGGGCGCGCTGAATCCTCCGACTACCATTCGGCACCAGTCGTACGCCTGGTTCTCGAAGGATGGGACTACCTGGAGCGACCCCACGCCGGCGGGGGACCCGGACCTCTGGCTCTGGCGCATCACCTGGAATCGCGGGATCGGCTATGGATTTGCCTACAACACCAACCCCGATCGCCCGAAGCGCTTCTTGAAGTTCTACTCCACCCCGGACGGGCGCCGGTACGACACGGTGATCGAGCGGCTGACCCCCGATCTGTCGCCCGGCGAGCACGCGCTGTCGTTCCAGCCGGATGGAAGCGTGGTCTGTCTCCTGCGCCGGGAGGTGGAGGGCGCCGGCGCGTTGATCGGTACCGCAAGGCCGCCGTACACGGACTGGACCTGGAAGAACACCGGAACCAAGATCGGCGGCCCCGCGCTGCTCCGCCTGCCGGACGGACGCATTCTGGGGGCCGTGCGACTGCTGAGGCCGCGGATCAAGACCTCTCTGGTCTGGATCGATCCGGTGGCAGGCACGCTGACGCCGTTCCTCGACCTGCCGAGTGGGGGAGATACGAGCTATGCGGGTCTCGTGTGGCATGAGAATCAGCTCTGCATGAGCTATTACTCCACCCACGAGGGCAAGACTTCGATCTACTTCGCCCGAGTCCGGATTCCGCTGAAGACTTGATCCGACCGGAGGCGGAGGGGCCGCGCACTCACGCGGCCCCTCCGCGGCGCCTCAAGGAATGGGGAGCTCTTCCCACGATTCTACGGATGCCAACTTCCGTCGGAGCTGTACCAGCAACTCTCGAGAATGGATCGACTCGATTCGGCTGCGCACGTCCGGAGGGCAAGCCCCAAGCCTCTCCTCACCGAGCTCGAGCAGAGTCTCCCGGGCTTCGTCGCACCTACGGGCCCCGTGGCCGATCTCATTTCCACGGTCGTAGGCAGTCTTGAGTGCAATCCGTTCGGTGGGAGTGATCAACCTCATCTGACGAACCTCTTGCAGTCGGACTGTAGCCGCCGGGCATTCGTGTGGGGACGCCGCAGCGCCTCAAGGAATCGGGAGCTCCTCCCACGATTCCACGGACTCCAACCTGCGTCGAAGCTGAAGCAGCAACTCGCGAGAGGAGATGGCTTCGATTCGGCTTCGACAGTCCGGCGGGCAGGCGCCCATCCGTTCCTCGCCGAGCGTGAGAAGGATTTCCTGGGTTGCCTCAATCCGGCCCTGGTCGTAGGCAGCCTTGAGTGCGACCCGTTCGGTGGGAGTGATCAACCTCATCTGACGAACCTCCTGGAGCCGGTCTGCCCAGTGGATGAACTCTTGCTGGGGCTCATAGGGCAGACTCATGATCGTATCGAGAAACTGGAAGAGCAAGGTCTTCGTGCGCTCATCAAACGACTTGTTGGCGAGGATGAGCGTCAGGTGCTTCTTCCAGTTGAGGCGATCGCCCACGCGGCGGCGCGTGCGGAGAGCCTTCAGGTGCGCCGCTACGAACAGGGCGAAGACATTGTCACTCTTGCAGAGTTCCTCCCAGAATGGCTCCCGATCGAGGAGCTTTGAAGTCGGATACCTGAGGTAAGCGGAGCCTCCTCCCGGGTAGTCCCGCTGATATTCGGTGGGGCGCCAGTTGGGATCGTCATCGCCCAGCACGACGAGCGTGGCCACGATCTCCTCGTGGGCCGCCGTGAGCCACGAGTGGTAGCGGTAAACCCGTCGCTCGAAAGCCACTTGCGGCTGCACCTGGATCTCGAGGTGAACCAGCATGGCCTCGAACTCTCCGGAGAGGCGACGCGTGCGAACGAGATGATCCACGAACCGGGTCTTGCCTCGCCGTGCGCGGGTGTCTCGCAAGAGCGTTCGGAGCTCGCGGTCGAGGATCTCGACCGGGTGCGACCAATCAATGTCCGCCGCGACGCGGGGAAACAAGAACTCCATCGCCGGCTGAAAGAACTGGGTGAGCGCCTCTTTCCAGACAAGATCCCACCGGGTGCGTGAAGAGTAACGGTAGGCCATGGGAGTCTCCTGCTCCGCCCGCTCGTGATGTGCCGGGCAGCCCGGGCCCCGACTGACTCTAAGATTAGAACATAAGTTCCAAATCTCCTCGTCCATCGAGAGAGTTTTTTGGCAGGCGGTACCTGCCGCGAGGTGGAATGGAGTGTCGATTGAGGGGTAGACCAGAATGACACGAAGAGATCTCCTGGGCGCAGCGGTGGTTGCCGGCCCTGTGTTGGTGGCGGCAGAGGCCCGTGCGGCTGAGCGGAAACGCATGGCCATCGTTTGTACCGAGTGGCGGCCTCGGTCCCACGCGCAGCACATGGGAGACCGCTTCCTGGTCGGTTATCCAAAGGATGCCGCCTGGCGCAAACCGGAACTTGACGTGGTCTCGGTTTATGTCGACCAGCACCCGGAGAGCGATCTCAGCCGCATTCGCGAAAAGGAATTCGGGTTCAAGATCTACCCGACGATCGCGGAGACGCTTCGCTGCGGCGGATCACGTCTGGCGGTGGATGCCGTTCTGATCATCGGTGAGCACGGCCGCTATCCAAGGACGGAATACGGGCAGGTTCAGTACCCGCGATACCAGTTCTTCAAGCAGGTGAGCGACGTGTTTCGACAGGATGGCAAGGTGACTCCGGTCTTCAACGACAAGCACCTCTCGTGGAACTGGGATTGGGCTGCGGAAATGGTAGGGATCGCCCGCCAGTTGAAGATCCCCTTCATGGCGGGCTCTTCGCTCCCACACACCTGGCGGATGCCGGCACTGGACATCCCCGACGGCGCGGAGGTGGAGGAAGTCCTTGGTGTGGCCGAGGGCGGCGTCGACAGCTATGACTTCCACGCGCTGGAGATGATGCAGACCCTGATCGAGCGCCGGCAGGGTGGGGAGACCGGGGTCGCCTGGGTGGATGCCGCTCGCGGAGACGCCGTGTGGAAGCGCCAGGATGCCGGCGGCTGGACGGATGGCGGGTGGGGCGCCTCTCTGTTCGAAGCGTGCCTCTCTCGGTCTCAGACGCTGGAGCAACCGCGTGCGTCACAGGGCTTCAATCATCGCTACCCCACACCCGCCGAGATTCGGACACTGGTGAAGGCGCCCGTGGCGTATCGCTACCAGCATCGAGACGGGGTGAAGGCCACCATGCTTCTGATGAATGGACTGGTGAACGACTTCACCGTGGCGGTGAAACTGAAGGGGAGGGACAAACCGCTGGCGACCCTCTTTTACCTGCCCCCACTTCCGAACGTGCAGTACTCGGCGATGCTGATGTCCCGCGTGGAGGAGTTGTTCCTCTCCGGTAAGGCGACCCTTCCGATTGAACGCACACTCCTGACCACCGGCCTCGTTGCGGCCTGCGTGCGGTCTCTCCACGAGGGCAAGCGGCTCGATACTTCGCATCTGGACGTTCGCTATCGAGCGCCGAAAAGATCTCGCTACGGAGAGGGATAGCGTTTCCCGTGGGGATTGTGGTAAATTCTTCCCGGCGGCGGAAGCCGCACCGGCTCGCGTAGCTCAGTGGATTAGAGCACCAGTCTTCGGAACTGGGTGTCGGGGGTTCGAGTCCCTCCGCGAGCGTCCCTCTTTGGGCGATGCTCAGGTGATCCGTTCGAGCGCTTCCGCGAAACTGTGCGGCGTGTTTTGCGATTATTCTCCCAAACCCACCAGCACCCGGTCGAGATTGCCTGCTAGCCCTCCCACGGTGCCCCATGGTTGATCGGCGCGACCGTAGTGGCTGAGCAAATTCAAAAATGCGTCGGTCGGTTGTCCGAAGAGGGCGATCGGCCGGGGAAGCAAAAACCCGGGAACGTGGGATGTCCTTCCCCGCTTGGCAGCCCCACCGAACGTCGAGTAGGGCGCCGTGAGTCCATTCTCCAGTCGCACCACTCCAAACGGCTGGGGCATCGCGAGCACGTAGAATCCACTTTGCGTCACCCGTCCGTCCACCACGAACGACTCGGGAGTCAGTGAGATTGCGATGCGGCTTCCCGGGTTGGGCAGCGGCAGTTCCTGATCGCCGTAAGCGCCGACGCCCCACGGCCAGCGCACGGCGAGGATCTGGTTCGGTCGGATGTCGTCGCCCCAAAGCACTTGTTCAACCTGAATGAACGCGAGCGGTATCTCACCAGTTTTCGCCGGTACCAGAGCACCGTCAATCACTACCCCCGCAACGGCGGTCGGAGTGCGATTGCGGAGCGACTGTAGGCTGGGGAGTCGGTTGTCTTCCTGCCGGTCCAGCAAAACTGGCCGGGTGGGGGACTGAGTGCGGCTGTCTGCGGTGCGATCCAGCGGGAGTGTTCGAAGCAGTTGTCGACCGACTCCCCGGATTCGTCGAACCGCAGCGGATCCATCGATCTCATCGAGGCTGAGGACGTCCTGCTCCGGCCAGATCCTACAGTGGTGGACTTCGCCCCGCACACAGAAGGTTGCAGCCCAGGCGGGAATGCCGAGCGGAGGCATCGGGGCGCCCGGTCCGGATCGGGCTGCTTCCAGGATCGTCGGGAGCGCTTGGGATGTTGAGAAACGAACTAGATTTGTACGTTCTTCCAGAGCCAGCCACCAGGTGGTCGGGGGTAGTACCCTCCCCGCGGCGAAGGGATCATGTGAATTCGCAGTATGGAACTCCTTGCGCAAAATGTGCTTGGCGGCCCGAGAGCGAATTGCATACACCGCAGATCTGTCTCTCTGGGTCGGGGATGTCACCCCGTTGACGAAGAATCGAAAATTGTCGCCCAGGACCTGTCCACGCCCCAGACACATGATCGACGCCTGGGAGTTGATGTCGGTGGTCTCTCCGAGGCCCAGAAGATGTCCGAGTTCGTGGCCGAACGTTCCTAACACCGCGTCGTCCGGCATCGGGGACTGAAAGCTCCTCCCAATGTTCTCCATTCCGGTGACGCCCGTTGCGGGGAGAGGGCTGAAGCGAGTATTCGGTGCCACGCGTTCGGTGTGGAGGGTGATTCCCAATGCTCCACCCATCCCGAACTCTGCAATAGCGTAGGCGCTTCGAAGGCGATCCGCAGGAGCAGTGGGTTGATTGGCGCGAACAAAGAAAGTTCTTCCGTTCCCCTCGGAGCGGAGCAACCTGTCGCCCGCCGCGGACCCGGATAGTTCATTCCAACGATCCACCGCGAGCTCGAACAAACGACGGAGCGATCCATCATTGATGCCGTTTCGGTACGAGTCGAAGCTGGTCGTCGAGACCTTGAGGTCGAGCGGCGGCGGCGCTACCCTGTCGGTCTCCATTCGTCGCCAGAGTCGAATCTCGAATGGGACGGCCCGCTTCGCCTCGTCCGAGAACCAGAGGACTGCGTGGAGCGGCTCTCGGGCTTCTGGTCTCGTGTCTGGCCCGGGCGGAATGTAGTCGACGAGAATCTGACCGTTGGTGTCCGTCGTCGCCCGGGTCGCGCTGACAAAGCCCATCGATGGATCCGGAATGAGTCGATCCTGCTCGTCCCGCCGGCCGACCTGGACCCTCAGCTCGATACCCGGAATCGGCGGCCAGTTGTAATCGACATCCACCGCGGGCTGCGGTGGCGTTACACGTCGGAGGAGGACCAATGAGACCGGGATCGGACGGCCCCCAAAAGCCGCGTTGCCGGGCGTTCCGCCCGCGGCGACGGATCCGGGCGGAAAGTGGTTAACGGGCGCTCCGTCCGGTGGCGTGACAAAAAGCGTTTGCGCGATCCACGCGATGGAGAGCAGCAAGGTAGCTGCCCACAGCGGTCGGTGATGCCAAAGTCGTTTCACAGATCAAATCCGGGGTGTGAAGGGCCGTGAAACGCGGACATCAGACGATGTCGGTGCCCGCGGGCTCGGCGGAACTGGTCTCAGGCCGGCTGGTCCAGGGCGATGCGGCGCCGAGCAGCAGTAGACCTCGTTGACGTCGTCTTTTTCGCACGGGTTCCCTCCGCTGCGCCCCTCTCCATCATCTTCGAGGCCGGGTACGTTCCGGATGCTGCAGATGTGCGCCACAGTCCGGGAGAGACCCAGCTACGCTGAATCCCAGAGGGATGACCCGCGACGCCCGCAGAGTCCTAGACTCTATTTAATGCACAAAAAGTTGCAATGTAAGCCCTAAGTGGGTTTCACTTGCTGACAATCAGTGGAACGGTCGAAGTCCGGTCACGTGGCCGCAGCCGATGGTCGGCGGCGTGGAAGAGCTGATACCAAAGATCGATATGCGGGGGCCCGTAAACCGGTCCATTTGGGACATCAGGCACGTTGAGCATCAGACCCCAACATGCCGATGGAATCCGCATCACCGTGGGCGAGACGGGGGCGGAACGACGCAAACAGCCTGGTCCACCCCCAGCCGAAGTCAATGCCGGAAGAGGAATTCCTTGGCGTTGATGAGCGCCCAGGCCAGGTCTTCGATCGCTGCTCGCCGATCCGACACGACGGCGAGGGCGGTGGTGAGCTTGCGGCGCTCGGCGGCAGTGGGGGGGCGCGAGAATGCGGAGAGGTACAGATCTTCCACTACGGCGCCAAGCGGCGCCGTGCCGGCCGCAATCACCGCGATCTTTCCCCGCTCGCTTCTCAGCTTCCGATGGACGTCGCGCCCGGTGAGCAGCGAGAGCGCCTGGAACAGATTGGGCTCCTTCTCGCGTTCGCACTCGCAGTTCAGGTTGCGGTCGGGCCGGCCGAAGGTCTTGAGGAACGGGGTGCGCACCTTGGTGCCTGCGATCTGCGTGGCGCGGGTGCCCTCGGGGTAGCCGAGAAACTGGTCCGGCACTCCGGTGAACTGGCTGATGCTGTCGGCCAACTGCTCCGCGCTCATGGTGCGAACCAGGGAGTGGGAGTAGTAGAACTCATCATCCTGGTTGCCGGGCACGGTTCGCGAGGAGGCCTGGTAAGTGCGGGAATTCAGGATGGAGCGCATCAGGTGGTGCAGGTCGAACCCGTTCGCGGCCAGATCGGCGCCCATGGCGTCGAGCAGAGGGCCGTTGAGCGGGGGATTGGACTCCCGAAAGTCGTCGATCGGCTCCACAATGCCGCGGCCAAGCAGGTTCGCCCACACGCGGTTGGCGAGGGCTTTCCCGAAGAAGGGATTGTCCTTTCGAGTCATCCATTCCGCCAGCACCACGCGCCGATCCATGCCCTCGGGGAGCGTCGGAAACCCGGCGCCGAGCAGGCGGGGCTGCATCACCTTGCCGGTGCGCAGGTGGGTGACCTCGCCCTTCGGGTTCAGCACCACCATCTCGTCGTCGGCCGGCTGCATACCGCGCCGCCCGCCACCGCCGCGCCGATCCACCTGGGCAAAGAAAGCGGCGAACTGGTAGTACTCGTCCTGCGTCCAGCGCTCGAAGGGGTGGTTGTGGCAGCGCGCACACGCCATCCGCACCCCCAGGAAGAGCTGGGTGGTAGCTTCGGCGAGCTCGTTCGGCTCCTTCAGAGTGCGGTAGTAGTTGGCGGGCGGGTTGGCGATGCTGCCCCCGTCGGCGGTGATCAACTCGCGGGCAAAGCGGTCGAGCGGCTTGTTCTCGAAGAGACTGTCCCGCACCCACTTGTGGTACGCCTTCGCAGAGCGATCCTTCAGGGTCTCATCCTGAATCCGGAGCACGTCCGCCCACTTCAGCGCCCAGAAGTCCGCAAACTCGGGCTGCTTCAGCAGGTGGTCCACGAGCTTAGCGCGGACGGGTCGCACTGCCTCCGTGCCGGCGAGCGACGCTCCGGCCGTCTTGCGGGCCGTCTGTGAGGCGCTCAGGAACGTGCGCGCTTCGTCCCCGGTGGGGATGCGACCAAGCACGTCGAGGTAGACGCGACGCAGGAACTCGGTGTCTTCGGAAACCGGCGACGCAGGGATCTGGAACAGCTTGAGCCGGGCATTCACGTGCCGGTCGATGTAGTTCCATTCCTCGGGGGCCTTCCAGACGAACCCGGGGACCGGCTTGAGGATGGTGAGCGGTAGACTGACGATCTCGTGCTCGTAGCGGAGCAGAATCGCCACGTCGCCGCGCTTCAACGACTGGACCCGGCCCTCGCGATCCACCGTCGCGATCTCGTCATCGCTGGAGGTGATCTTGGAGACCTCGGTGACATCTCGCACCGATCCGTCGGAGAAGTGTGCGAGCGCGGCCACCTGCAGGCGACCGTCCGGCAGCACCAGCGTCCGCCGACCGGGAACGGCTTCCACCCGCTTGAGCTCGGGAGTGCCCTCGGCGTCGGCTCGGGCGCCCTCGGCGATCCACCGCGAGAGCACCCGGTACTCCGCCATCTGCTCTGTGAGTCGCTTGCCGCCCGCGTGCGGGATACTCATCAGCGGCTTCAACAGCACCAGGCTGCGGCCGGGATCGGAGCGGTTGACGCGGCGGTTTCCCTCCTGGGTGAGGGTGATGAAGTCCGCCTCGGGATTGTAGCCCTGAAGGCTTAGGCGGAAGCCGCCCTTGCCGGTCGGGGTGCCGTGACACGTGCCCATGCTGCAGCCGGCTTTGGTGAGGGCGGGAATCACCTCGTGGAGAAACGAAACCGGCTTCGGCGCATCGAAGTTCTTCACCGAAATCCGGACAGTACCGGAAAGACCCCGTGCCTGGACGGTAACCGTCGTCCCTCCCGGCCCTGCCGGGACGGCCCGCGGACGACCGTCGGTGCGATCGATGCGGGTGACCTTCGGGTCAGCGGACGAGAACCGGGCTTCCGCGGTCAGATCGATCTGGGCGCCGTTCGCGAGCGTACCGGTGACGATGAGGGTTCGAGACGCTCGGGCGCCGTCCAGCACCGCAGCGGCGGGTTCCACGGCGAGCGACTTGATCGGCGCCGGCGCGGCGCAGACCGGACGGGCGACTCCCGCGGCGCCGAACAAGGCGGCCACGCCGAGGAGGCAGGCCGGCGACAGATTGGCAAGGCGTGGGGTTCTCATGCGTGGGGGGCGCTCCCCCAGAGTTCCAGAACGGGCTCACCGTTTCGGACGATCGGGAGCGGTCGATTCAACTGGTCGCGGACGTGCGTGTGATGGTCGATGCCCAGCGCGTGGTAGAGCGTTGCGGTCAGATCTTCCGGTGTGACCGGCCGCTCTTCAAAGGTCGCCGTCGTATCGTCGCTCTTGCCGATGACCTGTCCGCCCTGAACGCCGCCACCGGCCAGCGTGATGCTGTAGCAGAATGGCCAGTGGTCGCGTCCGGTGCTGTCGGTGCCGCCGTTCGCCGTGATCTGTCCGATGCGGGGGGTTCGCCCGAACTCGCCCATGGCAATGACCAGCGTGTCATCGATCATGCCGCGATCCTTGAGATCATCCAGAAGCGCGGAGTAGCACTGGTCGAAGATCGGGATCAGCTTGTCCTTCTGCTTGGGGAAGTTGCCCTGGTGGGTATCCCAGTAGTCGAGCGGGGCGTTGATCGGGCCGCCCCACACGATGGTGACGAGGCGAACGCCGGACTCCACGAGACGGCGGGCGAGCAGAAGCTGCTGCGCATAGATGTTTCGGCCGTAGCGTTCCCGCATCTTGGGAGTCTCCGCCTGGATGTTGAAGGCGCGGCGGGCGTCGGGAGAGGTCACCAGGTTGAAGGCGCGCTGGTAGAACTGGTCCATCCGACCCACTGCCTTCGACTCTGCCATGAGCGGGAACTCGTCCTCCACGAGCTTCAGCAGCGAGCGGCGATCGCCGAGCCGTCGGTCGCTCACCTCGCCGGGCAGGGAGAGTTCTTCCACTTCGAAGCTGTCGACATTGGGGTCGGTGATCACCTTCAGAGGGTCGTACTTCGCGCCGAGGAAGCCGGCGTGCAGACCGGGCATCTGAATGCCGCCGTCGCCAATGAGGGCGGGGGAGAGCTGCACGTACGAGGGAACCGGCCGGGTGGCGGGCTTCAGCAGCGACGCGACGGAACCGAACGCTGGGTAGTCGTCGGCGGTGAGCCCGAAGGCCACGATGTCGCGCTTCGGCGCCGTGCCGGAGAGCGCGTAGTAGCAGGCGGGCGCATGGTTCTTCGCGAAGTGCGTCATCGACCGGATGATGGCGAAGCGATCCGCCCGCTTCGCGAGTTCCGGCATGTGCTCGCAAATCTGGATGCCGTCGACGTTCGTGCTGATCGGCTTGAACTGCCCACGGATCATCTCCGGGGCGTTCGGCTTCATGTCCCACATGTCGAGCTGCGATTGGCCGCCCATGAGGAAGAACAGAATGCAGCTCTTCTCCCGCTTGCTGCTCTTCCCCGCGGCCCGGGCGATCTGCGCGGCCTGGGCTTCGGCCTGAAGCAACTGCGGCAGTCCGAGACCCATGCTGCCGATCGCCCCCACGCGGACAAAGTCGCGTCGGGTGATGCCGTCGCACAAACGGGTTCGACCGCCTTTAATGCTGATCATCTCGTATCAAGCTCCCGGCTCGGCGCGCTTCGGTGTCGGCGCACCCACTCCACCTTAGATTATCCACCCTGAGCGGCTAACCCGCGTGAAACTTCTGTGGCGAGCTCGGCGAAAGTGCCGCGCGCGAGGACCGGCCCCAGGCGCTGGAGGTCCAACTCGATGCCTAGCTTCTCTTCCAGCACCGCCACCACTTCAATATAGTCCAGGCTGTCGTCGCCCAGAACCTCGCGCGGTGTGGATGCCCCAAGCGCTTCGACCGTCAACTCCGGTCGCGCCAGCTCGGTGTGGAGCAGCTTCAAAATCTCTTCCGCGGTCATGCTTGCCATTCGATTCTCCTCGACTCCATGTCATCTGATTGGATTTTGCCTGGGTTCGCCGCATCGGGCCGTGCGCTCCGCTGGATACCGGCCCGTCAGGCACGTCTCACGCGACCGTAGCAGACGGAGAAACCAGCTCCCATCGACAGCAAATTGATGGCTGCTCCCGGCTCGAGGTCGGCAGCCACTTCGCCGAGGATCTGGAGCAGGCTGACGCTGCTCATATTGGAGAAGCGCCGATAGTGGGCGGTGGACGGGGCGATTGCGTTTCCGGGGATCCCCAGCTTGCGGCTGAGCCGGACCAGGAGCGCGATGCCGGCGGGGTGGATTGCCCACCGCGGCTCCGACTTCCAGTCCGCTTCCCGCTCCCGCAGGGTGCCGGCGACGTACTCCCGCACATCCGCGTCGAACCGCTTTTCGTCTCGCAGGGCAAACTGATAGTAGCTGCCGTAACCCCAGCGAATGAGATCGAGCCCCTCGCCGGACCACTGCCGCGTCTCGAGCAGTTCCAGGACCAGACCAAGGCCGCTCGTCTCGCCCTGCCCCAGCGTCACCGCCACGCAGCCATCGCCGAAGGTGCAGTTGCCCTGCCAGACATCGCGCTTGAGCGAGTCGAACGAAACCAGCGTCGTCGGAGTTTCGACGGAGACAAGCAGCACCCGACGGATCGACTCCGAAAGGGTGGACACGAGGCGCAGCGCCTGAAAGCCCGCAGTGCAGCCCGCATGGGCGATATCGACCATCAGCGCGTCCGGACGAACTCCAGGGCCGAGGTGATGGGCCATTCGGTAGCTGATGCCCGGCATAATTCCAGCCGTGCTGGTGATCCCGATGACGGCGTCAAAGGGCTCTCCGTCGCGGTCGATCTGCTCAGCCAGTCCGAGCAGGCCGCGCTCCACCCCGGCTTCCGCAGCGGCAGCCCGTTCGGCAAAGCCGCCCGGACTTCGGAATTCCGGGAGACATGTCTGCCGCGAACGCTCTCCGATCAGTTGAAACCGCAGGAAATCGAGGAGCTCCGAGATCGTCTCGTCGCGCAGCGGGAGCCGCTCGACGAGGGGTTCGAAGACCTGGAGCATCTCTGCGTTGGACCAGGTCGGTCCCATCGGCGCCGTGTGAATGGATTGGATGAATCGCATGGGTCAGATCTGTTGTCCGATCCGCCGCTTCAGGCGGAAGTTCACCGCTTTGAGACAGGCTGCGGCAGGGAATCGTGTCATGCGGGGAAGCGGCGCACTTCCACATCGGGGCGATGGAACACCGACGGATCGAGTTCCATTCCGAGTCCCGGCCCTTCCGGTACCGCCAGGTGGCCGTGGTGCGCGGGCATGGTGTCGGTTACCAGCCCCACATACTCAGAGTGATAGTGGCGGCGTACGCTCTCCAGAATGAAGAGGTTCGGCACGTGCGCCGCAAGGTGAATGGATGCCGCATGCTGGATGGGTCCGCCGCAGTTGTGCGGGCAGATGGGCAGGTAGTAGGTATCCGCCAGTGCGGCGATCTTTCTCGCCTCGGTAAAGCCGCCGCACCACGCGATGTCCGGCATCACGAACGACGGCGCCCCGTTTTCCAGAAGCTCGCGCCACTGGTACCGGGTCATCAGCCGTTCCGACAGACACAGCGGCTGCTTTACCTGTGCCTGAAGGCGGCGGTAGCTCTCCGCATTGTCCTGGGGCAGCATCTCCTCCAACCACATGATGTTGTAGGGCTCCAGCGCACGGGCCAGCTTCACGGCGCACGGCAGGTTCCAGTAACCGTGGAACTCGACGGCGATCTCCATCTCGTCGCCCACGGCGTCCCGGATCTGCCGGAAGGGGCGCAAGCCCTCCTCCAGGTCGTCGCGAGTGAGGAATTGCCCCCGGTTTCTCAGCCCCGCGCCATCAAACGGCCAGATCTTCATGGCGTGGATGCCCATGCCCATCAGACTGTGGGCCAGGGCGCCGGCGTCTTTGTTGAAGTCGAAGTGGTGGTCGTAGCAGGTGTTGTAGGTTCGGATCTTGTCGCGGCACTTCCCGCCGAGCATCCGCCACACCGGCTCTCCGTGCGCGCGGGCACAGAGATCCCACAGCGCGATGTCGATCGCCGAGATGGCGCGCATCTCCGCGCCCGCCCAGCCCGGAAAGCTCACGGCGAGGAACATGTCCTGCCAGAGGTGCTCGATGTTGCGCGGATCCTTGCCGATGAGCAGGTGAGCCAGGTGCCGCTCGATGACGGCCCGCTCCGCATCCCCGCTGGGAAAGGTCTCGCCCAGACCGATCACCCCTTCATCGGTGTGGATGCGCACCCACAGCCAGGCCACCCGGCCCGCGTGCACCACCACGCCCGTTCGGTAGAGGATGGTCTCAATGGCGGTGATACGCACGGCGAAATCTCCAGAGGGACGCTTGAGAGACCCAGCAGGCCTCTGAACGAAGCTCGGGGAAACGACAGTCCGCCGCCCCCCTCTCTTTTACCGCAGACCCGCCCCCGGCTCGTCATCCCCCGCACAACTCGCACTGTTCGCCTACTCGCTCTCCAGACGCTGCGGCGGCCGGCGCATGTGTGCTGTACGAGGATAGGGCGCGGTAACCAAACGCATGGATCTCACGGTCAAGCCCTGGGATGACGATGGACAGTGGCTAAGCGGGTGGCTCCAGCGTTGTCCCCGTCACTCTGGATGAGACAGCACCGGGCTCAACGTCACACGGCGCCCACTCCTGCAGATCGTCATTGCAGGGCTTGATCCTGCAATCCAGGGGTGTAGAAACCGCACGCAGTTCTGGCGGCACGGACTTCGGCTCAGGTCGTGTGGCGGCCGGCGTGGATGTATTGCACGAGAACTGTGTGCGGTAATCACTTTCCTGGATCCCAGGGTCAAGCCCAGGGATGACGGTGGCCAATGGGCGTGTCGGTGGTACCAGCGTTGTCTTCGCCGCTGTGTGGCGCCCCGCCGGGCTCAACGTCACATGGTGTATGCCCTTGGAGATCGTCATTGCAGGGCTTGACCCTGCAATCCAGGGGTGTAAGTGCCGCACGCAGTTCCGGTCAGGCGGAACTGGTCTTACATCCCCCATCAGTCGGCGTGGATGTATTGCACGAGAACTGCGTGCGGTAATCACTTTCCTGGATCCCAGGGTCAAGCCCAGGGATGACGATGGACAGCGGCTGGGCAGGTGGCTCCAAGCGCTGTCCCCGTCACTCTGGGGGGCCCCGCCGGGCTCAACGTCACGCGGCGCCCAGTCCTGCAGATCGTCATTGCAGGGCTTGACCCTGCAATCCAGGGGTGTAAGTGCCGCACGCAGTTCCGGTCAGGCGGACCTGGTCTTACATCCACCATCAGTCGGCGTGGCTGCGTTGCCCGTGAACTGCGTGCGGTAATCACTTTCCTGGATCCCAGGGTCAAGCCCTGGGATGACGGCGGACCGGGGGGCCGTTGGAGCCAACGTGGAATCAGTCACCCCGAGCGCGAGCACCTAGTGGGGCAGGTGCCTCCTCAGATACCGGTCATACAACTCGCACCGCATCCGGAAGTCGTGCTCCGAGGAGCCCGAGAGCAGTCCACCGCTTCTGAGCTGGTAGAACGCGGCGGCGGAAAGCCGTCCGTCGCCGCGGAGGATGCCGGTGACGGCTTCCAGGGTGTGCGTGTCCTGCGAGAGCATCACGAGCAGGCGGCGCAGGTGGTCGCCGAAGAGGCCCTCGTCGCGATCTGCCAGCGATTCGATCTCTCGCAGGGAGCCCGGGTTCTGTGCGAGGTGGTCCAGACCCCGCCGAGTCAGGTAGGGCTGTCCCCCGACCATCTTGTGGAAGCGGGCCACCGAGGAGGCGTCGGGCAGAGGCCCTCCGTAGCGCCGGTTCAGTTCCGCCACTTCATCCACGGTGAAGTCGGCGAGCGTGAGGCGGGTGCCGACATTGAACGGCGACTGATTGATATCCGTGATGAAGAGGTGCGCCTCGGTCGCGTAGGCGATGCCCATCGTCAGCCGGCCCCACGGACCCTCCGGCTCGTAGGCGCGGTCGTTGTGCCAGGAGCGAAAGAGGGCGAAGACATCGGTCCCAAACGGACAGGCGAAGAGTTTGTCGACCTCATCCAGCGCCCACAGGCAGTGCGGGGAGCTTTCGGTCAGCACCTGGCGTCGCATGAAGCGCTCGAAGTTGCTGCCGCCGCTCCGGCGAGCGTGCCAGGAATCCTGCGGGTCGTCGAGATCGAGTTGATCCGCCAGCATCTCGGCCAGCGCCGAGAAGAAGCGATCTTCGGTGGCGAGATCGCCCGACGTGAGCTTCTGGAAGTCGGTGCGCAGACAGCGGAAGCCGAGCTCCTTCGCCTTGCGGATGCCGCGAGTGAGGAGCGAGGTCTTGCCCATCTGGCGGGCGCCCTTCACCAGCACAAGACTGTCGCGCCGCTCCAGCGCCTGGTGAAACTGGGTGTCGGTGGGGCGCACCACGTAGAACGGGCTATCCGGCGGGACGGCGCCGCCCACCGGCTCCAGGACCACCCGCTCGGGGGTGGAGGTCGCTTCCTCCAGCCCTCGAAGCAACTCCTCCACCAGCGTCAAATCATCTGCCGGTCCCGACCACTCCACGTACTGCAGCGAGCCGAGCATGTCGTTCAGCGGATCGGGAAGGGGGCCGCCATAGCGTACCCGCACCGGCAGGATGCGGGGGAACGCGCCGCGCTCCTGACGAGCCTCATGGGCGGTGCGGATCTCCTCCTCCACCATCTCGCTCCAGATGGACTCCGGCGAGAGCAGCGGCACCACGGCATAGGCTTCGGAGACCTGCCGCTTTAGTTCCCGCGCCCACTCCACGCCGGCGGCGAGGTGTCGGTCGATGAAGACGCGGTACCCGGCCTCCCGCAGCTCCCGCTCCAGCAGGCCCAGCAGGTGCGGCGAGTCCGGCGCGTGCCGCTTGTACAGCAGCGCGACCGTCTTCGCGTCTGCGGGGGCGCTCGGAAGCGTCGCGCCCTCCGTCCGTCCCGCCGTCGCCGAAGTCAGCGCCGACAATCGGGTTGACTCTTCCACATCACGCCTTTCAGAAATGGTGTCGATCTTCGTTTGAGGCGCCTGCTTCCAGGTTCCTTCCCATCCCATTCAGAACCGTGGATCCGAGTGTGAATTGGGCCTGTCATCGACGGGTTCCACTCATTGACTCGTGCCCGGAGGGGACCACCGTGCCGAGATCACTCTTGCCTTTGGCCGGTTGACTCCTGTTGACCGTTCCGGCTGGTCTTGCCGCTAGTGGTCTGTCAGGGCGGAGTTGATTCTTCACCGGAGCCTCGGACGAAGATGTGATTCACTTGGTGTGGAGGTAATCCCTGTGCCCAAGAAATACCGCGTGACGCTCACACCAGACGAACGCGAGCAGTTGTCCGC
>SYKE01000033.1 GCA_005798285.1 Actinomycetota bacterium
AACTCCGCCCTGACAGACCACTAGCGCCACCTCACCGTAAGGCGTCCTTAGCCCGGGGAGCTGCCCCAAACCCGTACCTGGCTGGTCCCGTTCGGGAGTTCCTCGACTTCTATCCGGGCATCGAGGAGGCGCTTCAGAAGCTCAGTCACGGTGTGCAGGTGGCGCGTCGCGGTCGGTGTGGTCCAGGTGCTGAGTCCGGATGCGAATCCGGCGGGAAGCACGAGTTGGTCTGAGAGTTTGCGGTCGACCGCCGCCGCAGACTCCCCCCAGAGCAGAAGCTCGTCCCAGGTCTCCTTCACCAGCCGCTCGACCGGTAAGCCGCGTCGCCCCAGGGCACATGCTCCGCCCAGACCGCCTTCCGTGCGGCCGACGAGCGTTATCGCGGCGCCGGTACTGGGTGAGGGGAGATCCACGGCGGCGGTGGCGAGGAACCGGCATCTGTCCTTAGCGAGCTGTTCGATTCTCGCGATGGCACGGTCGGTGACGTGACGCGGCAGATTGGCGCACGTCGCATAGGCCGCCAGCTTGAACTCCGGCTCGATTCTCTTCAGTTCGACCGGCGTCGGAAACTCACCGCCTCCCACACGGAGGTGGAGCTCCCCCCCGCCTTCCGGAATGAAGCCGATCGACGGCCAGACGGCCCGCGCGTTCACTCCGAAGCGTGCTAACGCCGGGAGGTAGCACTCGGAGAAGTACTCGATTGTGGGTGCAAACGGGACATGGGTGCCGCCCCGGATCACAACCGTCGACTCCCCCGCCGACATCGCAAGCGGCAGGAGTACCGTCTGAGCCAACAGCACCGCCGAACCTGCCGTGCCGATCTCAAAGTGATAGTGGCCCGGTTCCACCGGATGCCCCGGATTGAATTCGAAGCACTCGGAGCCCCGCTCTGCCCCCAGCAGCTCGGCGCCACAAAGGCGCGCAGTCGCCTTGACGGCCGCAAGGTGCTGCGGTTGCAGGCCGGGCCGGGATCGACCGGCCCGCACGTTCGCGACCCGGATCGCTCGGCCCGTGATGGCTGCGATCGAGACCGCCGTTCGCACGATCTGGCCCCCGCCCTCACCCCACGCTCCATCCACCTCAAGAAGAACCGCCATCCCGTCACACTCCCCGGCAGGCGTGCCCGGCTTGGGACGCCTCATCGACACTCTATGGTTGTGACAGTCGCGCGCGCTAAAGCCGACCGAGCGCCCGGAGGAAGTTCCGCAGACGCGACGCATCCAGCCGACCGCCCGTTCGGACCCCGCTGCAGACGTCGACCCCGAAGGGCTGCACTTGCGCCGCGGCTTCGGCGACGTTCTCTGGAGTCAATCCGCCCGCAAGAAACACCGGGATCCCCACGCTTCGACAGATTTGCTCACTGACGATCCAGTCATGAGTCCGGCCCGTTCCTCCGAGTTCCGGCAGCGCCAGGTCCGGTCGACCGGAGTCCAACAGCAGTGCATCGACGTGGGGCGCGCTGTCGGCCGCCTCTGCCACTGAGCGCGGACCCACCACGTGGATTACCTGAACCAATCGAGTTCCCGGCAGCAACTCCCGTAAACGCTCCAGATCGTGAACCCGATCGCAGAGTTGCACAACCGAGGTTCGGGTAAGGCGGTGCTGTCGCACAATCTCATCCGCATCGGTGCGAGAGGTGAGCAGGAACGAGTCGACGCCCGGTGGCGTTTGCCGGGCGAGGAGGGCGATCAACGTGTCCGAGATCTGCCCCGGGCCGCTCGGCATCGCCGAAACCAGGCCCACCGCATCCACTCCGGCGCCCACTGCAATCCGAAGCTCCTCGGCATCCGAAACACAACAAACCTTTACCCGAGTCGTCACTTTCATCTCGCCGCGAACGCCCTCACCTCTCGCCCCCGCGTCCCCAGTTCCCGAATTCTCCCACGAGATCGACCTCCTCACCGAGTCGCCCAGCGGGTTCATTGAAGCACCCTGGTCTCCGCTGCCTTCCACGGCGGCGGAAAGCAGACGTGCGGGGATGGCGCCTGCACCGAATTGACCCGCTCTCGGGGCCGGGGTATACTGAGCCAACGGCGTGGTCACCACGCCCCGCTAGGGGTGCTTGCTCTGAGTGGGAGCAGGCTGAGAGTAGACCCTCGGGACCTGAACCTGGTAATCCAGGCGTGGGGAAGCGGTGTGCAAGTTGTTCGCCCCTCGGGCGAAAGCGCGGCGCCTCACGGGAGGGCGCCGTTTTTTTGTTCCGGCGTCAGCGCCGGATGGGAGATCGAGGCGCCATGCAGCCCGCGGATCCGCTTGTCATTGCCGGCGTGACGTTCCAGTCCCGACTGATCATGGGGACCGGCAAGTTCCCCGATCCCGAGAGCATGACCGCCTCGTACGCCGCAGCCGGAACCGAGATGGTCACCGTTGCCTTGCGTCGCTTGAACCTGGACAATCCCGGCGAAAAGACGCTGCTCGACTTTATCGACTGGTCGAAATATCGAATCCTCCCGAATACCGCTGGGGCTCGGACCGCGGAAGAAGCCATTCATACCGCTCGGCTCGCGCGTGCGATGGGTCTATCGGAGTGGGTCAAGCTGGAGGTGATCCCCGATCCCACTTACCTGCTGCCGGATCCCATCGGCACTCTCGAGGCGGCCCGAGTGCTCGTGAAGGAGGGCTTCATTGTGCTCCCCTACATCAACGACGATCCGATCCTCGCCAAGCGGCTTGAGGAGGTCGGCTGCGCCACCGTCATGCCGCTGGCCTCTCCCATCGGATCCGGGCAGGGAATGGTGAACTTCAGCCAGATCCGGATCATCATCGAGCAGGCGCACGTCCCGGTGGTGGTGGATGCCGGCATTGGTGCGCCATCCGATGCCGCACTCGCGATGGAGATCGGCGCGTCTGCATGTCTGGTGAACACCGCCATCGCACTTGCGCGAGATCCCGTCGGCATGGCGGAAGCGATGGCGAAGGGAGTCTCGGCGGGCCGCCAGGCCTACCTCTGCGGACGCATCCCCAAGAAAGCCTACGCATCCGCCAGTTCGCCCCTGGAAGGAGTGGTGGGCCGCTCGTGACCCCGTCACCACAGTTGCTCCGCCGCGGGTCGGGTCCCGTCCTCATGCTGGTCACCGAAGCGCGACCGACGTCCGCCGAACACCTGTCGACCCGCGTGGACCGGGCGATCGCCGGAGGCGTCAACGTCATCCAACTTCGCTGTCCCGAATTGAGTTCTAGCGAGCTGCTCACCCTGGCTCGCAGGCTCCGTAGTCTCACTGTAGGGCGTGCTCTGCTCATCGTAAACGACCGCGCAGACGTGGCGATGCTCGCGGGAGCCGACGGTGTTCAACTGCCGGAGAGCGGGCTCCCCACAGCCGCGGTTCGATCGCTTCTGCCCGCTTCCTTGCGGGTCGGTCGCAGCGTCCACTCGGTGAATGCCGCGCGTCAGGCGGAGGCGGACGGCGCCGACTACGTTATCGTGGGCACGCTCTTTCCGTCGAGCTCTCATCCCGGAGGCGAGGCCCGGGACGCAGGGCTGCTGCGGGATCTCGGCAGCCGGATCGCAATTCCTTTTCTTGGAATTGGGGGGATCGGGATTGAAAACGCGAGGGAGTGCCGCCTCGCCGGAGCGACTGGTGTTGCCGCCATCAGCGCGTTTCACTGCGCCGACCCGGCCGACGCCGCCTCAAAGCTGCTGGAGCAACTGACATGCGACTCACCCTGAACGGCGTTTCGAAGGAGCTTCCGGACGAGATCGGCACACTCGAGGAATTGATCCGGCATCTCGGGATTCATCGGATGATCGTTGTGGAGCACAACGGCGAGATTCACCGCCGTGATCGCTTTGCCGGCGTACGCCTGAAGGACGGCGATGTGCTCGAAATCGTGCATATGGTGGGGGGCGGGTCGTTGGCCGGCGGCGGCCGTTGAACAACACCGCTTCGGTCCAGCCGGCCGCAGACGTCCTCATCGTCGGGGGCGGCGCCGTCGGAGCCTCCATCGCCTTCTTCCTCAGCAGGCGGGGCGCCAGTGTCCGCCTGCTGGAGCGCGACGAACTGGCGTCCCAGGCCTCCGGCGCCGCCGCCGGGATGCTCGCGCCGATTTGCGAATCGGAGGGTCTGGGTCCGTTCTTCGAGCTGGGTGTTGCCAGCCTCGGCATGCTCACCGAGTTGTGCGGAGTGCTTCGGCAAGAGAGCGGCATCGATCCGCAGCTTTCCCTGTCAGGCATCTTGCGGATCGCCACATCGGAAGTGGAGGCTACGGACCTGCGTGAGCACACGCGGTCGATGGGCACGTATGGATTGGAATGGATCGACCGGGCTGCAGTTCTGGAGCACCATCCGGGCGCATCGCACACGGTGCTGGGCGCGATGTGGTCTCCCAGTGAGGGCCACGTCTTGAGTCCGCTCCTCACCCGGGCCTACGGCGAGGCCGCGCGACGGCGAGGCGCCCGGATTGAGACCGGCATCCAGGTGACCGGCCTGCTCCGAGACGGGAACCGGGTGACGGGGGTTCAAACCACCGATGGCGACCGGCCAGCGGGGCATGTCATCCTGGCCGCCGGCGCATGGACGCGGCTTTGCGCGCCCTGGTTCGGCAAAGAGCTGGACCTGGTACCGATCCGTGGGCAGATTCTAAGCCTTGGTCAGCCACTCCCCCTCCTGCGCCACATCCTCTGGGGAGCCGGCGGATACATCGTTCCCAAGCTGGATGGGACGGTCGTCGTGGGCGCCACGATGGAGCGAGCAGGCTACGATCGCCGCAACACCGCGGCGGGCGTCGCGGAACTGCTGACTTTTCCCACACAATTGGTTCCCGCCTTCGGCGCCGCCACGTTTTTGAGAGCCTGGAGCGGCCTACGACCGGCAACCGCCGACCGCCTGCCGGTCGTTGGAGCCGTGCCGGGAGCCGAGGGATTGAGCCTTGCAACGGGCCACTATCGAAACGGGGTCCTCCTGAGTGCGGTCACTGGGAAGCTGGTCTCGGAGGCGCTCGCTGGATCGAACTGGCCCGAGGTGCTCGAATCGTTCACCCCGTCCCGAGCGGGCATCCTCGTGAGCTCCGCTGCGGGATCAGTTCACGCCTGAAGCAAGAATCCGACACACGGCTCTACGCAGGATCGCGACGCGTCTACGCCGAAAATAATCTACTCTGCTGGCTGGAAGCGAGAGAGAGAGGACAATGCCTGCCTGGCCATGCGTAAATCATCCTGGCGAGCAGACGTTTGTCCGATGCGGCAGGTGTGAAAAACCGATCTGCGTCAGGTGTATGGTCGACACCCCCGTCGGCAAACGCTGCCGTGAGTGTAGTTCGAACAAGACGCATCTTTCCGAGTCCACGCCGCTGCAGGTCGCTCGTGCCGGCGTCGGAGCATTACTCGCGGCGCTCGTTTCGGCGGGCATGGTGGCGCAGCTCGGCTATCTGATCGTGCTGCTTCCCATTTACGGCTATGTTGTAGGAGAAGCGGCACTTTGGGCCGGGCAACGGCGGCGCAGCCGCGCAATCGAGGTGGTTACCGGGCTCTCCGCGCTTCTTGGAGGCGTGGCAACCGGGATCGGGCCATGGGGAGCGGGAGTGGGACCTGAGATGTTGGCCACGGCGATGTGGCCCTTCCTCCTGGGCGTGGTCGGCGCCGCGGTTGCGGTCGGTCGAATTCGCTATCTCTGATAAAGGGTGCAAGGTAGTTTCGGCACGATGAACTTACAGGAAAAAGAACTGCTCGCGCTGCAAGCGCTCGATACGGAGCTGGGTCAACTCGCGACTGAGCTTCAGGGGTTGGATCGCGGCGAGCGCGTCGAACGTGCGCTGGCCCAACGCAAGGCGAAACAGCAGGCGGCCGAGAAGCGGCTCGCCAACCTCGAGTCGGAGCAGCGAGCTTCGGAGTTGGAACTGAAGGCGCTCGAAGAGAAAAAGCACCACGAGTCCCGGCGACTTTATGAAGGCCGGATCACCGCCACCCGCGAGCTCCAGGCTCTGCAGATGGAGATCGGAAGCCTTGACCGGCAGCGGCAGCGGCTGGATGATCAGATCCTGAGACGGATGGAGGAGATCGCTACCACCCGCGCAACCGTTGCTGCCACAACCGAAGCCTCACAAGAGGCAGAGCGTGCGCTGAAGGTCATGCGACGTCGATACGACCGAGAGTCCACCCGAATCCAGGGGCTCATCGCCGCGAAGCAGCCGGAACGGGACAGCATTGCCTCGCGAGTGACGCCGGATGTGCTGCGTCGCTACGAGGAGATCCGACGACGCAATCACAACATCGCCGCCGTGCGGATCCAGAACGGAGCGTGCGGAGGCTGCCGGATGAAGGTGGGCTCCAATGTCTATCGACGCATGCAGACGCAGGACTCGTACGTCTTCTGTGAGAGTTGCAGCCGCTACCTCTTCCTCCCCGAGGAAGATGCGACCTAGGCCGTCGCTCCTCTGCGCGGCGGCGGCGCTCTCCCTGGCGCCAGCCTGGATGTGGCGCGCCGCCGCGCAGAACCCGACGGCGGCCCAGGGTGCCACAGCGATCTATCTCGATCGTCTCGATGCGGCCGGCGGCTGGTTGGAAGGGCGGCGGGAAGCCGACCAGAAACCGATCCGCTTCAAGTTGACGGGCAGCAGCCGGCTCGTGCGGTTCGGCACGCCGGGCGCGCTGCCCGAAGAGTTCCGACCTGGCGACCGGCTTCTCGTTCAAAGCCCAGCCCCAAAGGCGAATTCGCGGGAGCCTGTGACGGCGCTGGAAATCCGCGACGAGATCACAGAGCAAGTGCGTCGAGGTCAGTCGCTCGTCATCGAGGGCCAGGATGCCGAAACCTACACCTTTTCCGTCAGAGACACTAGAGACGGGAAGGTCAGCAAAGTGGAGTACGGGCGGGGCACGTTTCTCGTGCTTCGGGAGGATCCGCGCTACGTGTTCCGGGTTTCCGCCGGCCTGGAGGTGTTCCTGAACACGGCTTGGCCGGCCGGCGCCTCGCAGCCGATTGCTCGTGAGGTGCTCGACGGCGTCACGCGGGAGCGCTTCCAGAAGCAGCAGGCGCTCCGCAATCTGGCCCGCGCGGAGGTCAAGGGCGCCGAGTGCGACCTCATCGGAAAACCAACGTCTGTTGTAAACCTCCAACTGCGGCCCCAGTACGCGGAATGGGCGGCGACCCTGAAGCCGGGCGACTCGCTGCAACTCGAGGGGGCCGCGGCAACTCCGGTGACGGTTCAGGTCGGCGCCGTTTCCGGGGAGCAGTTGCGTGTCACGGGAGCACGCCCCGGGTTCAAACCGCTCGGAACGCTGAAGCTGCGGCCTGCAAGTCCACGCCATCGATACGCCGAGTTCATCCGTCCCATGCTGGAGGTGAACTGCCTGAGCTGCCATCGCGAAGGAAACGCGCAGAGCGGCTATTCCATGTCGAACCCGGAGCGAATGTTCATGGGGAGCCGGCGCGGGGTCGGGGTCGTCCCTGGCAAGAGTTCGGAGAGCCTGCTGTATCTCACCATGAGCGGGGACCGTAATCCCCGGATGCCCACCGATCGAGAACCCACCTCGGAGCAGTTGGCGCTCCTCCGCGCCTGGATCGACGCCGGAGCATCCGTCGAATAGGGTGCAGTACAAATCCGGAAGGGATCGCCGGCACGCGTGAACAAACGTCTCGAAAGTCGGCGATTCCCGATGTTCGCCGGTCAGAGCCATGGAGGCTCGCCATGAACAAGAACCATCCTGACGCCGCCTGTCCCGACTGCGCTACGCAGCCCGGGCGGCGACGCTTCCTCATTGCGGCTGGCGCGGCGGTAGCCGCAGCCGCAGTGCCCGCCGTCGCTATCGCAGCTCCGCAAGCGGCTCGAGACGCGAAGAATTCCGATGCCGAGGGCGCCGTCCGGCGACTCTACGACTCGCTCAGCGCCGAGCAAAAGACCGCTGCCGCTCTGGCGTTCGACCACCCCAAGGCCACGGAGATCAGCGCCAACTGGCACATCATTCCGCAGAAGATCGGCGAGTTCTACACCGCCGACCAGCAGCAGATCATCCAGGAGATCCTGCGGGGCGTCACCTCTCAGGAAGGCTACGATCGCTTCATGCGGCAAATGCTGGACGATGATGGCGGCTTCAAGAACTTTAGCTGCGCCATCTTCGGGCAACCCGGGCAGGGCAAGTTCGAGTGGGTGATGACGGGCCGCCACCTGACGGTCCGCGCCGACGGCCAGAACATCCCCGACGCCGTGTTCGGCGGACCGATCGTGTACGGTCACGGCGCGCCCGGCAACCAGAAGGCCAACCTCTTCTATTACCAGACTCAGATGGCAAACGAGGTTTTCAAGGCGCTCGACGGAAAGCAGCGAGAGAAGGCCCTGCTTCCCATGGCGCCCGCGGAGAGTTCCATTCAGCTCAAGAAGGCCGGCCTTGCCGGAATCGCGGCCGGCGAACTCAGCCGGGATCAGAAGGATCTCGTTCGAAAGGTCATGGGGGCGCTCCTCTCCCCCTACCGGGCCGCCGATGTGAAGGAAGCGCTTTCATCCCTCGAGGCCAACGGCGGTCTCGATCGGGTTCATCTGTCGTTCTACAAGAACGAAGATCTGGGCAGCGACCAGGAGTGGGATATCTGGCGTCTGGAAGGTCCGACCCTCGTCTGGCACTTCCGAGGCGCACCGCACGTACACACCTGGGTCAACTTCAAGACCCGACCAAACCCGTAGCGTACGGGCGAGAGGGGGCGGGCCAGGCATCGGCTCCGCCTGCTCTCGCCACCATCGGAGCTACAGCACCGTGACGGCACGGGGCTGTGACGCGTAACACTCGCGCCCCTACCCCACCCGCGTCATCCTAAGTGAGGGGGTTACGAGGTTGTCTACCGGTCGTGTTTGGGAGTTACCATGGTGACCGAGGCTCGGCCACTGTTCCTGCTCGTCTGCCGTCCCGGCAAGCTATGCGCCGCGTTGACGTTGGCGGTTGAGCCGTTTGGTGACGTGGTTCACTTTCCGGATGGAGCGGTCAATGGCCTCGACGCAGCCGGCTCTGCCCAACCGTTCCGAATGGCAATCGTGGAGTCCGAAGCGCTCCTCGACGGTGGAGTCGAGTTTTTGTCGTTTCTCGAGCACCAGTCGTCCGAGGATCTGATGTCGGTCGTCTGGCTGGGAGATCACCCTCCCTGGCTAGGGGATAACGGCGAGGCGTGGGGACCTCTGCTGGAGTCCATCCCCGTGCCCGTCGAATTGCCGC
This sequence comes from Actinomycetota bacterium, assembly GCA_005798285.1. Classification (GTDB taxonomy): domain Bacteria; phylum Armatimonadota; class SYMT01; order SYMT01; family SYMT01; genus F1-80-MAGs030. Next base: position 9,134 of record SYKE01000033.1, read on the forward strand.
TCCTCGTGAGTCGGATTCGGATGCTCACGGAACTCCAGGCTCGGTGCCGTGCGGCCGGAAGGGATCTGGAACGGCTGAGCAAGGTCGGCATTGCACTCTCATCCGAGCGCAATCTCAACCGACTACTCGAACGAATCCTCGAAGAAGCTCGGGCAATCAACGCTGCGGACGCCGGAACCCTTTACACGCTCGACGCAGAGCGAGGGGTTCTGAACTACCAGATCCTCCAGAATGAGAGCATGGGCATTCGGATGGGCGGTCATTCGGGGGAACAGATCAACCTGCCGCCTGTCCCTCTGGAACGGCAGTACGTTTCCGCACACGTCGCCCTGACGCGGGAAACCGTCAATATACCGGACGTCTACGAAGCGGCGGGATTTGATTTCACTGGCCCTCGCAAGTACGACTCCATCACCGGTTATCGCTCCCGATCGATGCTGGTGGTCCCCATCGTCGGGCCGGACGACGACGTCATTGGCGTACTCCAGCTCATCAATGCCCGACGAAGAGACTCCGGCGAGGTGGTGCCGTTCCTGAGCCGAAACGTCGAACGTACTCAGGCGCTGGCGAGTCAGGCAGGCATCTCTCTAACGAACGCTCGCCTCATCCTGGACCTGCAGCAGTATCTCGAGGGCCTCATTCAGGTGATGGCGACCGCCGTTGATGAGAAGAGCGCCCACACGTCCGGGCATATTCATCGAGTCACGCGCTACTCGGTGCTCCTCGCTCAGTCCGTGAATCAGTGTGCGGACGGCAGCTTTGGCGGTTTTCGATTCAACGAAGAAGAGCTGGAGGAGATTCGGATTGCCGGACTTCTCCACGACATCGGCAAAATCGTCATCCCCGAGCACATTGTCTCGAAGGCCACCAAACTCGAGCGAGTTTATGATCGCATCGATCTGATTCGCACTCGATTCTCTGTGATTCGTCGCGGCATCGAGCTGGGCGCCATGCGCCGCAAGATCGAATGCGCCCGAGATGCGGGCTGTAGAGCTCGCTGGCACGACATCGAAGATGAGCTGGCTGCAGAGCTGGACGAGTTGAGCGACGACTTGAAGTTTCTGGAGTCGATCAACACCGGAGGCGAATTCATGGCGCCGGAACGCAAGGCTCGCCTGGATGGGATTGCGGAAAAGATCTTCGTTGACGATCAAGGCACGGTGCAGCCGTATCTCATCGAGGATGAGATCCGCAACCTCTCAATTTCTCGGGGGACCCTGCTGCCGGAAGAACTCCAAATCATTCGCCGTCACGCCGAGGCGTCTATTCGCCTGCTGGCGCAAATCCCGTTCTCCAAGAAACTCCGAAACGTTCCCGTCTTCGCGGGGGACCACCACGAGATGCTGAACGGCAGCGGTTACCCGCAAGGCAAGCGAGCTGAAGACTTGCCCCTGCAAAGCCGAATTCTCGCCGTGGCGGACATCTTCGATGCGTTGACGGCTTCCGATCGGCCCTACCGAAAGGCGGACCCCTGCGAGCGGGCGTACGCGATTCTCCGGGACGAAGTCGCACGAGGGCGCCTGGACGGTCGGCTGGTGGAACTCTTCATCAGTGCGGGCGTTCAGCAGCGCTTTGCAAGCGAGCGGGACAGTCAGACGCAGGCCACACACGCCTGAGGGAAGCCGCAGCTTTACCTCCCATCGTCCCCTCAGTCGACGGGGGCGCTGCGAGGACCGACATCAGCGGGTTTCAGCGGTCGACGGTGTCTCCGGCACCCGACCAGTTCCGCTCCAACATGCGGAACTTCGGTCAGGGAACGAAGCGTGCCGCACAGGTCGTCCGCGGGGCCGATTTCACCCAGCCGATAGCCCGACAGCAACACGCCCACCCCATTGCCCGGCCGGCGCACAGCATCTTCATCGACCTCCAGAGGGGCCAGGACTTCTGCGAACGCCGGTTGCCGCCTCGCCGGAACTACGTCCGAGGCAAGATTCCCGGTGAGGCGAACGCCGTCCGCCGATCCGCGCAGGAGAACGGACTTCGGCCCAATCCACAGATTGTTCGCCACGGTGCAATTCGTCGGCCGAAGATCGCGAAGTTCGGATGCCTCTCCGCCGATCTCGATCGAGGGCCCCAGAGATCCAACGATCGTGTTGTGCGCCACAACCGCGGAGATCGTCGGCTCGTGACCCGCAGGCTGGAAGCGTGAGTGCCCGTTGGGGAGCGCCAGGCTGTACCCGCCGAGGCCCTGAAGATAGTTGTTGAATACTCGATGATCGGACCCGTGAACGCGGATTCCGGCGCTGCGTGCCACACCATCCCCAAAGAAGTAATTCGACTCCACCCGTGAACGGTAGCCGTGCCGCAGCACGACTCCACCTTCACAGCCCCGGAACGTGTTCCGTCGAATGATGTTTCCGGACGACTTCACAGAGATGATCTCCGCATCGCCGCTGCAGCGCTCGAAGAGGTTGCCTTCCACCACAGAGAACGCATCGCTCTGACCGTACGAGCTCGTTCCGAGTCGGATCGTCTCCATCCCATTGCGCACTGCCCGGACCACCAGGGCAAAGTGGTTGGAGTCGATGCGGGTTTGAGTAGGCATTTTGCCGTCGGACCCGTCCACGACCAGCATGACTCCGTCGGCCGTTTTCCCCTCGAACCGACAGTGGTCCACCCGATTGTCGGCTGCGGCGCCCCCCACGACTCTGAGCCAATGGGTGCGTCTGTTGTCGGGGGGATTGCAGCGGATGAAGCTGCAGTTCATGACCCGACAGGAGCGGGTATCGCGCAGCAGAAGTGGCGACGCCGTGCACTCCTCGAAGCGGAGACCGTTCAGTGTGACTCCGACTCCGCGGAGTTCCACGGAACTGCTGCCGGTGAATACCACGCTTCCGGGCGACTCCGGGCGGATGATGATCGGGCGATCGGGCTGGCCCTGGGCGCCCAAACTCAACACAAGATCGCGATAGACTCCGGGAGCGATCACCAGCACTTCGCCGGGCTTCGCAGTGCGTAGAAGAGCCGACAACGCGGCGGGGTGGATCGACGAACCCGAGAGGTTCGAAGCCGACGTCAATGTCACTGAAACCAACACTGTGCCGAGCAAAACTCGGCACAGTGTGATCCCGGGAGAGCGATGGAGATCAGTCCGACTGAATGGACCAATCCCGTGCACGAGTCGATCCCCACTTGAGCCACTTGGCATGCTGATCGCCGTAGAGCGCGTTGAAGCCCGTTTGATGGCGATTGGCGACTTTGGAAGCGGTGTTGTTGCTGTAGTGATCCGTTCGGATTTCCTGCTGGATCCCGCGAATGGAGTTGCCCTGATCGCAAACCGTGGTCCACGCATCTACGATGTGAATGGTCCCGGCCGGGTCCTCCACCATCGCGTCACTCACCGAGAGTGTCGTGCCGGTGAGTACGAAGCCGCTCTTGTTGCCGTTGTAGAAGCCTACCGTCGCCCAGCTTGCAGCGGTGTTCGGAATCAAGTTCCGCCCGTAAGACAGTTTGTTCACGAGACCGAGCCCCAACGTTGAGCCGTCGCCCTGCTGTCCAAACCGGTTCGGAGTAGTGTTGGTGTCCGTAACGCCGCAGTAAGCCTGGCTCACACCGTTGCCCAGATTCTGAGTCGAAGCCGACCGCTCACCGGATGGACAGACGAACACCCCTTCGTTCTTGACGTACGGGAAGAGCATGGTCGGCCAGGAGACGTTCGCGCCGGTCGACGGCAACTGCGAGGGAGGCATCTGCTCATCGTAGTCGGTGGAGTAGGCGTTCAGCGCGAGCCCCAACTGCTTCAAGTTGCTGCTGCACTGGGTCTTCCGAGCGGCTTCTCGGGCCTGAGCAAAGACGGGGAACAGGATGGATGCCAGGATGGCGATGATGGCGATCACCACGAGCAGTTCAATCAGGGTGAAGCCTGCGCGATGACGAGGGGACTGCATGATTACCTCCAGGCCCTCAGCTACCGGGCCCGCAGAAGTATAGTCAGCAATCGGCACGTGCCCGTTAACGACAGCCTGTTTTTTTGTGGTCCGGAAAACAGTGATGGGGGCGGCATCCCTTGAGTCGGCCGCAACTCCTCCCCCACGCGGACGTCGAAACCAACACTTTAGCGATGCAAGTGTCGAAGGGAGTCGAGTGATCGCTCCCAACCGCGGGCCGGCGCCATCCTGGGACGGAATGCGAAACGGATGAACTCGATCAAGAAAAGCCTTTGCGCGGCGCTCGGTTTCCTGGGCTCCATCCTTCAGGTCCCGACGATGGCGGCTTCTCCCTCACCCCAGGTGGACTTCTTCGAGAAGAAGGTTCGGCCGGTGCTCATCGCCCGGTGCTCCTCGTGCCACGGAGAGCGCGTGCAATCGGGTGGATTGAAGCTGACGACTCGGGAAGGATTTGAAAAGGGCGGCTCCATGGGGCGGCTCGTCGATTCCGGAAAACCGGACGCCGGGCTGCTGAACCGTGCGATCCACCGCGGAGGCAGCCTGAAGATGCCTCCCGCGGCGCCCCTCCCACCCGACGAACTTGAGGCGTTGACGCGGTGGATCCGCTCCGGCGCCGTGTGGCCATCCGCAGCGCCCGCAGTTCATCTGCCCCCCGGGGAGCACTGGGCCTTCCGCAGAATTCGTCGCCCCGCCACGCCGCCCGTGCGCACGGGCGCCTGGCCGAAGGGCAGTGTGGATCGCTTCATCCTGGCCGCACAGGAGAAGGTGGGCATCCGGCCGGGATCGGACGCTGGCAGAGAGACTCTGCTGAGACGAGTCACCCTCGATCTCTCGGGATTGCTCCCGACCCCGGAGGAGTCGCGTGAATTCCTCGCCGACCGGCGGCCGGACGCGTTCTCGCGGGTGGTGGATCGTCTGCTTCAGGCTCCTGCCTTCGGCGAACGCTGGGGGCGGCACTGGTTGGATATCACCTACTGGGCCGACACCACCGGCTATGCCCGAAGGGCGCCGCTTCGCGATGCGTGGCGCTTTCGGGACTGGGTGATCTCGGCCTTCAATCGCGATCTGCCGTATCCCGAATTCGTGGCGGCGCAACTGGCGGGAGATCTTCTCCATGCGGCTAACGGGCGGGAGAAGGCCGAGAACGTGGTTGCCACGGGCTTTCTGGTTCTCGGACCATGGGCGCTCTTCGTTCCCGACAAGGAACAGATGCGCATGGATATTGTGGACCTCCAGATCGACCTCGTGGGAAGGACTTTTCTGGGACTCACCACGGGATGCGCTCGCTGTCACGATCACAAGTTCGATCCCATCCCGACCCGCGACTACTACGCGCTCGCCGGCATCTTCCGCTCCACTCGCACCACCGGCGGCCAGATGGGCGGTTGGACCGGGGTGAACCGCGCGGAATTCCCGCAGACCGAGTCCGAGCGGAAAGAGTTCCAACGGCAGGTGGACGCGTGGCAGGCGGAGGTCAGGCGCCTCGAGGGAGAGCAGGCGAGACTCGAGGCGGAGCGGGACGCGCTTCGCATGAAGGTTCAGACCGCTTCGGGCCAGGCCGCCGAGGCCACGAGCCGCATGCGCTCTCAGCTCGAGCAGGTGACCCGCGCCGCCGCCGCCGCCGCCAAGTCGGCCAAGTTTCTCGCCTACATGAAACCTGAGCCCCCAGGAGCCCACGCGGCGAGCGAGGAAGAAAAGCCTTCGGATGCGGCCATCAACCTCCGCGGCAACGTGAGGGCTTTGGGACCGGTCGTGCCTCGCGGATTTCTTCAACTCGTCGGCAAGACCGCTGCGGCGCCGATCTCTCCGGCATCCAGTGGCCGTCTGGAACTCGCACGATGGCTGTGTTCGGCCGACAACCCGCTCACGGCGCGGGTCTATGTCAATCGGGTGTGGGAAAAGCTCTTCGGAGTAGGAATCGTGCCGACGACAGACAATTTCGGCATTCGCGGCGAGACGCCCAGCCATCCTGAGCTGCTTGACTACCTCGCATCTCGCTTTGTCGACGAGGGGTGGTCCACTAAGCGCCTCATTCGTGAGATCGTCTTGAGCCGCACCTACGGCCTCAGCGCGGAGAACCAGAGCGCCACAGCGGCCGTGGATCCGGACAACCGGCTGCTGTGGCGGGCCAACCGGCGCAGGCTGGAGGCGGAGGCGATCCGTGACTCGATCCTTCAGGTCAGCGGACATCTGGACAGGAGCGCTGGGGGTCCGACCCTTCCCCTGACGGAAGAGAATGTCTTCATCAACACTCCGAGCTTTCTGGAGGACGCCAGCAAGCTCCCCGAGAGCACCCTCGCCCGGAGATCGGTCTACTTGCCGATCATGCGGGGGAGCCAGTTCGATGCGCTCGACATTCTTTCGCTCTTCGACTTTGCGGACCCGGATCAGGTGGTGGGCACCCGCATCGCGACCACGGTTCCGCTCCAGTCTCTCTACCTGCTCAATTCGCCGTTCTTACAGGGAGAGGCCCGCCGTCTGGCGAAACGCCTGATCGAGCAGCACTCCGGTGAGGAAGCGCGAGTCGACGCGCTGCATCGCTTCGCGTTGGGTCGCGCCGCAACCGGCGAGGATCTGGCTGAGTTTCGCACCTTCCGGCGCGAATTCGAGGGGGGACTCGCGCCCGGCGCCACCGCAGAGGAACGCGCCGGACTGGTTCTCGCTCGCTACTGCCAGTCGATTTTCGCGTCGTCGGAGTTTCTCTACCGCCACTGAAGGGTTCCAGGTCCCGCGATGTCAGAACATCTCCTCCAACCAGTGCCCCAGACCCGGCGGGAATTCCTGAGCCGCCTCGGAGGCGGTTTCGGAACGGTGGCGCTCGGCGCCCTGGCGGCGGAAGAGGCGCAGGGGGCTTCGCCGGAGTCGCTCGCGCCGCTCGCCCCGCGACCGCCCCATCATCCCGCTCGCGCCAAGCGGATCATTCTGCTCTGGATGCAAGGCGGACCCTCACAGGCAGATCTGTTTGATTTCAAGCCACGCCTGCTCAAGGATGCGGGCGAAAAGATCCCGTTCGAGCTGGCCGAAGACGGAACCCGCTACAAGGAGATCAGCCGGCTCCTCCCGCCGGTCGGCGAGTTCCAGCGAGCGGGTCAGAGTGGACTCTCCATTAGCAAGCTGTTCCCGCACCTGGCGACCAAAGCCGATGAACTGTGTGTGCTGCGGGGAATGCAGACCGACAGCCCGGCGCATCCGGGGGCGATCCGCCTCTTTCAAACCGGGTCCCTGCAGTTTGTGCGACCCTCCTTCGGATCATGGGTCACCTACGGTTTGGGCACCGAGAATCAAAATCTCCCCGGCTTCGTCGTGATCAGTCCGGTCATCTTCGGCGACGATGGCAGCCCGCTCCACTACAACAATGTGTTCCTCCCGGCGGCCCATCAGGGCACCCGGATCGGACTCGCCAGCATTCCGGTCAAGCAGTCGAAGATCGGGCATCTCGGCGATCCCAATCTGGCCGTGGACCTCCAGCGCCGCCAGCTCGACCTCATCCAGGCACGAAATCGCCGAGATCTGTCGGCGGTGGGCGGCGACCGGAACATGGAGGGGTTCATCGAGTCCTATGAACTCGCGTTCCGAATGCAGATGCAGGCGCCCGAAGTGCTCGATATCGAGCGAGAGTCCGAGACCACTCGACAGCTCTACGGCATTGGAACCGATCCTACCGACAACTATGGTCGCAAGTGCTTGATGGCTCGACGCATGATCGAATCGGGAGTGCGGTTCGTGCAGGTCACGGACTGGGCGTGGGACCATCACAACAGCATTCGATCCACGCTCCCCAAGAGCTGTGCCCAGATCGATCGTCCGATCACGGGACTATTGACGGACCTCAAGCAGCGAGGACTTCTCGAAGACACGCTGGTCGTGTGGACCGGAGAGTTCGGCCGTACCCCGTACGACCAGGACCTGAGCAACGGCAAGTCGGGCATGGACACCCGCGGGCGGGATCACAATCCGCACTGTTGGACCATGTGGATGGCCGGCGCCGGTGTCCGACCCGGATTTGTCTACGGGGAGACCGACGAGTGGGCCTACAAAGCGGTGGACGGCAAGGTACACGTTCACGACTTGCACGCGACCCTGCTGCACCTGCTGGGCCTCGATCACAAGCGCCTCACCTTCCGCTATTCCGGTCGCGACTTCCGACTCACCGACGTCTTCGGCAACGTACGGACCGAGTTTCTCGCCTAGGCAGGTTGGCTGGTGGGGACCGGTGACGGCCGAGTCGGCGTCGCCGTGCGCCGGGGTCGCTCCGGCGCGCCTGGGACGCCGCCGTCTTCCCCGCCGGGGCGCTGCGGACCTACCACCTCATAGAGCATGACCTGCTGCTCGCGCCCGCGCACCGTCACGCTGTCGACTCTTCGGCACTCGAACCGGTCTTTCACGGCTTCGTACGTCGACTCGCTGATCAGGATTCCGAGATGGTACTGCCGTGTGAGATTCTCGATCCGGGCGGCGACATTCACCGTGTCGCCGATTGCAGCGAACTCCAATCGCCGGTCCGAGCCGATGTTTCCGATCACCACGTCACCCGTGTTGATACCGATCCCTACCTCCAACGCCGCTCTCCCTGCCCACCGAGCCCGGACTGCGAGAATCTCCGCCTGCATCTCCAGAGCCGCATGAACTGCGCGTTCGGCGTCATTCCCGAGGCTCACGGGCGCTCCGAAGACCGCCATCACGGCGTCGCCGTGCGCCGGGGTCGCTCCGGCGCGCCTGGGACGCCGCCGTCTTCCCCGCCGGGGCGCTGCGGACCTACCACCTCATAGAGCATGACCTGCTGCTCGCGCCCGCGCACCGTCACGCTGTC
>SYKE01000034.1 GCA_005798285.1 Actinomycetota bacterium
ACCAGCATCGAGTTGACGTTCTTGGCTGCCCAGAACTTCCCGGCTCCCTTCATTCTCGCGTGAAGCACATGCTGGTTCGCGCTTTCCACGCATCCCGTTCCAAACGGGAGGCCTTTCTCTCTCATCTTCGGGTACTGCAGTAGCGACTCCCGGCTCTCAAAGTAGACGATCTGCTTGGCCGCTGCCTCCTGTCCCGGTCCCTCCATGGTGCTCCATGTTCTTAGCGTGTTCAGAAGTTCTGCTGGTCCCCGCTCCTTCAGCTTCTCCATCGTGCTCTTGCGCTGGCGTTCAGCAACATCCGGTAGCCCGTGGTAGTGCGCCTTGTAGAATTCCCCGATCCGGCATCCCGCGTGATAGATGTCCAGGATCCGCTCGGCTCCGGGACACCATCGATTGAACAGCGCCTGACACCAGTCCGCCCCGTCCGATCCCGCACCCGTTACCGCGCTCTTGGAAACCTCACGCCGGATGAGTTCATCTCCGACCTCGTCAATGAAGTGCTTCGCGCTATCGCACAATCGAGCGAAGTAGCTTTGCTCCATGGTCCGAACTCGTTCCGGATCCTTCGGGTGGGGGGCCGGCTGTACCACTCCAACGACGACGCTCCGCACCTCTCGCCAGGAGCCTCCCACAAGTCGAACCATGGCACCATCGGCCGAAACCCACATCTTTGGTGACTTCGGCAAGTGCAAGTTCTCCTCCGGATCGGCTTCAGGCGTCGTTCCGGGGCCGGGTTCCTGAACCCCAATTGCCTCCACCGGGCCTGATATATCGATATTTGGCACTGGACCCGCTGCGGGTTCCGACTGTAGAGGCTCTCCAACCACAGGCTCGACAGCCGAACCTTCCACCTCAGGCTGGTCTGGGCTGAGCCGACGATTCCTCTCCCGCGCAGCCAAACACAATCCTCCATCGCACTCAGTGTAGCGCCGTGCAGTCGATACACTGATGCGCGTCCCCAGGTAACGCATGAACTGCTCGGCACCCATCTTGAATGACTGAGCGTCGTTGCAAGACGCTACGAGCAAACGCCGTAAAGGCGGGGTCAAGACTCCGGGGGACAGGTTCAGTTCAAGGTCCAGAGGGGAAAAAAGCCCGACCACAGGTCGGGCACACGCCTTCCGCTCGTTCGAGCCGGATCATCTCTTGGCCTACGGACCGTAGTTTACGGGTCTTGGCTCCCCGAGATTGTAGGCGGTCCCCGCATTCGGAACAGCGGGGTCGCTCATCCTCGGGCATCTGAGAAAAGCTAGCCAGCGGTCTCGCAGCCACAACGTCTTCCATCATGCGTGTGTGAACACCGGAGAGTTGCCGCCAGACTGCGGCGTCCAACTCTGCCCAGGTCGCTTTGGGATGGTCCCGGTTCCAATCCAGCACCTGCTGCTGGACTGCCTGAAAGTACCGCAACCAGTCCGACCCGATCGTCTTGTCAGCCATGATTCACTTCCCATTAAGAAATGAATCACAACAGGGGGCCATGGGGTCATTCAGCGCGAAAAAGTGACGCGCGCCCCCCACCACGGGCCCACCACCGTCATCCCCGCAGAAGTCGCATGGGGCGAATACTCACTCCGGGAAGCGGGGATCCATTCACCAGGACTCGGCGCGTTGCCCCCTACAGCCGCGTGGATCACTTATCACGCTGATCTCCGCACCCGCGTACTGAACGGTGATGCACGTGGCGACCGCCCCGACGCCGGACACAAGCCTCTCGAGCTCGGCGAACGAGGCTGCCGCCGTTTCGCCGACCAGCTACGGCGACCCCAATTCGGCGAAGGTGGACGAGGATGACGGTTCGCGGCTCGGTCGGAGCCTCGCCCTCCCGTTCTCTCTATGGTGAGTCGACCGTCGTGAGTGTGTGTTCTCTCTGGGCGATTGCTGAACTCTCAGAGTTGGCGCGCCTGGCGAGAACTGCTTGTGGCATCTACACCCCCGGGTTCCTCGGGTCAAGCCCAGGGATGACGATGTCTCCCGGCCCGACTGGGGACACGGGCTACCGCGCTTCGGACGAATGTCCCCCGCGTGTGGCTCCCCGAGATCGTCATCCCCGCAGAAGTCGCACTGGGCGTAATCTCACTCCACAGAGCGGGGATCCATTCACTATGACCTGGGGCGTCGCCCCGGCTGACGCGGCCGGACGAGAACCACGAGAACTGCGCTCGCTCACCACTATCCTGGTTCGATGGGTCAAGCCCAAGGATGACGATGTCTCCTGGGGTTGCCGGCGACGCCTGGCCCCTTGCTTCGGGCGGATCTCCCCCGCGTGCACATTCCAAAGATCGTCATCCCCGCTGATGCCACATTGGGAGGACGCTCGCTTCACCAAACCCGCCACACGCGGCCAGCCCCCTCTTCTTCGCACCTTCGGTGTCTTCGCGCCTACCATCCCCCCACCCTCACTCTTCTCTTCTTCTCCTTCTTCTTCGCGGCTTCGTGCCTTCGCGTGACACCCTCCCCCTTCCCCCGCTTCTCTTCTTCCTCACGGCTTCGCGCCTGCGCCTGCCATCCCCCCACCCTCACTCTTCTCTTCTTCTCCTTCTTCTTCGCGGCTTCGTGCCTTCGCGTGACACCCTCCCCCACTTCTCCGGCGCCTGGTATGTATGAAGTCGTCGACCAGCGCCTCGGCATGAGGGATGCCCAAGCCTCGGGCATCCCTCGTTCGATGGTCCGAAGCCGCACTCAGTCGGCGGTAAGCGTGTCCACAAACTTGCGGAGCTCTTCCATCACGGCGCGTTCCGCGTCCTTCAGCTTGGTCTGTTCCTCACGGATCTTCTCGATCCGAGTCTCCTGGTCCGTCAGCTTCCGAACGTACTGCATGTAAAGCGCGCTGTTGCGATCCAACTGCGTCATGTTGCCCCGGATGCGGGTCTGCTCCTGAGTAATGGCCTGGATCTCCATGTTGAAGGCGTTCTGCCGTCCCTGGATGTCCACGAGCTGGCGCCGCAGCACCACCAGTTGCTTCAGCGCGGCGCGGAGCTTCTCTGAGACCTGTCCATTCAGCGCGTACTGGCTGAGGGCGTTCAGATCCAGATCGATCAGCGCGACCCGCTCTTCCACCGGGCGCTCGAAGACCACCTTGAGCGTGGTGGTCTCATTCGGCTTGCAGGTCACCCGGAACCGGTAGCTGTCGGCGGTGCGCTCCTCGGCCTTCGCGGGCTCGACGAGTTTGAAGCCCTCGTCGCCGGCGTGCTGAACCAGAATGTCCTTCGCCTGCGCGCTCTTGTTCCGGAACGAGTACTCGAACTCCTGACGCAGCTTGCGGGTGAGAATGAGCAAGCCGCTCTTCGCCACGTAACTCACCGTTTGCTGCTGGAAACGGGGCTCCTTCACATCCGGCGTCAAGTCCAGATCCACGGCGTAGGTCAGCAGCCGGCTGTCGTTCGGCTGGATGTGGCCGATCTGGGCATCCCCGGCGTAGCCGCCATCCTGGAGCACCGTGACCGGACCTCCGGAGAGGTGCAAACCGGTGTTGTTCGTCAGGCGGAAGCCGTGCATGGCGAACTTCTCATCGGTGTTCCGATCGAAGATGGAAATCTTCTCCCCGTCCACCGCGGCTCCGACGATGGGGACCATCGCCGCCTGCCCCTTGCCCAGCTTCACGGCTTCGGCGATGCGATACTCGAACAGGTCTCCCCGTTCCGCGCCCACCGCAGTCGTGACGGAGTTGCGAAGGGCAATTCCCAGGCTGGCCGAGTCTGCCAGGGCCTTGCCGGCCATGCCCACACCACCCAGTCCTCCGCCGAACGGCCCGCCCGGTCCGGCCGGCGCCCCACGGCCCGCGGCCGGCGCTGCGGGCGCCGGCGCAGCTCTGAACATCGAGCGGTTCTGGACCACCTGCTGCGCTTCGCGCTCCAGCTTGTCCACGGCCTCGCCGAAGAGCTGCGGCGTCGGCGAGCCGCTGACCTGCGGCTGAACCACGGGGCGCGGCACATAGAGCGGCTGATAGAGGTTCTGGATGAAGCTCACCGGACGGCCGGAAACCAGCGTCAGCTTCACACCGGCCCAGTCTTCATCCGTGGTGTTCTCCACCAGCGCCCAGCCCTGCAGATACGGCTTCTGGTTCTTGTCCAGCACCATACGGTAGCTGGTCTTCCAGACCGGCGTCTCCTGCAGGTAGCCGGCGGAGACGGTTCTAGCGCCGTTCCCGTTGAACTCCAGCTTCACGGTTCGGCGCTGGTCGTCCAATCCTTCCGCCAGCAGCTTCAGGCTCTCCCCCAACTCCCGGTTGAGGCGGCTGTCCTTGAGCGATACGTGGCTCAGCGAGTCCACCGGAAACGCGCGGAGCCCCTGCTCTCCCAGGATGTTGAGCACCTCCACCTGGACGATGCCGCCGCCCGGTCCGCTCGCCGGAAGCGACCGCATGCTGACGCTCAGGATGCGCCCGGTGGCCGTCTGATCTCCGGCCGCAATCTCCACTTCCGCGCCCTGGAACTGGCGCAGAACCGTGCCGAGCGAGGAGTTCTGGTTCAGCGCAATCCCGGAGGAACGGATGCGGCGGCTCACCGGTTCGTTCGCGGTATAGGTGACCGGCTTGATCGATCCCGAGGGGTCCAGCACCACCAGCGACTTCAAAACATCGTTTACCTGCTCCGTTCGGAAGCTGAGCTCAAAGCTGCGATTGCCGGTAATCTCAGCGCTGCGCTGGAAATACCCGATCCCACTCGTGAACAGAAAGACCTCTTTGAGAGGGATCGGCTGTGCCGCGTCCTGTGCTGTTGCGGCGGACATCAGTGCCGCTCCACCCAGCATGGAAAGTCGGCGCCAGAGTGTACTCATTCGACGCATCGTCTCATCTCCTTCGAAGCCCGGGGATACATCCCGCGCTCCATCCGAACCCAGGCCCTATCCGTCCCCCGATTTCGGGGAGATCCGCGTGGCCCCGCTGTATTGGAAGAGATAGAACCCCTACAGGTTACTCTGACCTAACGATGAGCTTTGGGGGCTGCAATGGCAAGTGGAAGAACCTCAACACTGGCGGAAGTCCAGTCGGTTGCGGAAGAAATGATTGGAAAGTTCGCCGGAGCGGACCTCGCCGAAGGCGGCCTGTTCCCGTACGGGATCACGCGCATCGCCGTTTCGGTCACCTCTGGGGATGTGGGAATCACCGTGGAGGCCTCGGGGCCGGACCACGCGCACCCGCACGGTGAGCACGACGAAGACGAGGACTGGGAACTCGAGGAAGACTTCGAGGCGGACGAAGACGACGAGTAGTCCCTCCGGACCCGGAGGATACTTCGCCCTGTTGCTCACCCATCCCGGTTGATTGGCCCGCCGGGCCCGCGTTCTCCAGAGATTCAAGAACGCGGGCCCGGATGCCACGCCAGGGGAGGGCAACCGGGACCGCTGCCATTCCACGCGTGCCCTCCCCGAGCACAGGAACTCCCCTCATCCCTATGCCCCGCTCGTCGTTTCCACATAGGCGCGGAGGCCCCAGCGAATTGCTGGCGTGGGCTTCGCGCTGGAAATCATGGGGGTGGCGACGGAAAACAGGGGGGAACACCTCGTTGCTTACCCCGCGCGGCTGCTCCCCGGCCCCACCTGCATGGTCCTCGTCGGGTCGCCGGCGATCCCATCCATCGCCGGGTCCGGATAGATCTCGATGCCGACGCGCTCAATCTGGTCGCGGAGGCCCGGGTGAGTGATGTGTTCAAACGGAATCACGTCGAAGTGGTACGGCAGGGGAAGCTCTTCCAGATCCGCGGCCAGGGCGGCTCCCGCAAGCAGATCGATCTCGCCCCAAACGGCAAGATCCACGTCGGAGTACGGCCGGTGCGTCCCCTTGGCCCGAGAGCCGAACAGCTTCACGGACGCCACCTCGGGATGTCGCCGAAACACGGCGAGGAGCATCTCGAGCGCCCGCGGCGGCGGCGCAGGCTCGTTCATGAGTCCTCCGCCTCTTGATCGAACTCCCGGGCCAGGGTCCGATGCAGCTCCTCCATCACGGGCAGATACCGCTCGGCAATGGCTCGGAAGGCGGCTTGAAAATGGGCTTCGTCATACGTGTGCGACATGAGGTTTCGATGACTGAGCATTTCGAGCCAGGCATCGCCATGGTGCAGCATACCTGAGTTCAACGCAGCTCGAAGCACGGTTCTCGGGGTCACTATCGGAAGCTGAATACCACCGTAGTCCATGTAGTCCTTCAACGTCTCCCATGCCAACTCGAATGTGTATTCGAATCGCTGGATCACACCCTCTGCCTCCAGGCGACTCAGGGCGACTGGACCATCCGAAAGCGCCGATTGGAGCAAGGCGAAAGCCCTGTCGAAGTTCTGATGACGCTGCTTCCAGCGGATGTCTGGGTCCAATGTGCGTGTCTCGTTCGTTTCCCAGATCTCTAAAGCCCACCCCAACAGACGCCGAACGCCTCATCGCGGGGATCGTCTGTAGAGTTGGACTCGAGAGGACTTCTCCATGAATCGTTGGCCGCGACGCGCTTTGTTCCTCGCCCTTCTGGCTCTTCCGGGCCTGACCTGCCTTCTGGGGCTCTCCGGCGCCAGTGCGCAGCAGTTCCAGGCGCCGCAGCCAATGGGCCCAATGCTGCCGCCGCCGAGCGGTGGTGTCGTGGTCGGGGGCGGACGGTTGTTCACCCTTCGGGGGAATGAGCTCTTCGAGTGGGATCCCCAAACGCTCAAGCTGCTTCGGACCAGGCGTGTCCCGGGGGGCGGACCCGGCGGCGGGATCTGGTCGCACCGCGTGCTCCGCGCCACCTCGGCAGACGGCGTTCACTGGAAGCGAGACCCCGGCGTCCTGATCGAGCATGCGTCGGTTCCGGATGCCGTTCAACTTCCGGATGGAACCGTTCGCATCTACTACTGCAGCGCCTTCGACGAAGAGAACGTCACCACCGCCCTCGTATCGGGCTCCCGCATTCGTGAGGTCCAGCCCACCAATCTGCACGGGGTCGATCCGTGCGCGCTGGTCACGGGAACCGGCATCACCACGTGGGTGAAAGAGGGGTTGGAGTCGTCGAGGGTGGTTCGTTTTGAGAGCCGCGACGGCATTCGGTTCTCCCAGCGCACCGTGGTGTGGGACGATCCCCGCTACCCGATGGCCACCGATCCCGACGTCATCCGAACCCCCCAGGGCTGGCAGATGTACCTGTCGATGGGACGGCAACTCCTTCGCTGTGACTCCGTCGACGGCAAGCGCTTCACCTCGCGCGAGGTGCTGAACCTCGGCGGAAGCGTCTGCGACACGATCTCGGTGGACGGCGGCTACCGCATGTTCTTCCACGGGCAGCCCGCCTCGGGTGGGCCGCTCTGCCTCTGGAGCGCACGGTCGAAGGACGGCAAGAACTGGCGGACCGACACCGAGCCGGTCCTCGCCCCCAGCCTGAACGGGCCCGACTTCCGCGGCATTGGCGACGCGGCCCCGGTTCGGCTCAAAGACGGCTCGTACGTGCTCTTCTGCAAGAGCTTCAGCCCCGAGTGAGGCGACTGCGACCCTCCGTTGGGCGCTTCAGCCGGAATAGCGCCTGCGGAGGCGTTCCAGCAGCGGTTGATCCGTCATGTAGAGCTGGACCGGGGTCACTGAGATGCACCCTTCGTGGATGGCGTTCACGTCGGAGCCCGGTTCGTGAACATCCACCGGGTCGTCGCCGCCGATCCAGAAGTAGCGCTGACCCCGCGGATCGCGCCGGCTCTCCAGCTTTGCCGGATAGCGACGCACGCCCTGGTGGGTCGCCTGCACTCCCCGGGGCTCTCTGAACGGCACGTTCACGTTGAGCAGCGTGTGAGGTGGCAGCGGGTCCTCCACCAGTTGGTCCACCAGCGTTCGCGCAAATTCCGCCGCAAACCGAAAGTCCAGCGGCGGCACGTCGGCATCTTCCTCGGCGCCGACGATGCGAAATCGCCATGCCACCGAAATGGCCACCGAAGGCACCCCCAGCATCGCCCCTTCGAGCGCCCCCGCAACAGTGCCGCTGTAGCTAAGATCCCACCCGAGATTGGGACCGTTGTTGATGCCGGAGAAGAGGATGTCCGGCGGGTTCTCCGCCAGCACATCCAGCACTCCCAGCGTGACGCAATCGGCAGGGGTGCCGCTGCAGGCCCACGCAGGGGACCCGTCGGCGAGACGAACCTCATTCAGGCGCAGGGGCTTGTGGAGAGTGATGCTGTGGCCGCACGCCGAGCGGGGCCGCTCCGGCGCGACCACGGTGACCTTCGCCACCTCGCGAAGCGCCTGGTGCAAACGGAACAGGCCTTCTGCATGGACTCCATCGTCGTTGGTGATGAGAATGCGCAACGCGGTTTCCTATCCGATATCCAGCACCAGCCGGCGCGACTCCTGTTTCCGGGCCGCCACCAACTGCATCCAGGCGCCCGCCAGCATGAACACGATCGAGAGTGCGAAGGCGTATCGAAGATTGAGCTGATGCGCTCGCAGCACGTGCGCCAGCGCCGAACCCAGGAATGGCGCCACGGACCCGCGCATTCCCAGAAGGAAGGATTGAAGCGCTTGATAGCGTGACACCTTCTCAGGCCCGGAAAACGACAGCAGCGCGTTGAAGTAGGAAAGATCGATGCCCGCCATCACCACGCCGGAGATGATGAACGCCGGCAGCAGCACCCAGGCCGAGGCGCCGGGAAACCAGGCCGTGCCGATGTAGACCAGCGGGATGAGCGTGTTGAGCATGATGTTCACGACAACCGCTCGCTGGGGGCTCCTGCGGTCGACGAAGCGTCCCCAGTAGAAGAAAAAAACCATTGCTACCAACTGGCTCAGGTTGGAAAGCAGCGCCAGTTCGCTCTTCTGGATGTGAAGTTCGTCCACCTGAATCACCGGTATGAGCGGCACCGTCATCAGGTTGCCGAAGCCGTAGGTGAACACCGACATCGCAAACCAGCGGTAGGCGTCGTCCTCCCAGAGAATGTGAAACGTGCTTCGAATGAACTCCCAGGTCTCCGAGAACTTTTCCTTCAGCCCCGGGCCTTCTCCGGCAGCGGGGCGAGCCGCCTCCACGTCGTCCTCATTCAGGATGCGGCTGAAGATGAGCGCCGACGCAATCCCCAGCAGAGCCGCCACCGGGAAGACGACCTGATACCCAACGGTTCCCAGCAGCCATCCGGCAATGAGCGTGCTGGCGACCTGTGCGCCAAGAATCGCCGCACGGGTGATGCCGAGGATCCGGCCCCGCTGATCATCCGGGTAAACCTCTTTGATGATGGCGGCATAGGCCGGGGTGGCGATCGTGCCGATGACCTGACAGAGTGAGACCACCAGAGCAAACGAGCCCGCGCCGCTTGCAAAGAAGGTCATCATCACCATCGACCGGGCTCCGATGTGCGACCACTTTACGAACGGGATCTTGCGGCGGCCCTCCATGGCTCGCGCCCAGAAGAGCGCCATCAAGTTGCCGAGGAAGGGGGCCGCCGTGATCCAGGCGAGGACATTCTCGGAGGCGCCCAGGTCGTCGCGGGCGATGACGTTGATGAACGGGAAGACGGCGCCTGTGTACAGGCCCGCCAGCAGCATGGCGGTGAAGTCGATCCGAAACGCGTAGCGCGCTCCGCCGGGCACCTGACGTCGAACCACCTGCTTGGCGCCAAGTCGCGCGCGCCGGGTGATGCGGTCGCGACGTCCCCACAAGCCGCCCTTCGGCCGGGGCGCCTCGGGCGACGCGGACGCGCCTGTCCCATCCGCTTCGCCGTCCTGACGGGAATCCCGCTCGCTCAAGCCGTCGTCCTCAACAGTCGGATGGGCAGGGCGCCGAACCGCGCCGCTCCCAAACTCCCGACCGTCTGGTTAGAGGACCACGAGGCGGACGTAGTCTGCCTGTATGGCCCTCTTGATCTCGTCCAACAGCGGCTGCGGCGGCGCGGAGTCGATGGTCAACACCATCATCGCGCGCTTGCCCACCGCCTCTCGACCCACGTACATGCCGGCGATATTCACGCCCGCATCCCCCATCATGGTGCCGACCAACCCGATGATGCCGGGTCGGTCGTGATGCTGGACTACCAGCAGCGATCCTTCGGGGTTGAGGTCGATCTTGTATCCGTCGATCTCCCGGATGCGCATGTCCTTCCGTCCGAGCACGGTTCCCCCGATCACCCGCCGTTCGGCGCCGTAATCGACTTCCACCCGGATGAAGTTCGTGTAGTCGGTCCAGCCGGCCGATTTGCTCTCGGTCACCAGCAGACCGCGCTGACCGGCGATGAACGGAGCATTCACGTAGTTCACGCCCTCGGCCAGAAACGGCTGCAGCAGTCCGACCAGCACTGAGCGCGTAACCGGGCCGATATCGTCTTTGAGCACCTCGCCGCTGTAGGAGACATTGACCCGCGTGGGAAGCGTCTCCCCGAGCTGCGCGTGCAGCCGACCGATGCGGGAGCCCAATTCCAGGTAGGGCGCGATCCGGTTGAACACCTCCGCGCTCACGGCGGGCAGGTTCACGGCGGCTCGAGCCGGTTCTCCGGCCAGGACCCGAATGATCTGATCGGCGACATCGAGGGCGACGTTTACCTGCGCCTCTTCGGTGGAGGCCCCCAGGTGCGGCGTCGCCACGACATTGGGATGGTCGAGAAGCGGCGAGTGCGGCGTGGGAGGCTCCTGCTCGAACACATCCAGCGCGGCGCCGGCGACCCTGCCGTTGGAGAGTGCTTCGAGGAGCGCTGCCTCGTCCACAATCCCGCCTCGGGCGCAGTTTATGATCCGAACGCCCGGCTTCATCTGCTCGAACGCGGCGGTCCCCAACAGACCTTTCGTATCGCGGGTGAGCGGGGTGTGCACCGTGATGTAATCGGAGCGCTGGAACAGCGTCTTGAGATCCACCAGCTCCACGCCCAGCGCTCGGGCCTGCTCCTCGGTGACAAACCCGTCGTGGGCCACCACCGACATCTGCAGGCCGCGCGCCCGGAGCGCAACCTCGCGACCGATCTTTCCGAAGCCGATGACGCCGAGGGTCTTGTTGCAGACCTCCACGCCGACAAAGCGACTGCGAGCCCACTCCCCGCTGTGCAGGCTCGCCACCGCGGGTGGAATTCGCCGGGACATGGAGAGCAGCATCGCGACGGTGTGCTCCGCCGCGGCGATGGTGTTGCCCTCCGGGGAATTCACCACAATGACGCCCGCGCGCGTGGCGGCGGCCACGTCGATGTTGTCGACCCCAACTCCGGCCCGAGCCACGACCCGCAGCCGGGTCCCGGCCCGCAAGATTGCCTCGGTGATCCGGGTTTCGCTTCGCACGACGATCGCGTCGAAGCGCGGCGCCCGCTCGATGAGGGCTGCTTCGGACTGCCGAAGGTGCACCTCAACGTCACACTGATGTCGGAGCGCCTCGATCCCCGCCTCGGCAATGGGATCGGCAACCAGCACTCGGGACCGGGCTGCACTCAAAGCGTCGCCCCCCCGGCCAGTTCCCGCTCCAGCGCACTAAGCCCGGAGCCGGGCTCCACGGGATGTCCCGCAGCGGTCAGCACGCGCTCCAGCGCCGAGAACGTCCCGAGGAGGTCCGCTTCCGACACGTAACCAAGGTGCCCGATGCGGAAAATGACGTCCTTGATCGGGCCTTGCCCCCCGGCCACCACCACCCCGTGGTCCTTGCGGAGCGCCGAACGGATATCGCGCGCGGAAAGCCCCTCGGGGGGCAGCACGGAGGTCAGCGCGGGGCTGTGCCGAGAGCGGGCGAAGAGCCTCAAGCCGAGCGCCTCCACGGCGGCACGGGTCGCTCGCGCCATCCGCTCGTGCCGAAGAAAGCTGGCCGGAAGTCCCTCACCAAGGATCCGGCCGAGCGCCACTTCAAGACCGTAGATGAGCGACACGGCCGGCGTGTAGGGGGTCTGCCCGGTCGCCATGCTCTTCGCCATTCGCTTGAAATCGAAGTAGAAGCGGGGCATGCGGGCCTTCGCATTCGCCTCCCACGCACGGGGAGAGATTCCGAGGAACGTAAGCCCCGGCGGCAGCATCCAGGCCTTCTGGCTGCCCGCCACCACCACATCCAGGCCCCACGCATCCGGCCGAAGATCCGCGGCCAGCATTCCGCTGATGGCATCCACCAGGATCAACACTTCGGGCAAAACGCTTCGGGCCGCCGCCGCGAGGGCCTCGATGTCGTTGAGCACGCCGGTCGAGGTCTCGTTGTGCGTGAGCAGCACCGCTCGCGTCTCAGGGCGCTCGGCCAACGCTGCGGTCAACGCCTCGCAGGTCACCGGCTCGCCCCATGGGGTGGCGACGCGGTGCACCGAGGCGCCCATCGTCTCCGCGATCTCCGCGAACCGATCTCCAAACGCCCCCACGGGGCACGCCACTACGCCCTCCCCGGGGGAGAGCGAGTTGACCACCGCAGCCTCCAGGCCCCCGGTTCCGGAAGCCGGGTAAATCTGCACCGGGAACTCGGTTTGAAACGCCGTTTGAAGTCCGGCCACCACCGAGTTCTGCAGGGCGATGTACTCGGGTCCCCGATGGTTGATCATCGGCTGGGACAGGGCTCGGAGCACATCATCCGGCACCGGGGTCGGCCCCGGGATCATCAAAAGCTGCTTCAGGGACATGGTGGACACAACGATCACAGGAGGGGGAGCGGACGAAACACCGGCATCGGCACGGGAGGGCCTCCCCGGGGAGTCAGTTTATCCCACCCACCTCGATAACCCGCGCTAACCCCTGACATCGCCGCAGAACCCCTACATCGCTGCAGTACCCGAAATCGGCGAATGTCAGCAGTCCGAGCGGTTCAGGATCCGGAATAGCGCCGCACGTGGGCCGACTTTCGCAGCCACACCGCCCGGCCGTCAATCGCCCGGCTTTCGGGATGAGGCCCCAGATAGGTGACGTGGACGCTTCGACAGCACTCATCCACCCGGTAGACCAACCGATAGCCGTCCGGAAGATCGATCTGCCACAGCCCCCGGTTCACCATTTTCTTGAGGCTTCCCCGCTGCAGCAGCCCTCCCGCCGTCGGGTGCTGCGCCAGGAACGAACCGAGGAGCTCGTCGACGAGCGCCCGGAGCGACGACTCGCAGCGCGCCACTCGATCCAGGTCTCGCTCTCGAATGTGAACCGAGTAGCGCGGGGTGGGAACCGCCGGCTCCGGGAGCACGAGCGCCATGTCGGATGACTGACTGCAAAGTCCCGCGTACTCAGCCGCGAGATCCCGCAGTTCGATCAGATCGAGTTCGAAACCGGGCCGCTCCGCATCGAATTCGGCTTCGCCGAGCAGCACGTTGAGCTCCGAACGAAACCGGGCGCGATCCGCAGCCGCCGCGCAGCGGACCCAGGGACAGAAGACCTCGAACTCCTCGTCCGTTTCCAGACAGCGAAGTCGGGAACTGAGCTGCGCGTGGCCCGCCGGGTCCATCGATCGATCCGCACCTCGGCAGCGAGGCGCGCCGCCATAGTGTAATTTGATGGATAGTATAGAAGATCCGGATCGAAACAGGAAGCCGGGGGTCACTCCGGCTTCCGAGTGTCGATCAGTCCCGCTCGGCCCAGGGCGTGCCTTCGTCGGCAAGGGTCTTAGCCGCCACGGCAATGCGGCCAACCACGGCCTCCAACATCGCCTTACCCTGCTCCGCGGTGGCGCGAGAGGGATA
>SYKE01000305.1 GCA_005798285.1 Actinomycetota bacterium
GCAACTGGACAAAGAGGTCAGCGCTTGGAAAGCCGAACGCAACCAAGCGCTGTGCCCAATGAGATGGCGCTTCACAACTGCCAAGGCGCGAAATCGCCTCGCTCGCCTCTACCCCTCATTAGATGCCTGACAGACCAGTAGTTTCCCACGACCAGGATGCCCTTGCCCTCCGCGCCCGTCTCCCAATCGAGCTGCGGCAGTGCGATGTTCTCCAGGGCTTCGCCCAGACTTGGCGTGACCACGAGCCGCTCGATCAGCCGCTTCGCCTCACCCTTCTTGTCCGCCCGGTCAATCTGGATGACCGACTCGATGGGGTTGAGAGTGAACAGATCGGAGTATTTCATCAGGCATCCCTCCGCTGGGTATCGGCAGGTCACTGACGTCAAAACGGCAGACTACGTCAGGGGATCACGCCGTCCGGTTGGGCATCTGGGTAACATGCCCCGGACCGCGCACGGCTCGACGGATCAATGGTGTTGGAGCACCCTGAGTAGGTTGTTCGCTCCACGAGCGACTCCCTGCAGGGGATCCGGTGCTTTCCGCTCCGATTCCGGGCGCGTTGTCACTCAAGTCGGCCTGGTTCGGGTGGGCCAGTGGGGGAGAGGTGGGGCTTCCAGCAATCGATGGGGCGGGTGGCCCAGGTGGGTGGGGTGAAGGGAAGCGGCACCTTTCGCCCGGTGCGGGCGCTTTCATAGGCGGCGTAGAGGGCTTCCAGAACGGCGCGGCCGTCGGCGCCGGTCACCGGAAAGGGGCGGCTGTCGCGAACGGAGTTCACCGCCGCCTCGATCTCCTGCGGAAAGCCGTAGTTCCAGAGCTCCTCATACATCGTGAAGCTCCAGCCCGTGGTGGCGCCCGCCTTTTCCACGGCGTAGCCGTAGCCGACCCGGCTGTAGGTCTCCAGCGCGGATCCGTGGAGCAGGTCGGCGTAGGTCACGCCGTCCGATCCGTGGATCTCAGCGCGGTCGTCCATGCCGCCGAGCTTGCACCACGACTCCTCGGCCAGGCCGATGGCGTCGTTCTCGAACTCGATCAACAGCAGCGCATGATCGTCGCCCTGCGTCTTGTCGCCGTGGACGTGGGTCCCCATCTGGGCATACACCGAGCGGATTGGGGGGCGCCCGAGGATCCAGCGGAAGAACTCGATGGCGTGGCAGCCCATGTCGAGCGCAACGCCGCCGCCTGACCGGGTGACGTCCCAGAACCATGGGGCGTGTGGACCGTCATGCTTCTCGCTTTGCTTCACGAGGTGGATGCGCCCCAGGGCGCCTTCGTCGACGAGCTGCTTCGCGCGAACGTACTTCGGCGCGAAACAGAGCTCCTCGGCATACATCAACTGGACCCCCGCGGCGTGGCAGGCCCCGATCATGCGGTCCGCTTCCTCCAAGGTCACGCAGAGCGGCTTTTCGCAGAGCACGTGTTTTCCCGCCGAGGCGGCGGCGACGGCGGCCTCGCAGTGGAGGTCGTTGGGCAGACAGAGGGAGACTATCTGAATATCGTCGCGGTCGAGGATGCGGTGATAATCCTCGTACCCGTCGGCGCCGTACCGGGACGCGAATCGGGCCGCCTTGCCGGGCGTGGGGGAAGCGACAGCGGCCAGCCGAGCCTGAGGCACACGGCGCAGCGACTCCGCGTGAATCTCCGCCACGAAGCCGCTGCCGATAATCCCAACGCCGATGTCCGCCATGCCGTCTCCCCCAGGCCCGCTCGCTCGTCCGAACAGATCCCGCTTACTTTCCGCGCTCCCACGGGATGTGGTAGCCGGGGATCTTGCACTTGATTCGGTAAAGGCTCACGTCTGTGGTCACGTAGAGCGTCGTGCTCTCTTTACCGATGCCGAACTCCACATTGCTCGGGATCCCCACGGGCTTCTTCGTTCCCGGCTGGCTGGGGCCGGTTGGAATGAAGGCGATCTCGCGTCCACTCGGGTTGATCACTTGAATGCCTGGCCGGGGCAGACTCCGCAGTGCGAGGTAAAGGTTGCCTTTGATGTCGACGGTCATGCCGTCCACACCCGCGTTCTTGCCGTAGTCCTGTAGGGTGCGCTTCTTGCCGCTCACCAGGCCGTCGGCGCCGAGCGGAAAGGCGTAGATCTTCATGGCGCCGGTCTTCGGAGCCGGCTTGGTGGGGTCGATCTTGTCGGTGCCGTTGTTGTGGTCGGCCACGTAGAGCCACTTGTTGTCCGGGCTCAGGGCGACGCCGTTCGGTTTCTCCACATCATGGGTCACCTCCACCACGGAGCCGTCCACATCGATCCGGTAGATGGCTCGGTGCTGTAGTTCGCGTGGCTCGTCGCCCAGGTAGCGCGGGTCTGCGAAGTAGATGCGGCCCTTCGTGTCGATGCAGAGGTCGTTCGGCGCGTTGAACTTCTTCCCCATGTAGCGGTCGGCGACCGTGGTCCGCTCCTTGGTCTTCACGTTCCACCGCGACACCCTTCTGCCGCCGTCATCGGACCCCTCGCAGGCGAGCAGGTAGCCCTGAGCGTCGAACATCAGACCGTTCGCCTTGCCGCTGTCGTCGGTGAAGACGGACGACTGCTTGGTCTTTGGATCGAACCGGATGATCATCCCCTTGTCAGAGCCGAACGGAATATCCGTGAAATAGATGCTGCCATCCGGCGCCACGGCAGGGCCGTCGGTCAGACCGCCCTTGATGGGGGCACTGCGGGTAAAGAGCTTCTCGAAGCGGGCCTTCGAGTCGATGATCGTGCTGCCCGAGGGTTTCGGAACAGGGTAAGCGGCAGCGGCGCTGACGAGAAGCAAGGCAAGCAGGGGTGCTGGCGAGCGCATCATTGGGACCTCCTGCAGAAGGTTGAGATCGCAAGGCTCCCATTCCTGCGGGAAACCGGCGGGAAAGGGAGTCCGTGCGACGCCCGGTCGGGATTGATTGAGCCGCGACGCCGCTCGTTCGCCATCCTCGATCCTTCCGCTCGGTGGTGAAGCCTGAGTTACACGTGCCGTGAACGGGGGCGCGTCCGACGACGGGGAGTTCTCCTCGAACCCGCGGCGCATATGGCGTCCCTGCGGATGCGAGAACCGGCCCGATGTGTCGGTACCGTGGGCCAACGGCCCAACCTCAATCCAACCTGGGGCAGCACCTCGGGACCCGTGCCACGCGATCCGGGCCGCTACTCCGAGTGGGGAGCTATTTCAGGAGTTGCTGGACCACGTTGCCGTGGACGTCGGTCAGGCGGTAGTCGCGGCCCTCGAAGCGGTAGGTCAGGTGGCGGTGGTCCAGGCCGAAGAGGTGGAGCAGCGTCGCGTTGAAGTCGTGGATGTGGACCTTGTCCTGGACCGCTGCCCAGCCGAAGTCGTCGGTGGCGCCGAGGGTCTGGCCGCCTTTCACTCCGCCGCCGGCGAGCCACATGCTGAAGCCGAAGGGGTGGTGGTCGCGTCCGGCCTTGGGACCGGGACGGGCGTTTTCCGTGAGCGGCGTGCGGCCGAACTCCGTGCCCCAGACAACCAGCGTGCTGTCCAGCAGTCCGCGCTGCTTCAGGTCGCGGAGCAGCGCGGCGATGGGCTGGTCGACGTCGGCGCAGCGATCTTTCAGCGATTGCTGAAGCTCCTGGTGGTGGTCCCAGTTGCGGTGGAAGATGCTGACGAAGCGCACGCCGCGCTCGACCATTCGCCGGGCGAGGAGGCAGCTTCGGGAGAAGGCGCCGCCTTCGTCGGGACGGTCCACTCCGTAGGCGAGCCGCGTTTGCGCGGTCTCCTGCTTCAGGTCGATCAGCTCCGGCGCGGCGGTCTGCATGCGGAAGGCGAGCTCGTAGGCTGAGATGCGGCTCTCGATCTCGGGATCCCGGATTCGCTGGGAGCGCAGCCGGTTCAGGGCGCCGACCGCATCCAACTGGCTCCGGTGGAGGTCCGCAGGCAACCCGTCCGGAGTCTCCAGGTTCACCACTGCTTCGCCCTCGGAGCGAAACACCACGCCGGCATGGCGCGTGGGGAGGAAGCCGCTGCCCCAGGCGAGGGCGCGGGCGGTGGGTCCGCGTCGCACCAGGAGAGCCACGTAACCCGGCAGGTTCTGGGAAGCGCTGCCGAGGCCGTAGGTCAGCCACGCGCCGGCGCTCGGCCGGCCGGGGGAGTCGACTCCGGTGGAGAGCTCCAGTTCCGCGGGCGCATGGTCAAAGGCGTCCGTGTGCATCGAGCGGACCAGCGCGATGTCGTCGGCACAGGAGCCGATACCGGGCAGCAGTTCGGACAGCTCCATCCCGCAGCGGCCGTAGCGGCGAAATCCGAAGGGCGTGCCCATCACCGAGGACTGGTCGAGCTTGAGGAACGAGAACCGCTTCCCCTGGGTAAACGACTCCGGGAGCGGTTGTCCGCTCCGCCGGTTGAGCTCCGGCTTCGGGTCGAACAGATCCATATGGCTCGTGCCGCCGGCCAGAAAGAGGAAAATACAGCTCTTTGCTCGCGGCGCAAACTCGGGGACACGATCCTGCGCTGCGACTCCTTCCGCCTGGAGGAGCGACACCAGCGCGGGCAGGCCGAGTCCACTCGCCGCACTCGTGAGAAAGTCCCGGCGTGTTCGAAGCACCGACTCCACGCTCGCGTTCAGCATTCGGCGCCCACCTGTCGGGCGAGGGGGTTATTCACGGGTGATGAACTCCTCGAGGTTCAGGATCGCCCGCGCCACTCCGCCCCACGCCGCGGCGTTCTCCGGGGAGACGCCGGACGGGAGGGGCGTGCCGCTGAGCCATTTGCGGGCGGCGGAGAGGTCGGCGCGGTAGTGCTCCCGGTGCTTCCGCAGCAGTTCCAGCAAGATCCGCTCTTCCGCCGCGTCGGGCCGCCGACCGAGGCAGCGCTCGAAGGCGAATCGGAGCGCGTCGGTCTCGCTGCCGGCGGCGATGTCCCGGGCCGCGAGCCGAACTCCCACCGCGGCGGCGGCTTCGGCGAAGTTGGGGTCGTTCAGCAGGGTCAGCGCCTGAATGGGGGTCGTGGAGCGATCCCGACGGGTGCAGGCCTGGCTGTTGTCGGCCGAGTCGAAGGCTGCCAGCGCCGGATGCGGGAAGGTGCGCTGGCTGTTGATGTAGACGCTGCGCCGGAAGCGCTGGGGTCCCGAAGTGGCCTCCATGAAGCGCTCGTTCTTCAGCTCCGGCAGCCTCGCCAGGGAGCGGGGGAGCGCCGGCTGGAAGCTGGGACCACCCACCGCCGGATCGAGCAGACCGGCGGCATGCAGCGCCAGATCGCGAACGATCTCGGCGTCCACCCTTACCCGGTTTTGTCGCGCCAGCAGGGTGTTTCGCGGGTCCCGCTCCTCAAGATCGGTGCGAGGCAGCGAGGACTGCCGATAAGTCTCCGAAAGCACGATGAGCCGGATGAGGCCCTTGCGAGACCACGCGAGAGCGGGGCCCCCCGCTTCGCCCGGTCGCCGGAGCAGCGCCGAGGCGAGCGCGTCGAGCAGCTCGGGCTGGGTCGGACGGCTTCCGTTTCGGCCGAAGTTCTCCGGGCTGGGCACAAGCGGCTCGCCGAACAGCGTCTGCCAGACCTGATTCGCGAAGACGCGGGCCGTAAGGGGATTCTCCCTATCCACCAGCCAGCGAGCCAGATCCAGGCGGTCGGCTCGGGGGCCGCGCGCCCGGAGCGGCGGGAGGAACGCCGGCGTGGCGGGCGGAGCGTCGGGTCCCGGAGACAGGAAGTCGCCTCGCAAGTGAACCCGCGTCACGCGGGGCGTCGGCAGCTCTTTCAGTCCCGCTGCCTTGCCGCCGGGGATCTCCAGGTCGTCGTGCTCCAGGCTGTTGAAGAAGGCGTAGAGCGAGTAGTACTCCCGGTGGGTGAGGGGATCGTACTTGTGGGAGTGGCACTGCGCGCAGGCAACCGTCAGGCCAAGCCAGACCGTGCCGGTGGGGTTCACCCGGTCTTTCACGGCCCGGGTGCGGAACTCTTCCTTATCCGCGCCGCCTGCGGAGTTGTGGAGCGCGTTGCGGTGCATCCCACCTGCAATTCGATCCTCGGGCGTGGGATTGGGGAGCAGGTCGCCGGCCAGTTGCGCCACCGTGAACCGGTCGAACGGCAGGTCCGCATTGATCGCGCGGATCACCCAGTCTCGGTAGCGCCAGGCGTACGGGCGCGGCTGGTCGTTCTCATACCCGTCGCTGTCGGCATAGCGAACCAGATCGAGCCACTGTCTCCCCCAGCGCTCGCCGAAGTGAGTCGAGGCGAGGAGCCGATCCACCTGCTGTTCGTAGGCATCCGGGCGAGGGTCGGCGAGGAACGCCTGCATCTCCTCGAGGGTCGGCGGCAGACCGGTCAGGTCGAGGGAGATGCGGCGCAGCAGTGTGCGTCGGTCGGCCTCGGGGGAGGGGGCCACGCCGAGCCGCTTGAGACGGGCTCGCACGAAGGCGTCGATTGGGTTGCGACCGGCGGAGCCGGGAGGGAGCGGCGGGCTCTCGATACGGCGAAAGGACCAGTGAGATTCGGCGCTCGCCCCTGCGGCGGCCAGCGGCGCCCCTGCCGTCAGCCAGGCGCGGACCCAGCCCCGTTCCTGCGGTGTGAGCGGCGGGCCGCCCTTCGGCATTCGGTGCGCCGAGTCCGCGGCAGTGATCCGCTTCCAGAGGGCGCCGCTTTCAGGGCTGCCGGGAGTCACCGCCGCTCCGGCATCCCCTCCCCGCCGGAGCGCCTCGGGGCTGGAGAGGCTTAGCCCCCCCGAGGGTTTGGCGTCGCTGTGACATGCCCCGCAGCGGGACTTCAGCAGGGTCTGGGCTCGAGTCACGTCGGGGGAGGCGGTCGTCGGTCCCGGCGCGGCGCCGGCGGCGTGGATGAGCGCCGCTGTCAGACAGCCGCTCGTCAGTGCCGCCGCGAGCGTGTGCCCTCGAAGGAGGTTGGATTTCCGTTTTGGAATTCGGTCCGAGTCGAGTGTCATGCTTCCCAAGGTCTGGTGCGACCCTCTGGGGAACTATCCCTTCGTCGAACCGCCCCTCGGATGGAGGCTGCTCCCATGTCGATTTCCCGTCGCTCGCTCATGCTGACCGGAGTCGCCGCTGTCGCCGGAACCCAGACCTCTCGCCCCGCCGCGTCTGCGCCGAAGGGCCTCTCGAAACGGATCTGTCTCTTCACCGATCATCTCGATGATCACGGCTTCACGCATGCCGAGGTCGCGAAGATGTTGGCCCAGTTGGGCTTCGCGGGGCCGGACCTCACGGTGAGATCGGGCGGAATGGTGGAACCGGCGCGGGCGGCGACCGAACTGCCGAAGGCGGTGGAGACCTACCGCGCCGCCGGTCTCACCGTCCCGATGATCACCACCTCGCTCCAGTCGCCGCGTTCTCCCAATGTGCGGGAGATCCTCTCCGCCGCCGTCAGGTCGGGGGTCGGCCACTTCAAGCTCGGCTACTTCGACTACCCGGATGCCGCGCAGTGGGAAGCGCGATTGGCGCAGGTTTCGGCCGAGTTGAAGGATTTGCTGGCGCTGCCGGAGGGTCGGGGACTCGTCGCGGGGATTCACAACCATGCCGGTGGAAGCGTCGGCGGGGCGCTGTGGGACGAGGCCGAGCTGCTGAAGGGGCTGCCGCCTGACCGGATCGGCTCGTATTTCGATCCCGCTCAGGCCACGATCGAAGGCAGCGCGCACGCATGGAAGCTCGGCTTTCATCGGTTGAAGAGCCGGATGGTGATGCTGGCGCTGAAGGACTTTGTGTGGGAGAAGACCGACTCCGGCTGGAGAACGCGATGGGTTCCTCTGGGTCAGGGGGCCGTGCGATGGGGGGAGTTCTTCTCGTTGCTGGCCAAAACCGAGTTCTCGGGCCCGGTTTCGCTTCACATCGAATACGATCCCGGCGGCTCCAACAAGGCGGAACGCGCCGATCGGAGCTATGCCGCCGCCGAGCGCGACATGAAGTTTCTGCAGGGTCACCTTCGGACCGCGGGCCTGGAGTAGCGGCGCGGTCCGAGAGCTCTCCTCACCGAGGCAGCGCGAAGGCCACGTAGGTGTCGCTGGTGGGAGTGTTGTAGAACTTACCGCCCGCCGCGGCGATGACGACGTACTGCCGCCCGCCTGCGGTGTAGGTGCACGGCGCCGCGAAGCCGCACGCGGGCAGCGAGTGCTCCCACACCATCCGGCCAGTGCGGCTGTCGAAGGCGCGGAACTTCGCGTCCTTGGTCGACGCTACGAACACCAGGTCTCCGGCGGTCACCAGCGTGCCGCCGAGATTCGGGGTGCCCGTATCGGGGATGCCCCTCTTGCGG
This sequence comes from Actinomycetota bacterium, assembly GCA_005798285.1. Taxonomy (GTDB): domain Bacteria; phylum Armatimonadota; class SYMT01; order SYMT01; family SYMT01; genus F1-80-MAGs030. Next base: position 8,181 of record SYKE01000305.1, read on the forward strand.
AGTTCCGGGAAGTAGCCCAGCGAACGCGACCAGCGATAGCGCCCGGTGTTCAGATCCAGCGCCACGAGTTTGCCCCAGGGCGGCTTGATGCCGGGATAGCCGTTTTGATCCCGAAACCACTGGTAGGTGAAGCCGCCGGTGCCGTCCTTGTTCATCTCGATGATGGACGGCTCGTTATTCACATTGAAATACAGGGTCGCGGTCCGAGGGTCGAACGATCCGCCGCTCCACGGAGAGCCGCCGAAGTAACCCGGCGCGGCAACGCTCCCCTCGGGGGTCGGCGGCTCGAAGCGCCGTTCGAAGAGAAGCGGTCCGAACTTATCCCGCATATAGGCGAGTGTCTCCGGTGTGATGTCCGAGAGATCCTCCGTCCGAATGATCTGTGGGGCGTAGGGCTTCGGCACGACCGGGTCCGGTTGGGTCGGCCACGCGCGCTCGCCTTCGATGACGGAAGGCGGAACGGGCACCTCGCGCACCGGGAAGAGGGGCTTCCCCGTGGTGCGCTCCAGAAGGAAGAGCACGCCTCGCTTGGTGAGCTGGGCCACGGCGTCGACCGGCCGACCGCCGCGCTTCACCGTGCAGAGAAGCGGCTGCGAGGCGTTGTCCCAGTCCCACAGGTCGTGGTGCAC
>SYKE01000306.1 GCA_005798285.1 Actinomycetota bacterium
CCGCCGTCATCCTCGAGCCGATTCAGGGAGAAGGCGGGGTGCACGTGCCCCCGCCCGACTATCTGCCGGCCGTGCGTGAAATCTGCACCCGCCGCGGCGCGCTTTTGATCGCGGATGAGGTTCAGACCGGACTCGGCCGCACGGGCAAGATGTTCGCAGTGGAGCACTACGGCGTCGAGCCGGATCTGATCTGCCTGGCCAAAGCGCTGGGCGGAGGAGTGATGCCGCTGGGCGCCTTTTGTGGGACGCCGGAAGTCTGGGAGCCGTTCCGAACCAAACCCTGGATCCACACCTCGACCTTTGGGAGTCCGGGCGGGAACCCGATGGCGTGTGCCGCGGGCATCGCGGCGATCTCGGCCTTGCGGGAAGAACAGCTTCCGGCGCGGGCAGCGGAACTGGGTGAGTACTTCCTCGCGCGCCTGCAAGAGGTGCGGGAGGAGTTCCCGGAATCGATCCGAGAAGTGCGCGGGATCGGGCTTCTTCTGGGCCTCGAGTTCGAGGATGAGGACGTGGCGGGGTTGACCATCGCCGGCGTGGCCCGAAGGAAGGTGGTTGTCGCCTACTATCTGAGCAATCCTAGAGTGTTTCGATTCGAGCCTCCCTTGATCGTAACTCGGGCGCAGATAGATCGGGCTGTGCAGGCCCTCCGGGATTCTCTTGCGGAGACCCTGGAACTGCTGGAAGGCGTGTCGCCCGAGAACTAGCGGGAGTCCCAAACGGACTCCCGCACATGGAGCTGTCTGCATGGAGAAGGTTCGACTTCAGTCTCTCCTTACGGGGTTTGCGGACCGCAAGGTCCTGGTCGTAGGGGACTGCATGCTCGATGAATACCTCTGGGGTCGGGTCACTCGGATCTCCCCAGAGGCTCCGGTTCCAGTGGTGGAACTGGTGGAGACGACGTACGCCGCGGGCGGCGCCAGCAATGTCGCCGCCAACATCGTCTCTCTGGGCGGCCAGGCGTCGCTGGTCGCCATCGTTGGGGAAGACGTTCTTGCAGGAACCCTGAGGGAGCAGCTAAGTCTTCGTGGGATCCGTCACGACGGGCTGGTGGCGGATGCCGCCCGGCCGACCACCGTCAAGACCCGGGTGATGGCTCACAATCAGCAGATGATTCGCGTTGATCGAGAGCGACGAACACCGGCGACTCTCGAAGTCTCGGCACGGCTGATTCAGGCGGTTGAGGATCAGTTGGATTGGGCGGATGCGCTCGTCTTCAGCGATTACAGCAAGGGAACGCTTTGCGAAGAGGTGGTTCTCTCGCTGACCCAGGCGGCGCACCGACGCGGCCGGCTCGTGTTCGCCAATGCGAAGCCGGGGAGTATCGGCTGGTACCAGCACGCGGATCTCATCTCACTGAACCAGGTGGAGGCGGAGACGGTAACCGGACTGAGTCTGGCTGCTATTGAGTCGGTGCATCTGGCCGGAGAGCGAATCATGGAACTCTGCAGGGCCCATGCCGTGGTAATCACTCTTGGCGGGCGGGGTCTCGCGGTCTTTCAGCGCGGCGCCCCAGCCAGACACCTGCCGGTGCTTCCGCTGGACGTTTACGATCCCTGCGGATGTGGTGACAGCGCCATCGCCGCGGCGGCGCTCGCACGGGTGGCCGGCGCCGATTGGGTGGAGGCGGCGACTCTGGCCAATCTGGCCGGCAATGCCAAGGTCCGAAAACTGGGAATTGTCGCCATCACCCGACCCGAGATCGAAGGCGTGTGGGCGGTGAGCGACGCGATTGCAAACGGAACTCGTTAGGAAGCTGCTATGGACCTGATCCGGTTTTATCTGGGCGACGTTTCTCGCCTGCTTTCGGAACTCTCCGCGGAGCAGTTGGAAGGTCTCTCCTCGCGGCTTCTCGCCGCCTACCGGGAGGGGCGACAGGTCTTCTTGATGGGGAATGGCGGCAGCGGCGCCACGTGTTCTCATATGGTGAACGACCTCCAGAAGTGCCTTTACCTGGCGGGCGGAAAGACGCTGCGGGCACTGGCGCTGACGGATTGTGTTCCCCTGATCACCGCGTGGGCGAACGATCTCTCCTACGATCGGATCTTTGCCGAGCAGCTTCGACCGTGGGTGCAGCCCGGAGACCTTGTGTTCTGCCTCAGTGGCAGCGGCAACTCTCCCAATGTGCTGCAGGCCGCCACGTTGGGGCGTGAGATGGGGGCCTATGTGGTCGGGCTGTGCGGCTATGAGGGCGGCAAACTCGCCGATCTCGTGGACGAGGCATTGATCGTCCGAAGCGACAATATGCAGCGGATCGAGGATGTCCACATGATCGTGCTCCATCTGGTGTTCTGGCGCACGATGCAGGAACTGCAGCCCGCCGCGGCGCCGGAGCCCGTTCCATGATCGTTTCGTCGGCTCCGGGCAGATGCGGTGTGGTTGGAAATCCAACGGACGGCTATGGCGGCTCGGTCATCTCCTCCTCGCTGTCCGAGAGGGCCACGGTCCGCATCGCTCCCGCAGAGGCCGTGACGCTCCACATTTGCGGCCACGAGGAGTCGATTGGCTGCCCCGACGCCCTGGCGTTGAACGGCGGATTCTGCGATGTCGCCAAAGCGGTGATGACGCGATACCCGGAAGTGTTCGACGGCCCGCGTTTTCGTCTGGAGGCGGACACCACCGTTCCCATCGAGTCCGGTCTCGCGGGATCCACCACCATGTTGGTGGCGATCCTGGGCGCGGTGCTTCGTCTCCTGGATCGAACCTTGCCGCCGCATGAGATCGCCGAGGTCGCCCGCGAGATCGAATTCGACATCATGCGCTGCGTGTGCGGGTTTCAGGACCAGTACATGGCGGTATTCGGCGGGCTGAACCACATGGACTTCCGGGGGAAGGACCCCAACAGCACCGGCGAGCGCGTGTACGCGACGGTGGAGAATGTTGCGATCCACCAGCCGAATATCCCGCTGCTTCTTGCCTCAACCGGGGTACGGCGGCACTCGGGAAGCGTTCACAAGGGATTCCGTGAGCGCTGGATTGAGGGCGACCCGGAGGTGGTTGGGGGCTACGAACGAGCCGCCGCGATGGCGCGCTCGGGTAAGGTGGCGATCATGGCGGGCGATTGGGAACGATTGGGTCGCCTGATGAACGACAATCACGCCATCCAGCGAGATCTCGGGGGGAGTGGGGATGCCAACGAACGCCTTATCGCCGCCGCGCTGGAGGCCGGGGCGCTGGGCGCCAAACTCGCGGGGGCGGGAAAGGGTGGAACGATCATCGCGCTCCACCAGGACCCCGAACTCCTCGCCGACCGCCTGCGCGATGCCGGCGCCGCGCGGATCATCCCCGTCAAACCTTCAGCGGGTCTGACGGTCGACGGCGAACTGTAGGAGACGGCGCATGGCGGAAGCGTCGGCAAATTCGGGGGTCGCCCTGAGCGTGGTGATTCCTTGCTACGACGAGGAGAACCGGCTTCCCGCGACCCTAGAGCGGGTGCGTGAGTTTCTCTCCGCTCGCGGTGGGGACTGGGAACTCCTCATCGTGGACGATGGAAGTCGCGATCAAACGCTCACGGTGGCTCGAGAGTTTGCCCGCGAAGAGCCTCGTGTGCGCGTGCTCTGCTACGGCTCGAATCGAGGCAAAGGGTATGCCGTTCGCCATGGGGCCCTGGCGTCTCGAGGTAATCTGGTGCTCTTCACGGATGCGGACCTGAGCACGCCGATCGAGGAGCTCGACGCCTTCATCCGCGCCATGGACGCCGGGGCCGATGGCGTGATCGGGTCGCGCAGCCTTCCGGACTCCCGGATTGAGATCCATCAACCCTGGTGGCGGGAACTGGCCGGCCGGCTGATGAACTTGCTCATCCGGTGCGTTTCGGGTCTGAGTTTCTGCGATACCCAATGCGGCTTCAAGCTGTTCTCCGGACCGATAGCGCGACAGCTCTTTGCAATGATGACCGTCGAGCGCTGGATGTTCGACGTGGAGCTCCTGTTTCTTGCGAAGCGGCTCGGCTACCGGGTGGTGGATCGGCCGGTGGTGTGGCGCAATTCCGGTGACTCTCGGGTTCGGTTTCGGCACCTCCCGAACGTGTTTCGCGAGTTGATGCACATTCGGACGTACTGGCTGTTCCGTAAACCCGATCGCCCGACCGCCGGCGTGCCTCGGCCTCTCGACACCCCACCGGTATGAACCCCGCTGAATACGAGCGGATGCACCAGCTCGAAGACTGGTACTGGTGGTTCGTCTCTCGCCGCGAGGCGGCGATCCGTTTTCTCAGGGACGCGCTGTCGGATCAGGCTCGGATCCGGGTGCTCGACGCGGGGTGCGGCACCGGCGGAATGCTGGATCTCTTTTCTCGGACGCCGGGGTTCGAGTCGACCGGTGCGGACATCTGTCCGGATGCACTGCGGTTCTGCCGAAACCGGGGTCACACACGACTCGTGGCCGCAGACCTCACCGCGCTTCCCTTCGAGAGCGAGAGCTTCGACGCCGTGACGTCTCTCGATGTGCTGGAGCACATCGAGGCGGACTTCGACGCGGCCGGAGAGATCGCTCGCGTGCTCCGCCCCGGCGGCGTGTTGGTGGCCATCGTTCCTGCCTATCAATTCCTCTGGGGCCCGCACGATGTCGCTCTGCACCACAAGCGCCGCTACGGGGCAGGCCAACTGCCCCAGGTCCTGGAGCGAGCGGGCCTGAAGGTGGAACGAGAGACGTTCTTGCTCACGCTCTTGTTTCCCGCCGCGGTCGCGGCGCGGATGCTTGCTCGCTGGCGGCATCGGGGCGATCAGGCGGAGTCGGCCGGGCTACCGCCGGTGTCCGCGGCGCTCAACCGGCTGTTGATTCGGCTGCAGGCGGCTGAGCTGGCCCTGGCGCGGAGGTGCACGCTCAAGTTCGGACTCTCGATTGTCGTTGTGGCGCGGAAGCCTCTGAAGTCGTAGTCGGGGGATGAGCACGCCGAAGAGGGGCCACGGGCCGGCGGCCCGGCGCCGGGATCGGCGGCAACCCGAACGACTGACGTGTGTCTGAAGCATTGGGCGACGGTGGAATACCGACAGAACCGCCCCCCGGAAGAACCGTCAGTGCGACCGATCCTTGCCGTTCCCCTGTTCCTGTCTCTTCTAACCGCGGCCGCGACACCCGCCTGCGCGCAGGACGCTCTGGACCACCTCTATCCAAACGGCGCGCGTCGCGGAGCGACCGTCACCGTGGCCCTCGGTGGCGCCGGAATACCGGACGGCGCCGAGGTGATGGTGGATGGCGAGGGGATCTCGCCGCGCGGGCGGGTCGCGAAGTCCGCCGTTGAGTTGGCGGTTGCCCCCGATGCCGCACCCGGCAGACGTTGGCTTCGGGTCGTCGGGCCGAAAGCGGCGACGCCCCCTCGGCCCTTTGTGGTGGGCGTCATCCCGGAACGTCTCGAGACCGAGCCCAACGATCGCGCGGCGCAGGCCGAGGCGGTGACGGAATTGCCCGTGGTGCTGAACGGTCGCGTGCCGTCTCGCGGCGATCTGGACGTGTACCGGGTCAACCTCAAGGCCGGACAGTGTCTGGTGGTGGCGGGAGAGGCCCGGGCGTTGGGTTCGCCGATCAACCTGCTCTGCCGAATCCGAGACTCAAAACTTCGTGAGCTGATGATTCAGATGGACTCGCGAACTCGTGACACGCTGTTGGGGTTCACGGCGCCGGCGGACGGGGAATACTTCGTCGAGCTGCAGGATGTGATGAACAACTACAGCACCGTCAACGCGGACTACGTGTACCGTGTGACGCTGACGACCGGCCCCTGGATGGAGTCCGTCTATCCGCCGGGAGTGGAGCGGGGAACCGCGAGCGAGGTGTTGGTCTCCGGCTGGAATCTCGACGGGGCCCAGGGACCCTCTCAGAGTGCGGAGCGGGTGAACCCGGCAGCCGACTCCGGCCCCGATTTCGAACTGCGCCCGCCCGGCATCGATCAGTCCTCCCGTCTGAAGGTCGGGTTGTACCCGGAGGTGGTTGAAAACGAGCGGGGACGTGAGTCCGCCGGGATTCCGATGGCGCTCGCGGTGCCCGGGACGGCTAACGGGCGCTTCGCGGTCCGGCGCGACGTCGACGAGTTCGCGATCGAAGTGTCGGACACTCGGCCGCTGCTGGTTCAGGTGGAAGCTCGCTCGCTGACGTCGAGCGCTGATCCTGTGCTGGAGATTCTGGATGAGAGCGGGGCGGTGCTTCAGCGTGTGGATGACGTCGGCGCGGCCCGCCGCGGTGGCGGTCGGGACCCACGAACTCGGTGGTCTCCTCCGAAGGCGGGGCGGTATCGGATTCGGCTCTCGGATCTCGCCTCGGTTTCACGAGGCGGCCCCGACTTCTTTTACAGGCTGACCGTGGCTCCACCCCAGCCGGTGCTGGAGCTGACGACCCCCCAGGTGACGATTCCCCTCAAGGCGGCAATGGCGGTCCAGGTTCCCGTGACGGTGCTGCGGGGAGAAGGTGTGGGAAAGATCCGGGTCCGCATGGTGGGCCTGCCCGCGGAGGTGAGCTGCCCCGAGGTCGAGGTGGCCGGCGCTGCGGGCGCTCCCGCCTCACAAACCGTGAACCTGTCCGCGACTGTCGTGCCGGGTACCAAGCCAGGCCGCTGGCCGGTGCGGATTGAGGCTCTTGCGGAAGGCGGATTGTCTGACCACGCCACGGCGACGTGGGTGCTCTCCAAAGACCGGAGCGGTACGCTGGCCGAGGGGAGCACCGAGCAGCTATTGCTCGTTCTGCCGGCGCCGTAGCCACTTCGGCCGCGACGAAGAAAGGGCGCCCCCGGAACTGGAGCGCCCTTCTCCAAACCCAGCCCTCAAACGGTGAGGAGGGGAACTACTCGCACTTGAAGCCCTTGAGGGCCTTCTGGGCCCATTCCTTCTGCTCGGCGGCGTCTTTGGTAGGCTTGTAACCCGCCTTCTTGAGAAGGTCATAGGACTTGGTGCCGCACGCATTGAGATCCTTGTCGGACATCTTGGCCTCGTCCGCTGACTTGTGGCAAGCCTCGCACTTCAGCCGGGTGACCGGCTTGTAGGGTCGAGACGCCTCAGCCGGACGGCTGCCAACCATGAGGACTCCGGCAAGCATGCTCGCCAGCGCAACCCCGCCCAAAAGTGTTCTTCGCATTGATTCGGTTCCGTTCCGTTCCCTGGACGACGCGACGACTCGGCCGTCACATCGATGAACTGTCAGAAGGCGCAAAACCGACGACCTGTGGATCGGTCGGCGCCGCTTTGAGAATGTTAACCGTGCCGCCTACCACAGTCCTGCGAGCAGTCGACGAGAAACGGACCCCTGGACTGTCGGATCGGTTCCCACTCAGTTTTGGGGCGATCTCTCGACAACCAACTCCCGTCCGTCTCCAAGTCCATCATCGGCGCGGATCACCCCATCCTCGATGTGAACTTCTAAACCATCGTACGCCGCGACGGCCATCGGGTGCTCGGCGCGAAGCTGGGAGACGACCTCGTGGATCCGGTCGTTTCCGGCGCCGGGATCGTGATGGCCGGCGACGACCATCTTCACCCCGGCCTCCCGGGCATAGCGCCCGCACCATTCCGCATATCCGTGGCCCCAACCCAGCCGTGAGACCCCGTCTGTGTCCCCGATGTACTGGGTCCAATCGTACTGGGAGTCCACGTACAGGACGTCCGCATCCTTTGCGAGCCCGGAGAGTGCCCGGTCCGGCCCGGCGTAGGGTTCCGTGTCGGTGGCGACCACAAACACCTTGCCGCCGTATTCGATCCGGTAGCCGTAGGTCTCGTTCGGATGGTGAAGTCTTCGAGCAGTGAGTCGAACTTCGTTGTTCGGGCCGAGATAGCGCACCAGGTTGTCGTAAACGGGATGGTACTCGATGGTCGCCGCCTCATAGCGGATTTTGTCGAGGCCGATGGGGAACAGTGGCGCGGAGAGCGTTGCCGAGAGGACGGTCTCCAGATCGTTTTGCCAGGCACACCCGCCATGGAGCGAGAGCAACACGCTGAGCCGATCCTTGGGGGCGAACAGAGGCGCGAAGAACGGGAAGCCCATGATGTGGTCGAGATGCATGTGGGTGAACAGCACATGCAGATGGAGCTTGCCGTCCCGAAGCAGCTCGCCGAAGAGGTCCTTGCCCAACCGGCGAATGCCGCTGCCGGCGTCGATGGCGATCCGGATGTCGCCGCAGCGCACCAGAAAGCAGGTGGTGTCTCCACCGTAGTGCGACCGCTTGTGGAACGGGAGCGTCTCGACGAGCCACTTCTCCGCCTCTGCGGAGGTTTCGAATCGTACGCCGGCTTCACTCGCGGCTACCAGCACTTCCGCGATCTGGCGCTGTACATCCACACCTGTGGCGGGAGCCGGGAGAGAGCCCCTGACGCCGTAGAAGCAAATCTCCATCGGGTCCGCGGATCGATTCAATTCCCGGCTCGCGGCATTTTGCATGGGCGTCACGTCCCTTATTCATGCGGTCCACGGCGCTCTGGCCGTTTGGCCGTCGGCGCAGCGGCTTCCCACGGAAGGTGTCGTCCCTTCAATGGAGAGCGGGTCGCGCCCGACCAACTCGAGGCCAGATTCTGTTGGATTCGGGTCAATTTCCTGCCGGTGCGAGTTTTATCGACCGTTTGTAGGGACCGAGCGCTCCGCGGGCCGAGGCGAGCGAAGCACATCGGGAGGAAGTGCGCCCGGCTTCGGCCAAGTGTCTCACGTTGGAATTGGGGTTTTATGATCCCCGGGGGATGATCCGAAAATGAGGATCCGAGAATCGCAGAGAGCGAAGCTGGGCGGACCGATCCTTGGGCTGCTGACTGTGGTATCGGCGGTGCTGGTCGGCGGAATGGGTCAACCGACGCCGGTGAGGGCTCAGGGTACCCTGGGCGATGGCCCCGATGGTGTGGAGATCCCCATCACACCGGATGAAGTGAACCAGGTCATCCGGAATGCCGCCGAGGCGGTGGCCGGAGAGTCTCTTTCGGTGGCCGTGACCGACCGACGAGGGGCGCTGCTGGCGCTGTACAGCCGCCCTGGCGCGACTCCGGCCATCGAAGAGTCAGCGCTCGCGTCGGCGCGGACGGGAGCCTTCTTCGGTGAAAACCAGGCGCCCCTGACGTCGCGCACCGTTCGCTTCATCTCCGGCATCCACTTCCCGCCGGGGGTGCCGAACCAGGAAAACGCGGACCTCTATGGAATCGAGAACACCAATCGTGTTTCTCGGGCGCTCGCGTACAATCCCGGCAAGTTTTACCCGGAGCCTTTGAACATCACCGAGACAGGCCCGGGGCTTGGAATCAACACCGGCAAGGTTCAGCCCAACGACGCGAATCCGAATGCCGTCAACCCCGGCGGGCTGCCGCTCTATCGCCAGGACTTTACCAAGGGATTCCAGGCTTTTGCTCGGCCCGACGCCTTCGCTCCATTAGGCATCACGCAGATTGGTGGCGTCGGCGTTGCGGGCGTCCCACCGGCGGCCGCCGAGTTTGCCGCGTTCGAAGCCACTCGCGCGGGTGAAGCTCCTATCCCCACACAGGGAGCGCGGGCGGGCCAGGAGGCGATTCAGCGCTTTGCCGCTCGGACGTTCAGGCCCGGGACGGTTTACGTGGGTGGGATCAAGCTGCCGCTCGCGGACCTCAAGAACGCACGGCGACCCCGCGGCGTGGCGGCAGGCGCTTTCCCCGGGACCGGCGTGCTGAAAATCGATCCAACCGCGCCGGGCCGAGCGGCGGCGCCGGCTGCGGATGGTTTCCTCGTGGGTCCCGTCGGCAACGCCGAACTCACCCAGGCGGAGGTGATTCAGATCATTGGGCAGTGCGACGCCATTGCGCGAAGAACTCGCGCCGCGATTCGCCTGCCACTCGGTTCACGGGCACGCTTCGTTTTTGCTGTGGGCGGACTGGATGGAACCATTCTCGCCGTTTACCGCCAGCCGGATGCCACGATCTTTTCGATGGACGTAGCCACCGCAAAGGCGCGGAACGCGGTTTACTTCAGCAGCCCCGCCACGGATCTGACCGTGTTCAACCCCGAGTTGCGAACGTTGCCCGCCGGAACCGCCATCACGGCAAGGACACTGAACTTTGCCTCCCAGCCGCTGTTCCCGGCGGGAATCAACAAGTCGAGACCCGGACCCTTCTTTCCGTTGTTTATGGATGATCTGGCCAACCCCGGCGGCACGGGGCCGCTCCAGAACGATCCCCGGATCGCCCAGCCGAACATCAACGTGAACGGCATCGTCTGGTTCCCCGGCTCCACGCCTCTCTATCGGGGTGGGACTCTCATCGGCGGACTCGGCGTCTCCGGCGACGGGGTGGCGCAGGATGACTTCGTGAGCTTTAACGGCGCCCAGGGCTTTTTGCCGCCGGCCGGCGTTCGCTCGGACAACTTCAAAGTGCGAAACGTCCGGATGCCGTACTTCAAGTTCCCTCGGAACCCCACGCTGTAGCGGTTCGCCCACACGAGCGAGACTAGCCCCATTGCGAAACACCCCGCCTCTCAAACCGGGAGGCGGGGTGTTCTTGCGTTTCAGGAAGCGTCCTGACCTGGAGGTCAGGACGCGGGAGCGATGCTGAGGGATCCCGACGAAAAGACCGTGCCTGCCGGTGGCGCACCCAGGCGATTCGGGAAGACGATGTAGTACTTGCCGGTGAACTTCCGGGTTCGGGCGTTGGTTTTCCCTTAGAGCACCATCGTGCCGAAGATGGCGTTCGACTGGATCTGAACGATGCCGAAGGTGTTCTTCGTGCCCGGGAAGGCGTTGCCGGTCCCCGTGAACGTCAGGCCGTTGCTGGCGTTCACCGTAAAGGTGATGGCGCCGGTAGTGTCGTCGAGAGCGCCGGTCCCCGTTCCTGTAAAGGGAAAGCTTCGGCCGTCGCTCGTTTTGCTGACGCCTTTCAGCCCGACGTTGAGGTTGATGGTGGCGGCACGGGCCGAGTTGCCGGCCGCGAGTGAGACAACCAGCGCCGCGGCGGTCGCGGCGGCGAGGATCGGATTGGTGCGGGACATGGGTCCACCTTTCGGGGCTCAAAGCGACAAGCCCAATTAAAGGTTTCCCCCGTCTCTCTGACTTCCTACCGATCATTGGTTGACCCGGCGGGATCGAGACGGGGGAGAGCGCCCCGCGAACCCTGTCAACGATCGGACTACTTGTTCGACCCGAAGAAGGGGAAGAGCTGCTTCAGCTCATCCTTCGTTGGTTGACGTCCGTATTCACAGATCTCGAACGCCTCTGCCGACTTCACCGCTGCACCGGCGGCGTCGCCGTACCAGCTCTTCAACTGGGTTCGGAAGCGGGTCGCAGTCGCAGAGAAGCGGCTGGCGAAACCGCGCCGAACCTGCTCCTTACGGGCCGTTTTCCCCGCCTCGTCCGCCGGAATGAGCGCCGCTGTCCCGTTGGCGCCGCCCTCGAAGAACTGGGACTCCAGCGCCTCCATCACGGCGAGCTTCTTCTCCACCACATCGTCGATGCCGACCACGATGTCGGGTTGGAACGGATTCGGCTTCTGGAAGCGGTCCTCGGAGAAGAGGTACACCGGGTTTCGAGTGAGATAGGGAACGTCCGGGCAGAAGAACGGCACGGTGACCATGTACGCCGAGTCCTGCATCAGCACGCCGACATAGCGATGATCCGGATGGTAGTCGTTCGGCCGGTGACCGATGACGATATCCGCCTGCCACTCCCGCACCACACGGGTGAGTTCCCTCCGCGCCTCAAGCGTCGGCAGCAACTCCCCGTCGTGAATGTCGAGAACCTGCGAGTGCGTGCCGAGGATCTTCGCCGCGGCGCTCACCTCGGCCTTCCGCCGCTGAGCCAGTGGACCGCCGGCCATATTCCAGTGGCCAATGTCGCCATTGGTGACGGAGACGAGCTTCACATGGTGCCCCAACGCGGCCCACTTCGCGCCCACTCCGGCCGCCCGGAGTTCGGAGTCATCCGGATGAGCGCCGAACACCACGATCCGCAGCTTCCCATCCTTCGGCGGCACGGCCTGCGCCGCCCGCGCCGGCGGTAGCGCCATCAACCCCAATCCCAACACCACGGCGCCGGCAGCCCCCGCCACCACCCCGGAAAGCACCCAACGAACTTTCTGTCGATCTACGTCCATCCCGCACCTCCCGGCCGACCCGCCATCGAGTGCGGCGCCGCCTCCATGTTGTCTACGGCGACGAACGGTTCCCTTCCGAGCTTCCGGGATGCTTCGGGCGGCGCGCCGGCATGTCCGGTTCGATCTGCCTGAACGCTGTGGCAAGGGTCCTGGGGCGACAGCTCAGATTGGGAAGTGGTTGCACCGGCCCACCCCACGACCATGGTCATCCCTGGGCTTGACCCGAGGATCCGGGGCAGTAGGTGTCGCAGGCAGTTCTCGCCGGGCGCGGCCAACCCGTCGCGCCGGTACTCTCCTCCAACGTCGAAGCACTTCGCCCACTGTGTTCTGCCCCATAGCCCAAGAAGCGTCATTGCGAGGAGCAGCACGACGCGGCAATCTACGAGATCCGGGTTTTGGTGTCCGGGGATCGGCGCGGGCGTACTCACAACTCGAGGGCTGAATTCTTCATGGCTCGGATCTCGTAGATTGCCGCGTCGTTCGGTGAAGCCCGTCTCAGCGCCCTTGTGCTTCGAGCCGGAGACAAGGCTCGCGAGATGGCGCTTCACGTCGTCAACCACTCCTCGCACTGACGTGCTTATCTGGCTGGGGGATGGAAACGAGAGGTGGAAGTGCCGCCACAGATCAAGGCGGGGTTGACCGGAGCGTATTCGCGGCACGTGGGCCCGGACCCTCGACGGTCGTCGAA
>SYKE01000307.1 GCA_005798285.1 Actinomycetota bacterium
ATGGCGCTTTCCGTCGTCAACCACTCCTCGCAATGACGTGCTTATCTGGCTGGGGGATGGAAACGAGAGGTGGATGTGCCGCCACAGAGCGGGGATCGGCTTGGGCGTACTCACGGGTTGTGGGACGGACGTCTTGTCAGCTCGGATCTCGTAGATTGCCGCGTCGTTCGGTGACAACCGTACCGATGTCCGGGCGCTTCGAACTGCAGGCGAGGCTCACGACAATGCGCTTCACGTCGTCAACCACTCCTCGCAATGACGTCCTCATTGGTTGGGTGGTGGGAACGAGAGGTGTGTTTCGCCTCCTCGCGGTGACGTGCACGGTTGCGGGGCAGGGGGAACCGAAGGTTCGGGCGGGCGCACCCGCGGCGTCCGCTGGTGCGCACGGATCGAATGGTCTCACCGACCCAGCTCTAGATCATCGTCATCCTTGGGCTTGACCCGAGGATCCAGCGCAGTAGATGACGCAAGCAGTTCTGGTTACACGGGTTCGGTCCTCACCGGCCTGGGAAGATTGAGTTGGCGGCGTCTGGCGAGAACTGCGTGCGGGATCTTCCGCGCTGGATCCCAGGGTCAAGCCCTGGGATGACGATCTCTCTCGGGCAGGGCAAGCCGTCAGTTCCCCGCGCTCTCCGGCAATGGTGGCCTTCGGTGACGACCATCCCGACGATTGAGCCCAGCGCCAGCGACGCCTGGCGCCCGGGCCCACCCGGGCGGACTCGTCGCAGGCTACTTGCTCAGCTCCATGCGCTGATCGGTAAAGCGAGGCTCCGTGAACTTGCGGAGCGCCTGTGTGCTCATCGCCTTCCAGTCGCCGTCGGCCCCTCCGATGATAAAGCGGGCCAGAATTCGATGGTACCATGCGTCGGCGAAGTCAGGATCGGTGCGGATGACATCCCGGAGCAAGCGCTCGGCTCGCGTGACCAGTCGGGTCAGTTCCGCCATCCGAGATGCGATATTCGGCCGGCTCGCTTCCGTTTCGTAGCGCTTGAGCAGCCCGGCCGCCTCGTTGACCTTCTTCTCCACGCTCTCCGGCGGGAGAACCCTCAGCGGCATCGGTTGAACCGCCGCGGCGCCTCCGGCGTTGGTGGTGAGACGGATCGAGAGCTGGTAGTCGCCGGTGCGCGTGGGCGTACCGATGATCTCTCCGCTGGCGCTGAGGGAGAGCCCGGGCGGCGCGGCGCTCGTGTCCCAGCTCCAGACCGGGTTGGACGCCTTCCCCGTCAGAGTCATGCGATACGCGGCGCCCCTACGGGCCGGGGTGAGGAGCTTCGTCTCAATGACCGGTGCGGCGGGAGTACTTGGCGCCGCACTCCCTCCTGTCGCGGGCGAAGGACCTTTGCTGTTGAAGAGTCCGCCAAACGCGCCTACTCCAATGATCAGGACTCCCGCGACTCCCGCGATCGGAACCCAGGGGAGAGCTCTGTGGGGGCGAACGGAGCTGGATGGCGCAGGCGAGAGTTCGGGATTCTCCGGGGGACGAGCCGGTGGGGCTTCCTTGCTGACAGGCTCGAGCAGCACGGTTGGTTTGTCCGCAGTGGTGTGAGACTCGATCACCGGTTTACCGTGCGTCTCAATGGGTTGGCGGATCCGCGTCACCCCGATGCCTTCCGGGTCTATCGGGGAACTGGGAACTGTCTCCGCGACTTCACGAACATCCTGCGCCACATGGCGCCACGCCGCATCCAGGTCCTGCCGGAACGCTGCAGCGGTGGCATACCGGCTGGCCAGATCGCGTTCGAGGGCCGTCATGACCACGCGTCTTAGGTCCGGATGGACGCCGGGTCCCAGGGGTGGCACCGGGCGTGTCAGGATGGCGTGCATCACCTGAGCGTCGCTGCCCCCATCGAACGGCAGGTGACCGGTGAGCAGCTCGTAGAGAATCACACCCACGGCCCAGATGTCCATCTGGAAGGAGACGCGGTTCTCGAAGGCATCTGGAGATAGGTACTGCAGCGTACCGGAGTAGTGACGCGTCTTCGCGGAGCGGGTGGCGAACCGGGAGATGCCGAAGTCCGTGATGCGAGGATCGCCATGCTGCAAGAGGATGTTCTCAGGCTTGAGATCCCGATGGACGATGTTCAGCCGGTGGAGATGCTCCAGCCCCGCGAGAACCCCGAGGACCAACTCGACTGCTTCTTCGGTCGGCATGGGTCGACCGTCCAGCTTTCGGATGCGGGTGCGGAGCGAACCCTCGGTCATCAACTCCGACACGAGGAGCAGGTGGCCATCCCAGACACCGGCATCCTGTACCGGAACGACATTCCGATGCCCGGACGCGCTCACCCAGGTCCGCGCCTCGGCCAGCAACCGCTCTACCGCATCGGCGCCATCCTGGTCATCCGACTGTAGTTCATGGCCGATCTTGACCGCCACGGGAATGGGCACGAGGGAGCCGGACCGGATCGCCCGCCAGACACTACCGAAGCCGCCACTGCCTAATTGCTTTTGCAGTAGGTAGGGTCCAAGTTGTTCTCCGGGCTTCAATGCCATAGTGCGCTGTTCACCCCTGTCGTTCCGCACGGGCCCACTCTGCTAGTGGTCTGTCAGGGCGGAGTTGATTCTTCACCGGAGCCTCGGACGAAGATGTGATTCACTTGGTGTGGAGGTAATCCCTGTGCCCAAGAAATACCGC
>SYKE01000308.1 GCA_005798285.1 Actinomycetota bacterium
GAGGTAGCGATAGACATAGAAGTCTGAGAAGGCAGCGCTGTGGACCGTCGTCAGCAGGCCCAGTTGGTTCTCGGCTTCCAACCGCAGATTCTGTGCGGCCTTCTTCGTCTGTTCCGAGGCGGCATTGTCGAGGATGATTCGATTCTGTACCGCATGCTGTTGACGTGCCGAGCGGTACAGGTTCCTCCAGCGATCGCACGCCCGATCCAGGGTCAGCTCGAGTTGGGCGATCACCCCATCCAGCCACGTCTCCGTGAACCACTGCGTCGACGCCAGCTCGGCGGCGATGGCGTTGAGCATCCGACTCGCGTCGCGATGCGTCGCCTCCCGAACCGCCGGGTCGCGGAGTTTGGCGAGGATCTCCTCGCGCAGGGCAAGAGAAGGCGCCTCGCCGCGCGCTTCCAGCACCTTATCGGCCAGGGATTGTCCGAGGTCCTCATCGGCATGCCCCAACCAGATGGCCTGAACGTGCGCCCGCACCAGGTCTTCATTGGCGACATCCAGCCGCGGGGGAGCGACGGCGCCGGAGACCATGCTCTCCGGGCGGCGGAAGTAATACTGATCGTGCCGGCTGCCGGCGGTGCAGTAGGTGTAAACAAGAGCCGGCTGCCCGCTCCGTCCGGCGCGCCCGCTGCGCTGGGCATAGTTCGCGGGGGTCGGGGGCACGTTGCGGAGACTCACGACGTTGAGGTCGGCGATGTCCACTCCCAATTCCATGGTGGGAGAACAATAGAGGATTGGGAGACGACCGGCCCGGAACTCCTTTTCCCGTTCCATTCGCTCTTCCGACGGCACCTGGGCCGTGTGCTCCCGGGCGAACATCCCTTTGATCCGCACCGCGCGTTCCGAGTAAAAGCGCTTGAAGAAGTCGTTTTGAGTCCGCCGATGTTCATGCGACGGTTCCGTGGCGATGAAGCGGAAGACCTCGGCGTTCACCTGATAGGCCGGGTCGCTTCCCGTGGGGTAGCAGCGGGCGAGGAGCGCGGTTTCCGTGAGGATCCGGAGCAGGTCGCCGATGATCGTCGTGAGGTCATCCGGCTTCAGTTTCCCCGCCTGTCCGCCGAAGGTGGAATTCTGGCGCAGGTAGTGGGCAAATCCGCTCTGGGGAGTCAGGAGGATGTCGGTCCGCTGATCGCTGCTGCGGGACGCCTGGACCCAGGCGTAGGCGGCTGAGTCCATCCGGATCGCCTCTTCCGAGGCAAGGCCCCATGGCTCGCGTAGAAGTCGCTGGCTCGCGTTGCGAATGGCTTCCTGGTCGTCGGATCGAAGGTAGCGAATACTGATCGCCAGCCGCCGTCTCAACCGCTCCAGCAGTTCCCGGCAGATCGCCTCCCGCACTACGGGAGGGGCGCCGAGGAGCGCCTGGTGAGCGCCGTTCCAGTAGCTCTCGGTGGCGCAGATGTAACTGAGATCCGGGTAGTCAATTTTGAGCAGCCCGACCTGTTCCAGGTTGGGGGCGTTGATGCGCCAACCGCGGCGGAGGTCTCGGTAAATCCGGTAGCCGAGCACCTCTCGAAGCGCCTTTCGCCGGTCGTTGATCTGCGAAGGGAGGTTGGACGGTTGAAGCGCGTACTCGTCCTGGCGAAGATCGAGCTGACGTTCCACGGCCAGGGTCACCTGATCGTGGGTCAGGCCCTCTTCTCCCGCCGCCTTCGCCGCCGCATAGAGAGCTGCCCGCAGGGTTCCCACCTCGACGAAGTCGTTCAGGTGGCCGGCCTGAAGCGAGGCATCCTGCCGGTTGTCCGTGAACGACAGCAGCTTGCGAGCGCTCTCTTCAAATCGATCTCCGTCTCGCAGGTACGCCAGGGTGCTCAGGCTCAACGTCGTGGTGGCAGTGCTTCTCCCCTGGAGACCCAGCACGGAAAGCTTGGTGATTTCCGACTCTCGCGCGTAGTAACTTTCCCTGCATTGAACACACAGGGCAAACGGCGCCTTGAGCAGCCATGCCTGCTTGCCCGAGCCCAGTGTGCCGTCAGGTTCCACGAGAGTCTCCCTGGGAAGAAAGGACTGCTTGTTCCGCTTCACCTTTCGTCCACGCGGGGTCTCATCGTACCAGTCTTCCGGAATGAGGGAATCCAGATCGGGGAAACCCTCCGCGCCGGGGATGAAGAGAAAGCTCGGCGCGCTCCCGTCGATCGGGGGAGGGTCCTGGAGTCTTCGAGGCAGCAGCACATCCTCCCGGCCCTCCCGAGACTTTTGCGAGACAACGTGGTAGTGCTGCCCACAGGCGCGGCAGAAGGCGAGCGGAAAGAGCATTCGGGATGGGTCATCAGGAGCCGTCCGCTGCCCATCGAGACTGAGGTAGCGCTCGCTCTGGCTGCCCAACGTGGAGAAGACGCCGACACCCGGCGAAAGGAACTGATGGAGTCGGAACGCGAAGGGCCTCGCTCCCGTCACGGGGTCCGCATCCACCCGACCGGCGGCGAGGAGATGGTTCCGAACGGCCTCTTCCGCCTCCTCGACGGGGATCTCGAGACGTTCGGCCAGCCGTACGCCCACGCCCGACTTACCGCTGATCGGACAGGGCTGAGCCCGGATCAGATCTCCCTCATCGTTGTGCGTGAGCCCGATTTCGCTCTCCAGCCAGCGCGTCAGCGGGTGCTCTGCAAATCCCCTCGGATCCGTCGGGGCCGGATGTCGGAGTCCCTCGCGAACTTCCGACACCGACTCGGGGGCGGATGGATCCATCGCCGGCGAGAGCCGCACCAGCTTTTCGCCGATGACATCCGCCGCCTCGACGGGGGCCCCGAACAGCTTGGCGGCCACATCGGCCACCGCCTGCCGTCGCTCCGCCGCCGTGCCATCGGTGGCCATGGTCGCAGAGGTGCCGACACACTGCATCTGCGGGGCGCGGGTGCGTTCCCGCAGGCGACGGATCAGGAGCGCCACATCCGCTCCCTGACGCCCCCGGTAGGTGTGAAGCTCATCCAGGACCAGGAACCTCAGCCCTCCCATGGCGTCCACGAGCTTCTTCTCGAAGGGCCGCGAGAGCATCAGTTCCAGCATCATGAAGTTGGTGAGGATGATGTCCGGCGGGTGCGCGGTTGCGCGGTCCCGCTCCTCGCTGCCTTCCTGACCCGTGTATCGAGCAAACGTCACGGCCGGGTGATCGCGCCCCAGGTACTTCTGCAGCTCCCCCAGTTGGGAGTTCGCCAGTGCATTCATGGGGTAGACGACCACGGCGCGGACTCCCTTCCCGGAGCCCTCCTTGAGCACGGCATCGACGATGGGGAGGATGTAACCGAGACTCTTGCCGGAACCGGTGCCGGTGGTCAGCACATAGTTGCGTCCCGCCTGCGCCCGCTCAAGCGCCTGTTCCTGATGTCGGTACAGCCGAACGGGAAGGCCGGAGTGGTCCGTTTCACTCTTACCGCGCCGGAAGATGCCGCCGCACCCGGGGTGCAGAACGTGGCGCTCGACCAGGTGGTCGACCAGCGACCCCTGCTCAAACGTGGGATTTAGAGAGAGGAGCGGATCCGGCCAGAGCACGCCGGCATCGAGTTCGGCCTCAACCCACTCGCGAATCTCGTCATCGCGCACTCTCAGAAAGCTCTTGATGTACTCGGCAAAGTCCGTGATGAGCTGTCGGCGTAACTGAAACATTCAGCGCTCCTCAAGGTCTGTCGCTCGCCGCCGGAAGCGCCGGATAACCAATCAGGTCAAAGTTCGCGCATCGGAATCTTCACTCTCTCCAGACCAATCCCCTGTTGCCTCAGGCAAGGCACCGTTTCCTGCCCACCACCACAAAGCCCACCACCCACCACTCCCTCCCCACTCGCCTGCATCGCCCCCCATTCGCTACTCGCTATTCGCTATTCGCTTCCCTCGCCCCCAC
>SYKE01000035.1 GCA_005798285.1 Actinomycetota bacterium
GTCGCCCATGCGGGAGTAGGGCGTGCGGCCGGCGCCCTTGAGCTGGAGCTCCATCACGCCCGGCGGCTCCGGCGTTTTCGCCTGCAGATCGCCGAGGAGCAGCGCCCGGCCGTCGCCGAGCTGACCCGCCCACACGCCGAACTGATGCCCGGAGTAAACCGCCGCCAGCGGACGCGAGGTGGGATGCACGCGGTTGCCGGTGAAGAGCTCCACCCCTTCCGGGGAACGCAGCTCTTCCGGATCGAGCCCCACGAGCGCGGCTGCGGAGCGAGAAACGGCGATCAGGTAGGGATTGGGCAATGGGGCGGGCGCGACGTGCGTGTAGAACGCCGCCGGCAGTTCGGCGAAGGAGGCGCCGAAGTGGAGCGAATCGAGCCCGGTGCGACCGGGAAGGGTAGTGGCGGTGGAAGACATGCCGGGATCTCCGGGCACGCCTCGCGGGGCGGCCCGGATAGATCCTACCCCAGATGGGGCGTGCCTGGAGTGAGAGGATGCCGATAAGATGCCGGCATCCGCCATTCGTTACTGCCGGAAGATCGGCCGATCTCTCTTTTGTGCGGCTTTCAGCGCGCTGACTTCCTGAAGGAGCAGGTTGCCGGTGAGGATAACGCGGTCGGCGTGGATGGGCTGGAGATCCCCGCTCTTTCTCGCGGCCTGGGCCAGCCGGAGGAGATCTCGGAGCGCCGCCTTCACCTCCGGGTAGTTTCGTCGGGCCAGGGCCGTGCTGATCTGCGTCGCCCGGTTGGCAAAGGCGCTTCCCGCGACGAGCGGCACATCTCCGGTTGCCACCAACGCGGAGAGGAAGTCGCGGAGCTGGTCGGCGAGGTTCTGGAGAGAGCGGTTGAGCGTCGGATTGAGCTGCAGATGCGTGGGATGCAGCAGCGGCGTGGAGGGGGTGAGGTCCGCCTGATAAGCCCCCGTGCCGCCATCGAAGAGCGCGAGACGATCCTGGAAGTAGGAGGTGACCAGGAGCCGGCCGTCCGCGAGGAAGAGCAGATCCTTCGGCGACTTGAGATCGCCGCCGGTGGTGAACGCGCCGAGATGGGCCCCGGTGGCGGGCTCGAACCGCTCCACCCGGTTGCCGGCGAAGCTGGAGACATAGAGCTTGCCGTCGGGCCCGAAGGCGATCCCCTCGGGATCGAAGGTGTCTCCGCTCAGCG
Source organism: Actinomycetota bacterium (assembly GCA_005798285.1). Lineage (GTDB taxonomy): Bacteria > Armatimonadota > SYMT01 > SYMT01 > SYMT01 > F1-80-MAGs030. Next base: position 1,161 of record SYKE01000035.1, read on the forward strand.
CCTGGGTCCGGCCGGCGGCGGCGCCGGTGGCGAAGTCGATCTTGAAGACGGCGTCATTGTTATAGCCGCTCACCCACACCACCCCGCCGCCGTCGAGCGCCATGTGGAGCGGCGCGTCGATGCCGCTGGCGGCACGATTGGTGAGGTCGCCCAGGATTTTCCCGGTGACGCCGTGGAGCGCCAGCACTCGATCCCGGTCGGGGCTGGTCACCAACAGCAAGCCGCTCGAGTGGTAAAGGAGGTCGTAGGGATGGTCGCTGTCGGGGAGCGTGGCGAAGACGCCCTTAGCGGCGCCCGTCTTGCCGTCGTAAAGCCGGATCTCGTTCGTGGCGGGGAAGTCGACATCGAGCCCTTTGGAGCTGAGGTAGGTCTTCGCCTCCGCCGATGCTGCGATGTCCTGAAGCGTCCGAATTCGCACGAACCAGCGCGCGCTCGCGAGGCTCATCCCCTGGTTCACCAGACGGGTGGTTTCCGCTGGAATGAACGCCATCGCCGACGAGACCTCCGCGGGTGTCGCCGGCCGTCCGGTGAGCTTCAGGAGTGAGGCGTTCATCCACGGAGTAATGCTGTTCCCGTTGATTGCGAAGCCTTCGTCCGACGCCTGGAAGTAACACCAGAGCAGATCGGGGGTGAAGACGAAGTTCCCGTAGGGCGTGATGGCCGGGCCGCCGAGGACACCGGTCCAACTGTTCTGCCCGCCGGCCTCTCCGTGTCGGTTCAGGAACCAGCGGTAGGTTTGCTCGACCACCACGTGCCGCGGCAGCGAGTTCACGACCAGGAGATCGCCCCAGGGGGTGACGGCAGCGGCCTGAGGTCGGTTGAGCGCCCCGGGAGAACCGAACGCGCCCGCCTCCGTGAGCGCCGCGGGATCGTAGCGTAGGAGCTGTCGGCTGCCGCCCCAGGTAACCAGCAAGCGGCCCGAGGGGGAATTGTGGGAGGCGACAACCGACCCGAGCAGGCCGAACAGGACGGCCAATGTCCAGACTCCGGCGGACGGTTTCATGGCGGACTCTCCTATTGCTCCCACACTCCCGCGTGCAAAAGAACGATGTCATGCTGTGGGAACGCAGTCGGGGAGATTACCGCGCTCCCCAAGTTTCTCATGTCCGGCGCCCGAAGCGTTCCGAGTTCTCAGCCTCGTTTTGGAGAGCACGCTTGCGCACAGGAGGATCGGACACGCCAATCCGCCAAACGTTTTCCTACCCGGTCATTCGTTGTCCGGGTGGATGCCGAATACTGACCCACGGCATGGTGAATCGGCTCGGGGAGGGGCGCGATATGGCGGGCGGATTGAGACGGCAGTTTACGCGGGAGGGCTTGCGGCGACTCTCCTGGTATGAGCAGCAGCTCGACCGGAGCGGCTTCACCACCGACGAGGCGAAGGCGGAACTCGAGATCGCCGAGCGAACGGTACGGCGCGACATCGAACTCCTGCAGCAACTGGAAGTCGAGCTGACGTTCGACCGATCCCGGAGGCGCTGGATCCTCACCGGGCGCAACCTGCAACTCGGCAAAGTGGAACTCTCGGAGGCGGAGTACTTCGCGCTGATGGCGGTGGAACCGGTGATCGACCGCTACCGCGGCACCCAACTCGCACGGCGATTGGAGTCGGCCTTCGCGAAGATCCTGCCGATGCTGGAGCGTCCCGAACGCCCCGAACACGACGGCGCCCTCCCGATGGCGTTCTCCGGCCCGCCCACGCGCCACTCGAACCGGATCGACCGCCAGTACGACCACCTCATCAGCGCTTGTCGCACCCACCGCCGGCTGGACATGCTCTACTTCACGCCGAACCGCAACGAGGAGACCTGGCGCCGGCTGGACCCCTACACGCTCCTGGAGTATGCAGGGGACTGGTATGTGGTGGGCTTCGACCACCACCGAGGCGAGATCCGCATGTTCGCCCTGGGCGACCGCATCCGCGATTTGAAGGAGACCGGCGAGCATTTTGAGCTGGACCCGACGTTCGACCGTGATGCCTTTCTCCGGTCAGGAATGGGACTCTTCCACGGCGGCCGGATGCTGGAGGTGGAACTCCGCTTCGACGCATCCGCGGCCCCCTACATCCGTGAGAAGCAGTGGGTGCCGAACGAAGTGAAAGACGACCTTCCCGATGGCGGCCTGCTGCTGAGAATGCACGCGCCGAACAACCCCGGCCTGCGCCGCTTCATCTTACAGTGGGGCGCCGAGGTGGTGGTTCTCGCTCCCCCCGAACTCCGTGAGCAATTCCGCCAGGAATACCGCCGTGCCCACCACGCCCACGAAGACCCGACAAGTGAACCGGGGTGAGCTTGGCGAGTGGTGTTGGGCGAGCGGCGATTTGCAGGGGATGAGTGGGTGATGAGTGGCGAGTGGCGATGCGGGACCCACAGGTTCGACGTCTTCACCACGGATCGTGGGTGGTCTGCGCGGCCCCATCGGTGCGTGGCACAATCAAAGAACGACACTCTGAACCAGAGTGCGATGTGGGCTGCCGAGGCGCCGACCGAACCGCGAACCGTCATCCCGACAACGCACGGTCGTCTCGGGGTCGGAGTCACAGCGCCTGATCCCGTGCCACACCTGAGGCTTCGGGTCGAACGACGCGCTATCTCGCGGTCACGGGTCCTAGTTTCCACCGGCCCACCCCCCGGATCACCGTCATCCTCGGGCTTGACCCGAGGAACCAGGCATCAGATTACCGCAAGCAGTTCTCGCCAGGCGCGCCCACAATCCAGAGCCACTCGTGGCGACGCGCTGTGGGTTTGCGAATGGATCCCGGCCTTGTGGGGCGAGATTACGCCCAATGCGACTTCTGCGGGGACGACGGTGGTACGCCTGGCGCGTGAAGATGAGCGCACTTCACGCGATCTCGCCGTCGGCTTGGTGTTGGCGCACACGGAGCGGGCAAGATGCCCGCGTTCCCAGGTGGGCGAAGCCGCTACCGTCCCATCGACCCCACACGACGACCCCAATTCGGCGGCGGTGGACCACGAGGACGGTTCGCGGCAACGCACGGCCGATTCGGGGTCGCCGGAGCCGAAAGAGATCCCGGGCCAAGCCGGATGCATCCGGGCGAACGACGCGCCCTGTCGTTCAGAGTCGGCTCCCGCCCGGTGGACGGGGCCACCGCCCGAAGCTCCGGTTACCACCACCCGGCCCTTGAGCACGTCATTGCGAGGAGTGATTGACGACGGAAAGCGCACTATCACGAGCCTCGTCTCCCGCTCGAAGCACAAGCACGCCGAGACGAGGATCACCGAACGACGCGGCAATCTACGAGCACCGGGCCATCCAAGATTTGGCCCTCGAGCTGTGAGTACGCCCGTACCGATCCCCGTGAACGAAGAGCCCGGATCTCATAGATTGCCGCGTCGCTCTGTTCCTCTTAGAGACACAGGCGGTGGGCACTAGAAAAATGCCCATGGTTCACGTCATATTGCGAAGATCTCAACACATCTTTTCTGGATACGGACTGAGCAGAGCCGGTTCGCTGCCGGTGGGGGCCCACGCAGTGGGTGTTGGGGGCTCGCAATGACGTTTCTGTTGACGGGGGCGGTGAACGGGAGGCGGGATGCTTCGACGTTGGGGAGGAGCACCGACCCAAGTGCCGCGATTGCGCCCTTGCCAGAGGCGCACGTCAAACGGCCCGCTTCTCGTAGATTGCCGCGTCGCGCCGCAAGGCGCACGCCGCACCCCCTCTCATCCCCTTGTTTCCTCTTCTTCCAACCCTCACGCCTTCGCGCCCCATCCCCATCCTCTCCCTTCTTCTTCTCTTCTTCTTCGCGGCTTCGCGCCTTCGCGTGACACCTCCCCCTTCCCCCACTTCTCAGCGCGTTCGTGTGCCCCTCTCCCGGGAGGAGCATTCCCCAAGAATATCCAACAATTGTTTGCGCCATGACCCACCCATCAGCTTCCCACGCAACAACCCTCCAACTGTCCGCACAGGAACTTGCGGATGCGCTGCTCGGCTTTCACGAACCCACCCGCCGCTGGTTCGAAGCCGCGTTCCGCGAGCCCACGCCGGCTCAGGCGCTCGGCTGGCGGCAGATTCAGGCGGGGCGGAGCACGCTCATCCTGGCGCCGACCGGCTCCGGCAAGACCCTGGCGGCCTTTCTCGCGGGGATCGATCGGCTGATGTTCGATCCCGAGCCGCATCGGGATCGACGCTGTCGCATCGTCTACATCTCCCCGCTGAAGGCGCTTGCCGTGGACGTGGAGCGAAACCTGCGGGCGCCATTGGAGGGCGTGGCCCGGATGGCCGAGTCGCTCGGGCACGAGTTCCGGCTGCCGACCGTCGCGGTGCGAACCGGCGACACGCCGGCAGGGGAGCGGGCGCGCTTCGGCAGGAAGTCGGCGGACATCCTCATCACCACGCCGGAGTCGCTCTACCTGCCGTTGACAAGCCAGGCGCGGGAACGGCTTTCGGGCGTGGAGTGGGTGATCGTGGACGAGACCCACACCATGGTGGACTCGAAGCGAGGCGCGCATCTGGCGCTCACCCTCGAGCGACTCGAAGAGATTGCGGGCGAGGGGGTCGGACGAACGCTGCAGCGCATCGGGCTCTCCGCGACGGTGCGCCCGATCGAAGAGGCGGCGCGCTATCTCGGCGGCTTTCACGCGTGCGCTTCGGGCGAGGAGCCCGAGCCGCGTCCGGTCGAGGTCGTGGATGTGGGCAGTCGCCGGGAGCTGGATTTGCGCGTGGAGGTTCCGGTCGAGGACATGACGGCGCCCCCGGAGCATGCGGGCTCGACCGGTTACGGCATGTATCAGGGCACGCGCAAGCGGAGCATCTGGCCCTCGGCGCATCCGATGCTGCTGGAGCTGATTCAGAGTCACCGGTCCACCCTCCTGTTCGTGAACAGCCGGCGACTGGCGGAGCGTCTGGCGGCGGCGTTGAACGAACTCGCCGGTAAGGAGCTCGTTCAGGCTCACCACGGTTCCATCGCGCGGGACCAGCGGCTCGCGACGGAAGAGGCGCAATTGCAGGGGGCGCAGCAGGCGGTCTGGCTGAAGCGCCTGGATGCCGAGCACGACAACCTGCGTGCGGCCCTGGATTGGAGCCGGGAAGAGGGAAACAGCGCGGAAGCGGGCTTCCGCCTCGCCGGCGCAATCTGGCGGTTCTGGATGA
>SYKE01000309.1 GCA_005798285.1 Actinomycetota bacterium
TCCGTGGCCCAGGGCGAGCACCGCGAGCATGGAGCGCGCCGTAGTGCCCGAATTGCCGGTGTGGAGCGTCGCCGTCTCCGCAGGAATCCGTCCGGAGCCGCCCCACACCTCAAACAGGTTCTCCGCCGGCCGATCTTCAACCCGGAAGCCGAGCGCCCGAAGGCAGTCGCACATCCGTGCGGTATCGTCCGAAAAGAGGGCCTGCCGCAGGGTGCTTTTGCCCGACGCCAGCGCCGCAATGAGGAGGGCGCGATTGGTGTAGCTCTTGGAGCCGGGGACCTGAATGACGGCATCGGCGGCCCGATTGAGCGGCTGGATGGGTAGAAGTGTCTTCGACGGCAACGCGAGTTCTCGAAGGCGCCCCGCGAGGGCGCCTTCGAGAGTTTACCCTAACGTCGTGCCCCGAGCGAGTAACCCGCTCCGAAGCCGATCCGCGGTTCATCACTCAGACCGTTGTTGGCATAAGTGAGCGCAAACTTCATCCGGTCGCTCGCGCGATAGGAAAACGTGAGCGCCAGAGGCATGCCGAACTCCCTGTTCTGCAGCGGACGCGCCTCGGCGATGAACGAAAGCCGTTCGGTGAGACCGAGTTCGAGCCCGGCGTAGGGCCGGAACTCATGGCGCGAGATGCCGTCCTCTTCATCCACATACTGGGCTCCCAGGTTTGCAGTGATGGAGCGACCGTACAGCAGGCCAACCTTCTTGCGTGCGGCGAGGAACAATTGACGGTTGTTCACATCCCCCCCGGCAAGCTGCGTGGCGCCGATCGCAAGCGCCGGGCTGGAAATCGTTTCCGGACGGAACTGATACTTCACGAATCCACCGAATGAGGGGTTCCTGTCCCAACCGGTTACCTTCAGCGCCGTTACGCCGGCTTCGATCCGACCCGGCAGCCCGACGCTGACCGACGTCGACATCCAGACTCGTGTCGCCCCGGACTGGCTGTTTCGCTGGGGCAGGAACAGAAACGATGGGTTAATGTCGCCCGGCGCGGCTACGGAAGCCGTGGGGTGCAAAAACAAGCCCCCAGGGCCATAGAGGGACTGCGCTCCGGCGGGGGCGCACACCCCGGCCAGCATGAACCCGACACCAACTGCGGCAACTCGCATCGCACCCAACCTTTCATCCTCGACCACTGGTCCGCATCACTCACTTCGTCGTGGTGGCGTCGGACGGATCACCGGTCATCCCCATTCCTTTCGTCGGTCGGCGGAGAGTGCACCCGCAGACCCCGGCGCGCTAGACCGGCTCCGTGGGCTCCGGCCACCGCCGAGGGGTACGACGCCCGGCCGCGTGCCGCGTGCCAGAGGACTCGGTTGAGCGAGTCCTCGTCGGCGCCGTCCATCCGGCTGAAGTTCAGGGATGCCGATAGTGAATACCACCGGCGCACCTCGTCGGACGCCCGAAAAGGTGTGAGATTCATCTCATCCAGCGCCACCCGATTGGGAAGAGCATGAAAGGGAGTCAGGTTGCGCGCCCCCCTAAGGCAGGGCGCCAACGAGGGAGACAGGGCTTCGAAGCGAGTGGCCGGGGGGAATCCGAGCAATTCCCCCGTTGTTCCCAGCACGGAAGTCTGGTTGTAGAAGCGGCTGTCGACGCTCCCAGTAGAATACGGACTGATCACCAGGCAGAGCGACCGATGGCCGTCCACGTGATCGAAACCGTCTTGCGGATCGTCCTCATTCACAAAGATGCACATCCGCTCCCAGAAGCGACTGCGGCTAAGCCCCTCGACGATTCGGCCCAGCGCCAGGTCATTGTCCGCCACCTGAGCGCGCGGTGTCGGGGCTCCCGGGCTGAGCCCGCTCGTATGGTCGCTCGGAAGATAGATGATCGTAAGATTCGGGAACTCACCCGCTTGCTCGAAGGCCTTCAGTTCTTTCAGGAAGACATCGGCCCTGAGAACATCCGGAATCTTCATGTTCCAGCCAGGGTAATGACGGCTGCTGTGGCGACGAAGCCGCGCAACGCCGATGTTTTGTCGAAACGCAATCCGGCGACTTCCGCTCACGAAGTCCCGGTAGATTTCGCGAAAGCCCGAGTCGGCAGGCACGGGCTGGGCGTAGTCCATCTCACCGTAGTTCCGGAAGGTCAGTCCGGCGTCGAGAACCCTATCCCAGATGAATCCAGTACGGGTGTAGGTGAGGGGATCGTCTCCAAACGTGTAAGAGCGGGTGAACCCGCCGAAAGAGCGCTCCAGGTGATCGGTAACGTTTCCCTCGGTCGCCCAGGAGTGTCCGTCGGCCGACACCACGCCATTGCAGTAGTAGTTGTCCAGGAGGCCGAAACGCCGTGCCAGCGCGTGGTGATTCGGCGTCACGTCCTCTCCGTAGATGCAGAGAGACGGATCTCCGTCTCCCGCAGCCATGTCGCCGAAGACCTGATCGTAGGTCCGGTTCTCCTTGATGATGTAGACCACGTGCCGGATTCGCGGGTCGCCGCCGACAGTGGCATCGACAGGTCGGGCTGCCCCTCTCAGTGTCGTGTCGCCGATCAGCTTCCGATCTCTCCAACTCCCGATCTGGACTGAGCCAGCAAACTGTTTGACACCCCACCTCGGGGCGCCGAATTCCGCTCGTCTGGAACCGACTCCCTTTGTGTTCACCACGACGAACCGGTTTTGCCGAAGCGCGATCGCGGAGGGATACCAGGCGGTGGGGAATCGGTCCTGGATGCTCAGGCGTCCGGTTGCGGCGTGGAATCGGCAGCGGATAACCGCATTCTCGCCGCCGAGAGCCACGGCGACCGTCTTGCCGTCGCGGCTTACGGCGAGCCCGTTCGGCGAGGCGCCCGCATAGCGCAGTGCATCAGAGGTGGCGACCCGGAGCTGCTGGAGCACTCGGCGATCGCGGGCGTCCAAAACGGTGACGGTGTCACTGTTCGCGTTCGCGACCAGCAGCCAGCGGCCGTCCGGATGGAGTTCCAGGTCACCGGGATGCAGGCCGACTTCTACCTCGGCCACCTGCCGGCCGGCAGCCAGATCAACCCATCCGACGGTGCCCGACGACGCGACGCCGTGCGCGTCGACCCGGACGGCACTGCCGGACGACGTGGCGGTCACGTCCCCTGGTCGCGGGTGCGAGCCGCCCCAGTTGGTGACGCAGAGGGTGGCGCCATCCGGCAGAAGCTTGACGTCGAACGGCGCCACTCCGACCGGGATGGTCCGGAGCACCGCGAACGACTTGAGGTCCACCTCGACAACGCAGTTGGAGCGGGACGCACAAACCCAGGCTCGCTCGCCATCCTGACGGACGGCGACGCCCACGAGGTGGGATGCTCCGCCGTTGGGCCCCGAAATCCGCAGCGACCTCCCCCAAGAGGCGCGCCCATCGACCAGAGTAGCCTCCAGGAGCACATCCTGCGCCGTGGTGAGGTAGAGGCGCTTTTGGTTGGGGGAGAGCGCGATTCCGGCCATGGAACCGCCGCCGCTGGGAAAGGGCAGCTCGTGCAGCAGCTTACCCTGTGCCACGTCGATCAGGAGCAGCCCGCGGTTGTCCTTGACGTACGCGGTGTTCCCATCCGGTGAGAGCACCAGATCCACGGGCCGCCCGCCGATCTCGATGACGCTCCCGCCAGGTCGAACAATCTGTGCGGTGGGCGTCACCATGCCTCCGATTATTGGAATGCCTACCTGGTATCGCACTCCGCTCGCCGTGGCGCACCCCCCAGCGACCAGTACTGCCGGCCACACGAGACCTCGAACATGTCCCATCGTGAGTTCTCCCCGGACCCGGCGCCGCCGCCGTTCAGGCAGAGACTTCGCCGTGCGCGCCGGAGGACCCTTAATCTGGGGATCGATCGTGGCCGTTTGTCCTGAGGCCCGGGTTATTGGGGACGCAACCATGCAAAAGCGCCCGGCGGAGCAAGCTCCAAACCGGGCGCTTTCGGCAGTGTGATTAACGCCGGTGAGCGAGCCTACTTCTTCGGAGCCGCGGTGGGCTTCGCAGGAGCGGGCTTGACAGGCGCCACAGGCGCTGCGACCGGAGCGGCCGCTTTCGGCAGGTCGATCACCGTGGAGACGATCTTGCCGTCGGCGGTGTTGAAGATCCGGACCGTGCCGTCGAATCCACCCACGGCAACCATCTTGCTGTCGGGGCTGAACTCGACGGAGATCAGACCGTCTCCTAGATCCTTCAAGGTCTGGGTCGCGGAACCGTTCGCGGTGTTCCAGATCTTGCACGACTTGTCATCGCTCACGGTGGCCATCATGTTGCCGTCGGGAGAGTAGGCCACTGCGTTGACGGTCCTGTCGTGGTTCGACACTCGGGCCTGATTCCCGGCCTGAGCGTTGACGTTGTAGGTGCGAACGGTCTTGTCCGCGCCAACCGACGTCAACTGGTTGCCCTTCTGGTTCCAGGAGAGGTCGAACACCATGTCGGTGTGGCCCGCCAGGGTGTAGATTCGCTTGCCGCTCCCAACATCCCAGACCTTCACCGAGCGGTCTGCACTGCCGGTTGCGAGCAACTTGCCGTCGGGCGAGTAAGCCACGGCGTACACGGCATCCGCGTGATCCTTGAGCGTCTTGGACTCCGCGCCGGTCGTCAGATCCCACAGCTTGACGGTTTTGTCATAGCTGGCGGTGGCCATCTGCTTGCCGTCCGGTGAGAACGAGCAGCTGTAGATGTAGTCCGAGTGCCCAACCAGGGTTCGGCCTTCTTTCCAGGTGGCGGTGTCCCAGAGCTTCACTTCGCCCTGTTGGGCCGGCGGGCCGCCCGCGGCGGCGAGCCACTTGCCATCGGGGCTGAAGTGGAGGTCGTGGATCTTGTCGGAGTGCCCCTTGAGTTCGCCGATGACCTTGCCGGAGGTCGGATCCACGATGGTGACCACCTTGTAGCCGCCGATCGCCAGGAACTTGTTGTCTTTGCTCCAGGCCAGTGCGGTGGCTTCGGGCAGCGACGGAACTCGAACCTTGATGACCGGCACCTTGATGGACGGAACGGACGACTCCGGCACGACCACCGCATTCGCGTCGACATCCGACTTGCCGCCCTGAGTGATCCAGGTGCGAATCTTTGCGATGAGCTCCTTCTTGAGGGGCCCTGCGGGAGGCATCTTCGGCTGAGCCGTGCCCTCCAGCAGTTTGACCAACCGGCTGTCTTCCGGCTTCGGCGCCAAGACCTTTCCGCCCTTGCCGCCTTTGTCGATCCCGGCGAAGGTGGAGACGGAGAACCCGCCCGTGGCCTGACGCGAGTTGTGGCACTGTGAGCAGTGCTCGCGGAAGATCGGGACGATCTCCTTACTGAAGCTCACGGTCTGAGCGTGCGCCGCAGGAGCCGCGAGCGCGATCATCGCCACGGTCGCCAGACTCATTCCGAGAAAACGCATTTGAGAAAACCTCCAGTTCAATCCCTTAGACGCAGACCGCCGCCGAGAACGCCGCGTCTTCTTGCGACTATCTCGACGGCGGTTGCACTTTTCATGTGACCTGACGGGTCGGAATTAGTGGTTGAACACGAATTCCTTGCCGTTGATCAGGGCCCAGAGGAGATCCTCGAACACCTGACGCCGGGCAACGACCGGATCGAACTTCGGAGCCTCGGCCGGCTTGGCAGCCTTGGGATCAGCCGGTTTGGCGTCCTTAGGATCAGCCGGTTTGGCGTCCTTCGCGGGCTCCACAGCCTTCGCCGGCTCGGCCGGCTTCGGGGCAGGTGGCGTCATGGCTTCGCGAATAGCCTGGTCCGCTGCATCCAACTCCTGCCGGGTGGGGAACCGACCGAAGCAGGTGAGGTACATCTCTTCAATGATCTCCGGGTCCTTCTTAGGGGACTTCAGGAGCGTGTCGACGAACCCGCCGTTGGCGGAGATCTTCTGGTTCACGCCCTGACCGTTGATCAGATGGAGCGCCTGTGCCATGTTCGGCTCTTGCGCCCGTTCACAGTCGCACGTGATCTGTCTCGGTGGCCGTCCGAAAACGTCCAGGAAGTAGTTGGCGACCCGCGTGTCCGGAAGCTGGATCGCCCGGTAGCCGGCAGGCAGGTTGGCAAACTTCTCGGGCTGGCCCGTTACGAACGAGATCGCGTCGAGGAGCTGCTCGGCCGTGAGGCGTCGCACGAAGTATCGGCTGTAGTGCCGATCGTCCTTCTTGTTCTCCGGTCGCGGCCGAGAGGTGAGCTGGTAGGTGCGGCTATTCATGATGGTCCGCATCAGGTGCTTGAGGTCGAACTTGTGATCCACAAGGTCCTTGCTCATCGCCTGCATCAGCTCATCATTCGAAGCCGGGTTGGTGGCTCGAAGGTCGTCCACGGGCTCGATGAGACCGCGGCCCAGGAAGTGCCGCCAAACACGATTGACGATGGACTGCACGAAGTACGGGTTCTTCGGCGAGGCAAGCCAATCGGCGAGGTACTCGCGACGATCCTGGCTGGAGTCGTTCGCCATCGGCTGTCCGTCATACGGCGCGGGGGCAAGGGGCTTCCCGGTCTTCGGGAAGTTGATCTCGCCGCTGGACGCGGTCGTGATGATGAAGTCGGCCGGGTGATCGCCCTGTTTACGATTGACGCGAGAGAGAAGGTTGGCAAACTTGTAGTAGTCGGCCTGGGTCCACTTCTCGAACGGATGGTTGTGGCAGCGGGCGCATTGCACGCGGATTCCGAGGAAGGCCTGGCTGACCGTTTCGGTCAGGTCTTCCGGAGTCCGGCTGATGCGGTAGAAGTTGCTCGGTCCGGTTTCGAAGTTGCTCCCGTTCGCGATCACGACTTCGTGGATGAGCTTATCCCACGGCTTGTTGTTGGCGACGCTGTCCTTCAACCAGGAGTACATCACCCACATGCCTTTTTCGGTGAGGTTCTCGCGGTTGACGCGAAGGAGGTCGCCCCACTTGTAAGTCCAATAGTCCACGTACTCGGGTCGATCCAGAAGCTGGTCGATCAGGCGGCTCCGCTTGATCGGGCTCTTGTCGGCCATGAACGCGCGAACTTCGGCGGAAGTCGGGAGGGTGCCGATCGCGTCAAGGTAGGCGCGGCGGAAGAACTCCTCATCGGAGGCCAGGTCCGAGGGAAGGATGCGAAGCTTTTCGAGCTTCCTGTTCACCATTCCGTCGATATAGTTCTGGCTCCGCAACTTCTTGTACTCGGAGGCGGCGATGGCGTTCGGGAAGGGGACCGTCACGCGAGCGAAGGTCACCTTGTCAAGGTACATGATGGTGACGGCGGTTTCGCCGCTTCCCTGCACCTTGAGCTTGCCCTGCTCGTCGACTGAAGCCACGCTCTCCTCATTCGATGAGTAGCGCGCCCAGTGGGTGACGTCTTCGGTGTGCCCATCGCTGAAGTGGCCACGAACGATGAGTTGCTGCTCGGCTTTGTCTGTCAGCACTCGCTCGGCAGGGAGCACTTCCAGCCTCTGGAGAGTCGAGTCCTTCTCGCTAGGCCCCGGCATTCCGCCGGACATCCACTGCGCGAGAACGCGATATTCCAGTGAGTTCTCCTTGAACCTCAGACCACCCGCATGAGGAACGGCCATGGTGGCCTTCTTCAGGAGGAGGCTATTGCCCGGGTCGGTCTTCTGGAGCCGGCGGCCGCCGGCCTCGTGGAGAAGGCGATCGTAGTCGAGGTCCGCGTCATAACCGCGGAGCGTCAACCGAAAGCCGTTTTTCCCCGCTGCGGCGCCGTGACATGCTCCCATGCTGCAGCCGCTCTTGCTGAGCACTGAGATCACGTGGTTCGAGAACGACCACGGCGCGGGGGTTGCCAGGTTTTTGGTAGCGATCTTAACGTCGACGGATTTGCCTTCCGCCGACACCTTGACCACACCGGTCCCGTCCGCCAACGGTTGGGCCACTCCATCCGGAGACACCCGCAGCACGTTGGGCGTGCCGTTGGTGAACTTCGCCTTGGAGGTGAGGTCCACTTCGGTGCCGTCTGCCCGGACCCCCGTAACGAGGAGGCGCTGACGAGACTTGTCACCGTCCAGGACGATTTTGTCCGGTCCGATTTTGATGGAGACGACGGGCGCCGCGGGCTTCGCAGGCGCCGCGCGTTTAGCCGGAGCCGGAGCGGCAGAAGCCGGAAGGGCGACCGACGCGAGCAGGATACCGGCCAAGCGGCCCTGCGTCGTCTTTCCTAAGGAAGCCATGTGATACCCCCATCCCAGGGTGAACCCATCGACGGTTCTCGTCGAACTCATCTATCTGTTCAGGCCCAGCCGGGACAGACACCTACTGCGGTGGGTAGGACAACCGAACGCCGCTAAAGTTTCAGTGGCTCGTGGCGGCGCATGGAACAAGGGTTCCCCGCCAACACAGAAACAACACGAGGGTTCCGGAGATAAAGTCGGAATCGGAGGACGTGATGAACCCGGAACTACGACTGACTGCGGACCAGCGGAAGCGCCTGGAAGAACTGGAGGAGGAGCGTGAGGCTCAGCGGCTCCAGGACCTCGCTCGTCAGCGGGCCGAACTGGATGTTTGGGATGAGGATCGCTATGTTGCTCAGCGTATGGAACGGGAGAGAGAGGCGATCGAGGCGGATATCCGTCAGGCCGAGGCTGAAATCGCATTGGAGACAGGCGGCGCCCCTCAACAAGACGTCGGCCGCTTGGTGCTCTTTGGAGTGCTGCTCTGCATCGGTCTTCTGGCGATGAGCTGGCTCGGACGACCGTAATCCCCCTGTTGCCGGGTCGTCTCGATGACGAGCGGACGACCTGGAGAAGATATGGACTCGCGGGATGATTCCGTTGGTGGTTGGGGTCGCGGGTGGATCCGGCTCTGGGAAGTCCACGGTGGTCCGACGATTGGTCAGGCGGCTGGGCTCGGAACGAGTGTCGCTGGTCTCAGTGGACTGGTATTATCGGGACGGTGGACACTTGTCTCCGGATGACCGGGCCCACAGAAACTACGATCATCCGGATTCCATCGACGACGAGCTCTTGATTCAACACGTCTCACATCTCAAGGGCGGGAGCCCGATCGAGGCGCCACAGTATGACTTTCGGACGCACCTCAGGGAGACAGCCACGCGTCGTGTGAATCCGCGACAGTGTGTGATCGTGGATGGAATCCTGGCGTTAGCCGTTCCCGAGTTGCGGCCGCTCCTGGACCTGAAGCTGTTTGTGGACACGGACGCGGACCTTCGGCTGATTCGGCGGTTGGCGCGAGATGTCCGCGATCGCGGCCGTACGGTCGAAAGCGTGCTCCGGCAGTGGGAAGCTACCGTCCGCCCGATGTATCTGGAGTTTGTGGAGCCGTCTCGCCGCTATGCGGATCTGATCATCCCTGAAGGGGGGCACAATCAGTGTGCATTGGATGTGATTGTCGCACGGCTGCTCCTGGATCCGAGCTCAGCGGCCAAGTAGTCGGCTCAACGTGACCGGGTTGAGCCCCCGCTGCTTCAGGCCGACAAGAATCTCCGGAAGAGCATCCGCCGAAGCCTGACTGCCGCAGTGTAGCAACACAATGCTGCCTGGGCCGACGCGGGAGAGCACTCGGTCTCGAATCTGATCCGACGTGATTCCCTTCACCACGCTGTCGCGAGAGTCAAGCGTCCAGTACACCGTGCTGTAGCCTTCCTCCGACACGATGCGTCGCACCCGAGCATCTCGGTCGCCGAGAGGGGGCCGGAAATATGGCTTTGACGATCGGCCGGTGACCTGAACGATCTCCGCCTCGGTGCGTCGAAGCTGGTCGCGGATATCCGCGTCCGACAGCCGCGAGAACGGCGGGTGATCCCAGGAGTGGTTTCCCAGCTCATTTCCGGCGGCGGCGATGCGCCGAGCTGCATCGGGGTGCGCTCGCGTCCATCCGCCCGTGAGGAAGAAGGTAGAGGTGAACCGCTCTCCATTGAGAACCGAGAGAATTCGTGCCACCGGTCGGTGATCGGAACCCGCGTCAAAGGTGAGAGCGACCTCGTCGCGACCGGACGGGCCGCGCACGATCTCCCGATCGCTGACGGCTGCCGGCGAGGTCTGAGGGGTTGGCGCCGCGGGGGTCTCTCTCGGCTCCGCTGCGCTGACTCGGACCTCTGCCTTCGATTCCAGGGATGTCTCTGTTCGAGTTCTTTCGCTGGGGCGGTTCGCGGACGTCGTAGCCGCTCGCGACTCGGGGTGGGACTCAGTCTGCGGTGAACGGGCGCTCTCGGCTGTTACAGTCTCCCGAGCCCCTGATCGGGTGGGGGCCGTTCGCACCTCGCGTTCAGCAACCGGCCTGGCCGATCGACTGCCCCCTCGTTTGGTTCGGTGGGACTGATTGGAATCCGACCGGGCGGGGGTTCGCCGAGCGGGAGCCGACTGCCCTGAGGCCTGCCGGAAGCGACCTTCGAGAGATTCCATCCAGGTGCGAGCGGCGGGCAAAGCGGTTGCGGCGATTTGCAGTCCGCCCGCTGCCGCCAGCGTGAAGCAGATCAGCCGTCCGATGCCTCGGGCCGCGCCGGAGGCTGCGTGGGCGGCCCGTGCACCGGTCACGCGTGCCGGCCCGCCGGAAGCCTTGGATCGAGAGGGAGCTGGGCGACGAGAGTTGGTGGCCATCTTAGTACCATTGTCGGACGGCGGGCCCGGGATCCCGAACGAATTCGGCCCGACCAATTAGCACCCTGTCGTGACGGGATGGTTCGGGAGGGCTACCATGGGTGCGGAAGGCGGGCCGGACGGTCGCTGCCCGTTGAGGGGAGAGGAAAGTCCGGGCTCCAGAGGGCAGGGTGCTGGCTAACGGCCA
>SYKE01000310.1 GCA_005798285.1 Actinomycetota bacterium
GAAGCGGCACTTCGTCGCCGCGCCGTAGGCGTCGATCCGGAGACCGGTGCGCGCGCGGACGGCCTCCTCGAGGCCGGCCGCGCGCAGGGCATCGCAGATCGGGGTCGTCTGGCGCGATTGCCAGACGATGGCGGGATGGATGGGACGCCCGGTCGATCGATCCCACACCACCGTGGTCTCGCGTTGGTTCGTGATCCCGATAGCCGCCACGTCAGCAGCGCGAAGTCCCGCCTGGGCGAGAGCCTCCTGCGCTACGCCCATCTGCGTCGCCCAGATCTCCAGGGGATCGTGCTCTACCCAGCCGGGTTGGGGGTAGTGCTGTCCGAACTCCTTCTGGGCGACGGCGACAACTGCGCCGGAGTGGTTGAAGACGATCGCCCGAGACGACGTGGTTCCCTGATCGAGAGCTAGAATCACCATGGCAACACCAACCTGTTCCTGATGCGGGAGTTCATTCTGCGGGACGCCGATCCGGCATTCGGGCTCGGACCGAGGCCGATGCTGCATCCGCTTGCTTGAGTGGCCTGCCGATCACGCCGTCGTAGACCACTGCCCCCAGGACTCCGCCGACGAGGGGACCGATGACCGGCACGATCCAGACGGTCGAGCCGACGAGACCCGTGTTCTCGAACCCCGCCACGACGGAGAAGAGTCTCGGTCCGAGGTCACGCGCAGGGTTGATGGCATACCCATGCATGCCGCCGAAGGAGATGCCGATCGCCACCACCACAGCTCCGACCAGGAGCGGTGCAATCGGGGGAGCGAGTGGATTGTTGAGACGATCGCCAATCGCCAGGATCATCGCAAGCAATAGCGCTGTCCCAACCACCTGATCAATGAAGCCGGGGAAGAACCCTGGAACCGCAGGAGAGGTCGCGAAAATGCCGGCCGTCTTTTCCAGGGCGGGATCGTATTCAATCCACTTCGCGTAATACACACCGAACACGCCGGCGGCCCCGAGAAATGCGCCAACCATCTGCCCCGCAACGTAGTGCGGCAGCTTGGACCAGGGAAATCGGCCGGTTGCGGCGAGGGCGAGGGTCACGGCCGGATTGAGATGGGCTCCGGAAACCGTCCCCGAAAGGTAGATCCCCATCACCACGGCCAGGCCCCAGCCGAGCGTGACGTTGGTGTATCCCCCCTTTACCACCTCTCCAGCAACGGTCGGCTGGCTGGGAAAGAGCGTCACCATGGCGACCACGCCACAACCGAAGAGAATGAGCACCAGCGTTCCCAGCAACTCCGCCGCGAACTCTTGCCCTCGTGTGAACGTCATCGTCGACTCCCGAAGCCGTCGCCGAATCTCCTTGAGGTCGGGTCGGCCTTGACGCCACCATTGGCCAAGCCCTCGGCTGATTCATCCTCCCGGATTTTGTTTCCCGCGTCTAACTACGCGGTTGCAGGCGCCACCGCTGGTATCCAAGTTTGGAGGGGCAACGCCGCCTCGTGTATTCCGGCAGGATGGGAGCGGACATAGACGCACAGACATGCTCCCCGCAGCCTGAACGGCGCCCGAGTTCCGCGCGCCTGAGCAGACCGAGCCTCTCGGCCGGCTGCTCAGGGCGCACCCATCCAGATCGACCCGTGCGAACTAGCGGACGGTCAACACGCCAGCCCCGCAGGCAAACCAGACGTTGATGCCATCGAAGGCTCCCAACGCAGGGCTGGAGGGAGTGCCATAGACTCCCGTGATGATCCCGTCGATGGCCCGGATTTTGGTGAGGGTATTCGAGTCGAGACCGGACACCCACAGGGAGTCGCCGTCGAAGACGATCCCGAATGGAAAGGTCCCCGCCGGTAGGCTCAGGTTGTAGACGATCGCTCCATCGGCTGGGCGGATGGCGCGGACCGTGTTCGTCCCGGAGTTGGTGACCCACACGAGGGTACCATCGTAGGCAAGCTGAAGCGGATTGTCTCCGGCAGCCATCGGGATGGTAGCCAGGACGGCGCCGTCGCTCGGACGAATCTTTGTCACTGCGTTCCCTACTGAACTGGCAATCCAGAGGCTCGTGCCGTCGAACGCCAGCCCGTGCGGATAGGCCGGCACCGCCACGTTTTGTAGGATGGCCCCGTCGGCAGGTCGGATCCTGGTCACAAATCCGTTCGTGGGACCGTGCGCCACCCAGATGCTTTCTCCGTCGAACACGACCCCACTCGGGTTGTGCCCCACGGGCACATTGAACTCCGAGACCCCGGTCTGCGCGTTGTAGCGCCCCACATGACCATTGGTGCCCGATGAGTAGAAGCTCACCCAAATGCTGACACCATCAAAACATCCGGAGATGGGCGTGGGCCCGATCGCCGAACCAGTGAGACCCGCTACAGGCTGCCGAGTTCGGGCGTCGACAACCGTCCAGTTGTTACTGCCCGAGTTGCAACACCAGATGTTCTTTCCATCGAACACCACGCCGTTCGCTGCGGCGCCCGCCGGAACGTTGTCGATCCGCTTGTTGGCTTCGAACCATCGCAGGGTTGCGATCCGTTGTGGGTTGAGTGTTCTTCCCGCTGCACCCTGGAATCCCTGGATGCCGGGCAAGCCCTGCGGACCGGCCGGTCCCTGGAGACCCTGCGGGCCCTGTGGTCCAGCCGGCCCCGCCGGTCCTTGCGCTCCGGTCGCCCCCATCGGACCCGCCGGCCCCACGGGTCCCGCCGGTCCCTGGAGTCCCATCGCGCCGGCGGGTCCCGCCGGGCCGACCGCGCCGGTGTCGCCCTTGGGTCCAGCGGGTCCGGCGGGACCGGTCGCTCCGACTGGGCCCGCAGGCCCGGTGTCGCCCTTAGGGCCGGCGGGACCGGCGGGACCGGTCGCTCCAACTGGGCCGGCCGGGCCAGCGGCTCCCGTGTCGCCTTTAGGGCCGGCGGGTCCGGCAGGGCCGACGGCGCCGGCTGGACCCACAGCTCCGGTCGCTCCCGGATCACCCTCTGGTCCCATCGGACCGGCTGGTCCCGCGGGTCCCGTCTCGCCGGGATCCCCCTTCGCGCCGGCAGGCCCCTGAGGACCGGTCGGTCCCGGGTCACCTTTGGGTCCTGCCGGACCCTGCGGACCCGCTGGCCCCACGAGCGAGATGTCCAATTGCGGCTCGTGGCTCGCCGGTAGCGATTCCTTGCTGTCAAATTGAACAGAGACGCCCGGGGATCCTGGAACCAGCGCCAACCCGTAATTGGGAGTGGCGCCGGAAACCCAGCGCTTCACCGCCGAGGTGACATCAATCACAATGAATGAGGTTTCACCCGACGCGGCTACCGGAATTCCGAGGGAGACGGGAGAAAGGAGCGACGGCGACGAGCTGGCTGTAACGCTGCGCTCATCCCATGGATCGCCCACCTCATAGACGTGGAAAGATCCCGGACTGGTGACTTTGCGAACGAAGAGCTTCAGAGTTGCCCGCGAAATGTCGTCAGCGGTTACTCCACCCGGCAATCCGAGGGCATCGAACCGAATGAAGCTCGACACGGATCGACCGCCATTGGCCTGTTGGACTGCAATCGAGCCGGCGAGCCCAAAGCAGTTCTGGGCTGCCGACGTAGAGACGTAAGCGTCGTCCGTCAGCCTGCCCTGTGCCGCGTCCACGGCACCGTTTGCCATCAACGCTGCCGCCAACCCAACCAGAAGCGCAAAGCCACACCGCAAGCGCCCGTTCCTCATCGTTGGATCCACGCGCCATTCCTCCGCTCCCCAGCTCCACTCTGCCGTTGGGAAGCAATTGTGCACCGGGGTCAATTCCCAGTGTCTTGAAGAATACGGTTCGGCGCGTTGCAGGGGCGTTTCAAGAGCGTTGCACGTCCCTTCTCAAGACCGAGAGCGGCGACAATCGGGTCCTCAGGGGGCGTACTTGACGGTTACACTCGTAACCCCACTTCCCGCCGTCGAGCGGCCGGTGACCACCACACAGTTCTGGGGGTCCACCGTCACCGCAGCGGCGGTGTCTCCAGAGCCCGCGCGGTCGAACGCTGCCCGCCACACTGGGGCGCCGTCTGGCCGGAGTTTCAGCGTGCAGTAATCCGACGCGCGCTTGCCGCTGGCGAAGCCTGTGAAAACTGGATTGCGTGAAGCATCGACAACCACGGCCACCGCACAATCATCGAAGCTGGAGGTGCCGTTGTACGTACGCTGCCACACAGGCTTGCCATCCG
Organism: Actinomycetota bacterium; assembly: GCA_005798285.1. Lineage (GTDB taxonomy): Bacteria > Armatimonadota > SYMT01 > SYMT01 > SYMT01 > F1-80-MAGs030. The sequence goes on from SYKE01000310.1 coordinate 4,132, forward strand.
GAGAGTAGCACAGCATGGTGTAATCCCAACTTCGATGCGCTGAGCGGCCGGCCACGTAAACCTGACCCCGAGCGTCCACCGCCATCCCGGTAGGCAAATCGCTCATCGACAATCCGCCGTCGAAAACCTGAACCCACTTTCGGTTCCCGTCGGCGTCAAATTTCAAGGTTAGGATGTCCATCGCGCCGCCGGCATCAATCGGGTCTCCCGTATAGGTGACCCCGGTCACCTCCAGGTTTCCCGCGGCATCCACGCAGAGTTTCGAAGAGTGCTCATCTCCGTTGTTCTCGCTGCCGTAGCGCCGCTCCCAAATCTCCTGTCCGTCGTGGCCATAGCGACGAAGCACGATGTCTCCATTGGGGACGAATCGGAGCGTGTGGTCAACGTGACCCGCCACACACAGGTCGCCGTTCGGGCAAAGCACCATGTCGGCCGCAAATGTCGCTCGATCTGCCGTCTCGCGCCGGGCCCACTCCAGGCGGCCGGCGCCATCGTAGCAAAGGATTGCCCACTCTGCCCGGGGCGACTGGCCCGCTCTTCCCGCGGAGGACCATCCCGCAACAAATACTCGCCCAGCTCGGTCCACACACACGCGAACGGGTTCCTCTTCGCCGTTGTCGGGCCCGTTGTATCGAGCTGACCAGAGCTCGTTGCCGGCCGGGTCGTAGCAGATCGTGACGATGTCGAGCCCGGACAGCCGGCTGGTGTCATTTCCGGCGCCATTGTCCGATGAACCGACGACGTAAATGTTTCCGGCGCGATCCACATCATTGCCCGTCCCGTTGTAGCGCCGCCTCCAGAGCAGTTTGCCGTCTCGAGCGTACTTCACCGTCAGGTAGTCGACATCGTGGTCCTCGGTCCGTACAAAGCCTCCTGTGATCACACTTCCGGCGCGGTCGGTCGCGATCGCCACAGCCTCGCTGTCCCGCTCATCGGGCAACGGCGGATATGCGGTCGTCCAGAGAACTCGCGGAGCGGCTACCGCCCTGGTTGCATGCCGATTCCGCACGGGCGTCCCATCGACTGTTGAAGCCGTCGGTTTGCCCCTCGGAGCATCTGGAGCGTTCCTGGCCTCTCGCTGCTTCGGCGCTCCGGCGGAGCCGGCAGGATGAGGCCGGGGTGACCTGGTCGGATCGGGCGTTGAGCCGGCAACCGTGTGATTGGCGTCAGTGGGAGTTGGAGGTGGGTTGTCGGCGTTCGGCGGCGGAGAAGTCAGATTGGGTCCAGGGAGGGGCTGTGTGCGTGTGACTGAGCGACTCTGAGGAAGCTTCCATCCCAACGGATGCGGGAGTCTCAGGCCACCAGCGAACGCGAGCGCTACCACAAGCAGCGCGGGAACCGCGATGGCTCCGGCGCGGGAGTGTCTCCCGCGGACGCCGGGTTCTCCGGAAGTCGAGCGAGGCGCGGTGGGTCCAGGCTCGGAGCGCACCGGCTCAACCGTGGGATGAGGCGATAGTTGGGGCGACGGTTGGGGCGAACTCTCGGCGGGAGGAGCCTCGACCGAGTCCGAAACCGGCGGACGGTGAGCGGCCGCGTGGGTTGCAATCGAGGTGGCTTCCTCCCGCAGCATCTCAAACAGGGAAACCGTTTCATTGGAGGGTTGAGCCCCCAATTCGTCATGGAGGATTTGCTCCAGAATACCAAACTGCTTCAGCACCCCGGAGGGTTGACCCATCCGTGCAAATGCAACCATCAGAAGCAGGTGGGCTTCCTCATTGGTTGGATCGACCAAGATCAACTTCTCGGCCGCCTCACTCGCGGTTGACCAGCGGCCGAGTTCCTGATGGGCACGAGCCAGGTTCAGCAAGCCCTGTCTCTGCAGGGCGGCAAGCCTTGCCCGTTCGTCGTCCAGACGCGGCAGACTCACCCCCGGAGCCAGCGGCCCGGCATACCACGCGAGAGCGGCCCCAAGCCCGGCAACCCTCTCTTCAGCCCGATCCCTCTCCAATGCCCGACGAAACCCCGCCTCAAAAGCGGCCACATCGGTCTCGACGGTGTCGCTCCGCAATTGGAAGTCGCCGCGGTCGGTGTAAACGAGCGCGTCGAAGCCTCCCGGAATCCCTTCTGTCGAACGACGCAGTCGGTGGATCACGCTTCGCAGTTTGAGGCGAGACGTTGCGCCGTCGTCTTCCGGCCAGAGTGCAGACGCCAACGCGTCCCGGGTTATGGCCCGGTGCGGAGAAAGAGCGATCAGCGCGAGGAGCATCCCGGGCTGCTGCCAGGATAGCTCGAAGACGGAGCCATCCGCCGTGACTACGCTGAGATCTCCCAACAACCGTACGGTGAGAGGTTTGGGATCTTTCGCAGCAAGCATTGCCCAGTTAGACCCTTTCATGCGGCCGCCTTACCCGCAGGATCCCATATTCTTGATCGCAAGCACTCCCAAATCCTTGAGATCTCCCAAGTCGTTCGCGCTCTTCATCCAAACTCTCTCGCTCACCAACCAGCACCCGGCAAGCCGAAGCTCGTCGGAAGCAGGTTCCCAACGACCCCCTCGCCAACATCCGGTGGACCAGCCCCAATCCGTCAGGATGACTTGATGCTCAATCGCAGACACTTTCTCGGCGGCGCAGCCGCGGCGCCCGGCGCCGTTCGAGCGGCAGCGGCGGCGCCTCCAGCCAACTGGCCGGACTTCCGGGGACCCTCCGGAGACGGACTGGCTCCCGGCGCAAGACCTCCAATTGCCTGGAGCGAGTCTCGGGGGGTCCGGTGGAAAACGCCGATCCACGGCCGATCGTGGTCAACGCCGGCCGTCTGGGGGCGGCGCATCTGGCTCACGACCGCCACCGAAGACGGAAAGAGGATGTTCGTTCTCTGCGTGGATCGTGCCGACGGCCGCGTGCTGCTGGATCGCGAGTTGTTCACGAACGCCGAGCCCGAACCTCTGTGGCTAGGACAGGAGGGCAACACCTATGCCTCTCCGTCTCCGGTCCTGAACGGCGACCGCGTCTTCGTTCACTTCGGAAGCTACGGCACGGCGTGTCTGGACGGTCGCAGTCTGGAGACTCGCTGGGCCCGGCGGGACATCCGCTGCACCCACGCCGTGGGTCCGGGCTCTTCCCCCGTCATGCACCGAAGCCGGCTCTTCCTGACCTTCGACGGGATCGATCATCAGTTCGTGACGGCGCTGGACACCCGCTCCGGAAAGACACTGTGGACCACCCCTCGCACGGCGGACTTCAGTTTCGGCGACCCTGCCGACAAGACGCCGCAGGAGCAGCAGAAGAAGGCGTTTTCCACCCCGCTTCTGGTGGAGAACGGCGACGGGGGTGGGGGCGCGGTTCTCGTGAGCTGCGGAGCGAAGTCCGCCTACGGATACGACCCGGCTTCCGGTCGGGAACTCTGGCGGATCGCGTACCGAGGCTTTTCGAACGGCTCCCGGCCCATTGCCGGACATGGCTTCGCCTACATCAACACCGGCTATCAGCGGGCCGAGCTCTGGGCGGTCCGGCTGGGCAGGCAAGGAGTCCTTGGCGACGCGGATGTCGCCTGGAAGTGCAGCCGCAATGTGCCGCTGAACCCCTCGCCCATCCTCGTGGACGATCTGCTCTACATGCTCTCCGGGAGCGGCATCTTCACCTGCCTGGACGCCCGCACCGGGGATGAGGTCTGGAAGGATCGGCTGCCGGGCACATTCACGTCATCCCCACTCCTCGCCGCCGGCCGACTCTATTGTCCTGGAGAGCGCGGGCAAACCTTCGTGGTCCAGCCGGGCCGCACGTTCAAGGTCCTCGCCGAAAACAGCCTGCCCGACGGTTGCATGGCCTCGCCGGTCGCCGTGGAGGAGGATCTCATCCTTCGAACGCGCACACATCTTTACTGTCTGCGCGGCTGAGCGGCAGCCATCAGAGCGGTTTGATCGTTGGGTCGCCGGACAGCCAGCCGAGCGAAGCTAGAAACCGATCGGTCTCAAGCAACGTCCTTGTTCGATAGGGCTCGCGGTTAAAGAAACCGTGGGCCTGACCCTCATACAGGTACAGTTCCGACCGGGTGCCCACACCCCGCATGGTGTCCTGAAACCGCCGCGCCGTGGCTACGGGAATCAGAGAGTCGGAAGTCCCGAGAAACACAATCGTGGGCGGGGCTCCGGGGCGGATGTTGTGGGCCGGGGAGAAATCCCGGTAGCGCTCCCCGACACGCGCGTGACCCCACTCTCCCGGTCCGTTGTCATAGACCGGGTTAAACAGGATGAGCGCGTTCGGAGCGGCAGAGATCGACAGGTCGTCGCTCGGATCGTTCGGTCCGGAAAGCATCGCCGTCGCCGCTGCGAGGTGACCACCGGCCGAGCCGCCCGCCGAGGCAATCCTGCGCGGATCCACCCCGAGTTCGGTGGCGTGCGCGCGCACCCATCGAATCGCCGAACGCGCATCCTGCACACAGACCACGGGCGGTCCGCTGTCGCCCCGTGGGATCACCCGGTAGGTCACGCGGAACCCCACCATCCCTCGAGACGCCAGATACTCGCTCTGGGGCCGAAACTGATCGGGATTGCCGCCCACCCAGCCGGGTGCGATGCAAGAGTTGGGCAGTTCGGAGGTCGATTCACCACCGCATGTAGAATCTGAATCCATCCTGCCATCCTCGGCCGGACTTGGAGGGGTGCGTCGTGGTGATTTCACAGCGGAAGCGACA
>SYKE01000311.1 GCA_005798285.1 Actinomycetota bacterium
GGATTTCGTCTGGAACCGTTCGTTGCGTTTGTGGCTCGGACCGGCCTGAAAGCGGGGGTGCTCCCAAACTCGGAGAAGCCGGTCCCGGCGCAACTGCAGTCGGCGCTGCCGGATGCCGTGAAGCGGATGCGGGAGCATATGGTGGAGGCGCAGAAGGCGTTCGCCGCTCGAATGTCCGCTTCGTTCGAGAAGACTCGGAGCGACCTGAATGGGCTGCGGCAGCGCCAACTCGAACTGCTGGATGCGGACACTTCGGGCGTGGGGCAGCCGGAGCAGATCCGGGCCGCCCGGATTGCAGCGCGTCGGGCAGAGATCGAGGCGGAGTTTCGTGCCTATGAGGGGTGGGTTCGAGACACGATGGAGACCGAGCCCGAACCGTTTCTCCAGGTGATCGCCGCCGTGTGCGGCGGGGGGATGGCGTGATTATGGCCACAGCCGATCTGGTTCAGACCTTTGCGGGCATCACCAACGAAAACGAGTTCTACAGCCACCACTACCTCTCGGAAGTGTTCACCGGCGATATTCGGGCGCGGCTGGATCAGTGGAAAGCGGAGGAGCCGGCAGACGGCGAGGCGGATGGTACAGCGGGCTCGGCGGCGCCGCCCATTCGTCTGCGGGCCTGCGGACGCCTCTGGAAGCCGCGCCTGGTGGCGCTTCAGCAGCTCTGCGCCCGGAACCGGAGCGACGAGGCCGACCTGGCGGATGAACTGCACCGAACGCTGCATCGGGACCTCCTGGAGGCCCTCGGCTACACGCTGCAGCCGGAGGAGATCGAGCTCGAACGCGGCTGTCCGGTCCCGGTGTGGGCGGCGATCGGCGAGGCCGAGAAGCCGCGACTGATCATTTTGCCGGCGTTTCAGCCGTCGGCGGAGTCCACTGATCCGCTGGACCTGTCGCCGAGTGCGCGGCAGTTCAAGATCCAGGCGCTTCCGCCCGCGTTCAAAGGCGCCACCTTCGGCGCCATCTGCTCCGACGCCCTCTTCGGCGCGGAGGCGCCGCCGCGGTTTGTGCTTGTGGTCGGGCTCACCGAGTGGATCCTGCTGGATCGCCTGAAGTGGCCGAACAATCGGGCTCTTCGCTTCGACTGGGCGGAGATTCTGGACCGGCGGGACGTGCGAACGCTGGAGGCGGCGGCGGCGCTGCTCCACCGCACTTCCCTCGCGCCGGACGGCGAGCCCTCGCTGCTGGATGGGCTGGATGAGAATGCCCACAAACACGCCTTCGGGGTGAGCGAGGAACTGAAGTACTCGGTGCGCGAAGCGATCGAGCTGCTGGGTCAGGCGGCGGCGGAGAAGCTTCGGGATCAGGCGAAGGAGGCGAAGAGAGGGTTCTACTCCGGCAAAGACAGTCTGGATGCGGCCGACCTGAGCCTGGAATGCCTGCGAATGGTCTACCGACTGCTCTTCATGCTCTACATTGAGGCGCGGCCGGAGCTGGGCTACGTGCCGATCCAGTCGAGTGAAACCTATCTCAAGGGCTACAGCCTCGAGTCGCTGCGCGATCTGGCGGAGCGGGCGGTCCACTCCCCGAACTGGGACGACGGCACGTATTTCGACGAGACCCTCCGCACCCTGTTCCGGCTCATCGGCTCGGGCTGCGGCGCGAGCGCGCAATTGCAGACGAGCCAGAGCAGCCTCCACGATGTCTTCGCCCTGGCGCCGCTCGACAGCCGGCTGTTCGATCCGGAGGCCACGCCGCTCCTGAACCGCGTGATCTTTCCCAACCGGGTGTGGCAGCAGGTGATCCACAAGATGTCGGTGGGCGGGAAGAAGCGGAAGGGGCGCATCAGTTACCAGCTTCTCTCCATCAATCAGCTCGGGGCGGTCTACGAAGCGCTGCTCTCCTACCGGGGCTTCTTTGCCGCCGAAGAGCTGTATGAGGTGGCGAAGCCGAAGAAGAAGGCGGCCCCCGCAGCGGCGGACGACGACCCGGAGCTCGACGAGGACGGCGGCGGCGGCGGCGAACCCGGAGGCCCGGTTGCAGGAGAGGGGGCGGTCACCGATCTGCTGGAAACCGCATGGTTCGTGCCCGCCCGTCGGATCGGCGAGTTCAAGCCGGAGGAGATCGTCACCTATGTGGACGACAACGGCCATCGGAGGAACCGGACCTACCCGAGGGACACCTTCATCTTCCGCCCGGCCGGGCGTGATCGCGCCAAAAGCGGTAGCTACTACACGCCGCAGTCGCTGACCCAATGCGTGGTGAAGTACGCGCTGAAGGAGTTGTTGGAGGGGAAGAGCGCCGACGAGATCCTGGAGCTCACCGTCATCGAGCCCGCGATGGGGAGCGCCGCCTTCTTGAATGAGGCAGTGAATCAATTGGCGGAGGCGTACCTGGAGCGAAAGCAGGCGGAGCTGAAGCGCCGCATTCCGCACGAACAGTACGCTCGCGAGCTTCAGAAGGTCCGGATGCGGCTGGCGGACGGCAGCGTCTACGGAGTGGACCTCAATCCCATCGCGGTGGAGCTGGCGGAGGTCTCGCTCTGGCTGAACGCCATCTACGGCGAGGCGCCGGATCCCCAGACCGGCGCCCCCCGGGCTGCCCGGGTGCCGTGGTTCGGCTACCAGCTCTTCACGGGGAACAGCCTGGTGGGGGCGCGTCGGGAGGTCTATCCCGTCGACAAACTTCGAGCGCAGGGGAAGAAAGGCGGCGCCGCCTGGCACACCGGCGCGCCACGGCGGCTGGATCCCCGGCAGCCGGATCGGACGAAGGAGGAGGTCTACCACTTCCTGCTGCCCGATCCCGGCATGGCGGCGTGGAAGGACAAGACCGCGAAGGAGCTCTACCCGCAGGAGTTCGCCCGGGCGGCGGCCTGGCGGAAGCAGGTCTGCGCGCCGCTCTCCGACCATGAGATTGCCACGCTTCAGCGGCTGAGCGACCTGGTGGACGCCCTCTGGGAGGAGCACACGCTCTGGCTGAAGCGGGATCGGAGCGCGACCGAAGATCCGCTCCCCGTGTGGCCGCACGCCGTGGAGGCGGCCCCGCAGCGCTTCAACCGGCAGCAGAAGGACCAGATCCTGCGACGCGGGATGCTGAGCGACGATGCGGACGAGGCGACGCCGTTTCGCCGCCTGAAGCTGGTGATGGACCTGTGGTGCTCCCTCTGGTTCTGGCCCATCGGCAGGAGCGAGCAACTTCCCGACCGGTCCCTCTGGTGGATGCTCGTCGGCGCAATCCTGGAAGGCTCCATCGTCGATGTGAACCCGCAGGGCCGGCTGGAGTGGGATCGACCCGAAGCCGCGGCGCCCGCGCCGCTCGTGCCCGAAACGCAGCCGTCGCTGCCGGGCATGGCGGTACAGCTCGCGCTTGTCGTGACGCCGGAGCCCCCGCGCCTGCACGATCGCTTCGGCAATCTTCGGATCAGCCGCATCCGGGCGATGTTCCCGCTTCTGAGCGAGGTAGAGGCGCTGGCCCGGCGCTACCGCTTCTTCCACTGGGATCTCACCTTCGCCGACGTGTTTCGCGCCCGCGGCGGCTTCGACCTGGTGCTCGGGAACCCGCCCTGGGTCAAGGTGGTGTGGGAGGAGGCCGGAATCCTCGGAGAACAGAACCCGCTCTTCGCCATCCGGGATTACTCCGGGCCCGAGCTGGCCCAGCGGCGGGTGGCGGCGTTCCAGGAATTTGCCGGGCTGCGGGACGCCTGGACCGAGGAACTGTGCGAGGCGTCGGGGGCGCAAGCCTTCCTCAACGGCGTACAGAACTATCCTCTGCTGCTCGGCTCGAAAGCAAACCTCTACAAGTGCTTCATCCCTCTCGGTTTCACCGTAACGGGAAGACGCGGCGTCGTCGGGTTCTTGCATCCCGAAGGCGTCTACGATGATCCCAAAGGCGGCGAACTTCGTGCGGCGCTCTACCGCAGGTTGACGGGCCACTTTCAGTTCGTAAACGAATTGCAGTTGTTCGGGGAAGTAGACCACCACACCAAGTTCAGTGTGAACATCTACGGCGCCGCCCGCTCCCTGGTGAGCTTCGGGCATTGCGCGAACCTGTTCACACCCTCCACCATTGATGCATGCTGGTCGCCTTCGGGATCTGTTGGAGTTGGTGGGTACAAAGACGATCACGGAAGGTGGAACGTCGCGGGCCACCCCGATCGGCTGATCCGGGTGGACGAGGCGATGCTCGGGTTGTTTGCCCGGATCTACGATGAACCCGGCACGGCCGCGCTTCAGGCTCGCCTTCCCGCGCTCCATGCTCGGCAGTTGACCTCAGTGCTGCGCAAGTTCGCGGACTATCCGGTACGCCTCGGGGACCTGTGCGGCGAGTTCACTCCCACTCAGCTTTGGAACGAGACCAACCATGTGAAGGACGGGACGATGCACCGGGAGACCGGGTTCATCGACCGCGTTGATGATTGGATTCTCTCCGGACCGCATTTCGGCGTCGGCAATCCGTTCTCCAAGACGCCGCGCCGCGTGTGCACGGCGAATGGGCACTACGACTGCATCGATCTGGAAGCGATCCCGGACGACTACCTGCCGCGCACGAACTACCGCCCGATGGCGGACCGCGCCGAATACCGCCGCCGCACCCCCCGCGTCGACTGGATCGAGCCGAACGAAGCCGCCCCCCGTCCCGTGACGGATTACTGGCGTGTGGCTAACAGAGAGATGGTGCCGAGCAATGGGGAGAGAACTTTGGTTGCCTGCGTACTTCCGAAGCACGCTGCCCACCCCAACACGATCTTGTCAAGTGGGTTCGGCTCGTGCAAACACGCAATCGATTTTGCCGCTGTCGCTGTTAGTCTGCCACTCGACTTCTATATCAAGAGCACTGGGCTCGGGCACGTCAACGTAGGAGTGCTTAGCAGGCTGGCGGTTCCCTTCGACTATCGACCGGCCGAATTGAGATGCCGTATTCTAGCACTAAGTGCGCTTGGTGATTGCTTCTCTTCCTTGTGGGCCGAAGCGTTTTCTGGCGCATTCCGCGATCAAGCGTGGAGTCGTTCCGAAGACCCGCGGCTACCACGGGACTTCTTCAGAGATCTGACCCCTTGTTGGCAGCGTGGTTGCTCATTGCGCTGTAGCTACTCCCGCCGGATGGCGTTGGTGGAGATCGATGTGCTGGTGGCGCAGGCGCTGGGCCTCACGCTGGAGGAGCTGCAGCTCATCTACCGGATCCAGTTCCCGGTGATGCAGCAGTATGAGAAGGACACCTGGTACGACATCCACGGCCGCATCGTCTTCACGAACTCGAAGGGTTTGCCGGGGGTGGGCCTGCCTCGCACCGGGGGGAAGAAGGATCCGGAGGTGACGCTGACCTGGCCGGATGGCCGCACGGAGACGGGTCGCTTCGGCTGGATGGAGGTGCGGGAGCGGGCGCTGCCCGACGGCGCCACCGTGGAACGCGAGGTGTGGGACGACACCCTGCCCGGCGGCCCCCACCGGAAGCGCCAGCGCTGGGTGGCGCCGTTCGCCCTGGCCGATCGGGAGGCGGACTATGCGATCGCATGGGAGTTCTTTGCTCGGCGTGCAGCCGATGGTGGGGGTGGTTGAATTGCGGCGGGGAGGGGAGGGGTCACGCGAAGGCACCGAAGGCGCGAAGAAGAGAGGAGGGAAGGGGAGGGGTCACGCGAAGGCGCGAAGGCGCGAAGAAGAGGGAGAGGGGGTGGAGAAGGGCGTTATCCCAGAGGTCGGTGGGGGGCGCTGTGTCTGGTGCGGTGAGGCGCGATGACCGATTGGGTGGGTTTGGTTGGCGGGAGCTGCTTGCGGCAAACCGATGCCTGGATCTCAGGGTTGGGGCACTGGGATGACGATGTCTTCGGGGCACTGGGATGACGAGGTCTCCGGGGCTTCGAGGGGGGCACGGTTGAGGTGCTTCGGACGGAGTGATCGGGGTGGACTGCTGTTGACGGAGGGGTGTGGATGCTGCCTTCACTGCTGACGCGGGAGATCCAGGCGGGACTGGAGCGGTTCCTACTGCGGGCGTACGAGCCGTCGAACGAGTTCTTCCAGGGGATGATGGCGCGCTTTCTCGCTCGCGAGGGGGCGTGGCTGAAGGGGCCCTACCTGCAGCTTGGGTTGCCGTTTCGCCCAGGGGAGCGCGGGCGGGACTTCTTCAGCGACTTTCAGACTCGATTTCCCGCTTATGTTCACCAGGAGGCGGCATGGGCGCGGCTTCACAGGGGCGGCGCGGCGGCGAACACGATCATCGCCACCGGCACAGGCTCCGGCAAAACGGAGTGCTTCCTGTACCCGGTATTGGAGCACTGTGCACGGGAGCGGGCCACGCGGGGTTCTGCGCCGGGGGGCATTCGGGTGCTCATCATCTACCCGATGAATGCGCTGGCCACTGATCAGGCACGGCGAATTGCCGAGACGATCCACGCCAACCCGGCCTTCGCGGGGCTGCGCGCGGGTCTTTACATCGGTGATGGCGGCAGCGGCCGGGGGGGCGGAACGGTGATGACTCCCACCGCGCTCATCACAGATCGAGCGACCCTTCGCAGCCACCCGCCGGACCTTTTGCTCACGAACTACAAGATGCTGGATTACCTCCTCATCCGCCCTCAGGATCGGGCGCTGTGGTCGAAGAACGGTCCGGATACGCTGCGCTTCATCGTGGTGGACGAACTGCAC
>SYKE01000312.1 GCA_005798285.1 Actinomycetota bacterium
AACGATGCGTCCACGTTCAACGCCGCCAACATGCTGCTGACCAAGAACGGCCAGGGCTACACCTACGACGCGAACGGCAACACCCTCACCGGCGGCGGCAGAACCAACAGTTGGGACTCCGCGAACCGCCTCACGCAGATCGTGTTCAACGGCACGACCACGACGCACACCTACGGCAGCGACGGTCTCCGCCGGCGAACCGTGAAAGGCGCCGACACCACCGACTACATTCTCGACGGCGACAGCGTGATCCGCACGCTCCAGAACGGCGTGCTCGACAAGACGTACTTCCACGGCCTCCGCGGACCCGAGTACGAACGCACGGGCGCCGGAAACCCGACCTGGTACGTCTACGACGGCCTCGGCAGCGTGGTGGGGTTGCTCGACGTGAACGGGAGCCTCGTGAGCACGCGGAAGTACGACGTGTATGGCAGCGTGCGAGGCGGGACGGGGATCAGCGGCAGCAAGCACAAGTTCGTGGGAAGCCTGGGCCACCCGAGCGAGGACGACGCCGGGCTGATCTACATGCGAGCCCGGTGGATGGCTAAGCCTGGCGCCGTGGGAAATGTTGCATAGGATCACCGGTCCTCGTAGCGCTCTTTCGACGCGGTTGTTGGACGGCTCTACACCCAGTTCTGAACCGTCCTGCCGGCAACCGTGGATGCGTCCCTCGAACGGACTTGCCGCACGCGCTACACTTGCAGACAAGTACGTTGAAAGCAGTGACCGCCGTCGGCGGAACGGGCGCTACGTCCGTTATCGTCGACGGCTCGACCTGGATCTCTTCTTGCGTTTCGTCGCAACTCGGGCGGGGTTGCACGGAGCTCAGGGCCAGGTCGACGGGTCGAACCCCTCGATCGCGCCTACAGGGGGATCTCCTGGAAGAAAACGCCCGAACTGTCCACCTCGGTCCCTTCGTCGGAGGCCGGGATCAGCAGTCGATCTCCCAGGAGTTCTCGCCGCACGATCTCGCCGCCCGGTCCGGTCACCAGAAACTCTGCCGGGTGAACGAAGACAATGTACTTGCCGGTTTCCTTCGATCGTGCCTGTACGATCGGGTCATTGGTCTTTGGCCCGAACATTCCGCCGGAGGGGCAGAGCAGGAAGCGCGCGCCCCGGTCCACGAAGCCCTTCACGATGGTGGTTTCCGTGCGATCCGCGCAGATCATGACCCCGACCCGTCCGAACGGCAGCGTGTGGACCAGGGATTCGCTGCCCGGAGTGTTGCGTACCAGTTCGTGCTGCAGCTTCTGCTTCCGATACTTGCCCAGGAGTTTGCCATCGGGCCCCAGGATTACAGCGGTGTTGAAGCGCAATTCTCCGTCCGTCTCCAGGATTCCCGCCACGAGGTGGATCTTGAGCTCCCGTGCGAGATCACCGAGTCGCCGGAAGTAGGCTCCTCCGGGAGTCGGCTCGCCCAGGGCACGGTACTGCTCAAGGGGTATCGACTTGTCCGCGATGGCGTATCCATCGAGGAAGCATTCGGTGGTAACCACGATCTGGGCGCCGCCCGCGGCGGCTCGTCGGATCATCGGCTCGACCCGGCGAAAATTGGCGGCTTTGTCGCCCCGGATCCACTTGCAGACGACACCGGCCACTCGGACCGCATCTGCGGCCTCGGCCGTTACTGTGCTCTGCGCGCCCGCAGCCGCAAGAACGCCTGCGCCCAGGAGTCTTCGTCGATCCAATTCCATGGCTCGGTCCTCGGGTCCCACGGTGCCTGAAGAGTGTCGATTTCAGAGAGTCGTTTCCATCGGGTTCAGGATGTTTCCTACCGCGCTTCCCCCCGGATGCTCGGAGCCGGGCTCGCGTACTGTAGGGAATGTGCCGCCACGAAGCCAAACTGATGGCCATGGGAGTTCGAACGGGGTCGGCTGGACTGCGCGCGGAACTTCGAAGGAGTGTGGTCACGTGCGAAGACGAAACGTGATGCTGGCGGCGGTGGGGGCGGCGGCGGCGCTGTGGCTGGGTGGCTCCGTTCCGCTTCGGGCCCAGATGGAGCCGGCGGATCAGCCGGCGCCGAAGCGAGGTCCGGATGGGGAGATTCAAGCGCGCTTCAAGATGAAGCACGAGTCGTTCCTCGAGCGCGGGAAGGCCGGCAAGATCGGCGTGCTGTTCCTCGGCGATTCCATCACCGAAGGGTGGGGTCGAGCCAAGGAGACATGGGACTCCCATTTCGGGAAGTATGATCCCGCCAACTTCGGCATCGGCGGAGATCGAACCCAGCACGTCCTCTGGCGAATTCAAGAGAAAGAACTCGACGGCATCACGCCTAAGGTTGTCGTTCTGATGATCGGCACCAACAACAGCGGCTACCCGGCGGAAGAGATCCTGAAGGGTGACGTGAAGATCGTGGAGCAGATCCGCGCCAAGCTGCCACACACAAAGATCATGCTGCTCGCGATCTTCCCGCGCGGCGCCGATCCGTCCATTCCCGCGGTCGCCACCGTTCGGGCCAAGCTGAAGCAGGTGAATGAAGGCCTGGCCAGGCTCGACGACGGCAAGATGGTGCGGTACCTGGACATCGGCGCGAAGTTCCTGGACGCCGACGGCAAGATCCCCGCGGACATCATGCCGGATGCGCTGCACCCGAATGCGAAGGGATATCAGATCTGGGCAGAGGCGATTCAGCCGCTGCTCGACGAGATGATGAAGTAGCAGGGCTTACGGCCCTGCACGTCATCGGGGGACGGGGCCGACTGCCAGTGGGAGAACGGATGTTGCTGGAAACTCGCCGGCGCCGCCGGGGCGTACTGTGGGCTGTGCTGGGGGGCGCTGCGCTCGTGGGATCGGCCCTCGGTTCGTTTGCGGCCCCGACTGCGCCGAGTTTCAATCGCGACGTTCTCCCGCTGCTCAGCGAAAACTGCTTTGCCTGTCACGGACCGGATTCGAAGGAGGGGATGGGTCGTTTGCGCCTGGACCGCCGCGAGTCGGTGCTCACTCCGGCGGCTTCCGGTAAGGCTGCGATCGTGCCCGGCTTCCCACAGCGGAGCGAACTGATCCGGCGCGTTGTATCCCCGTCCCCGGCGGGTCGGATGCCGCCGGCGCACTCCCACAAGAAGCCGCTCACCACGGCGCAGGTGGAACTTCTCAAGCGCTGGATCGCTGCGGGCGCCACCTTCGATCGGCACTGGGCGTTTGTGCCTCCGGTCCGACACTCCGTTCCAGCCGGAGCAGCTCATCCGATCGATGCCTTCGTGCGGGCTCGACTCAAGCGGGATGGTCTTACGCCGGCTCCGCCAGGCGATCCTGCCACACTCCTCCGGCGTGTTTCCTTCGATCTGACGGGTCTGCCGCCGCAGCCCGACGAGATAGCCGGCTTTGTGTCGGACCGCTCGCCGGATGCATTCGAGCGCCGGGTGGATCGCCTGCTCGCGTCTCCGCACTTCGGCGAACGGATGGCGATGTGGTGGCTCGATCTCGCGCGTTACTCCGACACCGACGGCTACCAGTCGGACGAGACCCGTACGAACTGGCCCTGGCGAGACTGGGTGATCGACTCGTTCAACGCGAACAAGCGGTTCGACCAGTTCACCGTGGAGCAGTTTGCGGGCGACATGCTGCCGGGAGCCGGTCCGGAGCAGCGACTGGCGACGTGCTTCCACCGCAATCACATGACCAATGGCGAGGGCGGACGCGACCCCGAGGAGTCCCGCATCGATTACGTGATGGATCGGGTGGCAACAACCGGATCCGTGTGGCTGGGCCTGACGCTGAACTGCGCCCAGTGTCATTCTCACAAGTTTGATCTGATCTCGCACCAGGACTACTACCGACTGTTTGCGTTCTTCAACAGCATCGACGAGGACGGCAAGGCCGGCAGTGCGGCGCGGCCCTACCTGACGGTGAGCTCACCCTATTCCGCTCGAGCGCTGGCCGAGGCTCGGGAGCACCTGGCCGAGGTGGAACCTGTCGAACGCGAGGCTCGCCGGACCGCGCTCCAGGGCTTTCCGGTCTGGCTCAGCGCTCGCCGCGCCGCGCCGGCCGCCTCCGTCGGATGGCAACCGCTTCGCGCCCACTCGCTCGTAGGAGTTGAAGGCTCGAAACTGGTTCAGTCGGCGGATGGAAACATTCTCGCGTCAGGACCGAACCCTCGACAGGATGACTACCGCCTCATGGCGCGGTCGCCGCTGAGCGTTATCACCGGCATTCGCCTGGACGTGTTTCCCGGAGCGAACGGCGCTTACTCTCGCGGCAAAGACGGGGAATTCCTGCTCACGGACATCAAGTTTCAGGTGCGCCGAACGGGAAGCACGCAGGTTCGGGACATCCCGATCGCGCAGGCGGTGGCGGACTACTCGACGGATAAGGCAAAGAACAACAACTACGGCGACGTTCGCGACACGCTGGACGACGACCCGAGGAACGGCTGGAGCACCCGCAGCGCCCCGCCGGCCGCCAGCCACAGTGCGGTCTATGAGCTGGCGAACCCGCTGAGGCCGGGCAAGGACGAGGAGCTGCTCTTCGAAATGCGGCATCGCTCCACCGTCGGGGATGCCAACATCGCACGCTTTCGAGTTTCCGTAATCGATCAGCCCGGCGAGGCGGTGCGGGGAACGGGTCCCACGCCTCTGGAGCAACTGCGCGCGGCGGCCGGCACAGAAACCCGGATGCTTCCCGCTGGACTGATTCGCCGACTGGAGGAACAGTTTCTGGAAGGCGAGGCTGCCTACATTGCGGCCCGGGCACGGCTTGAGGCGGCGCGGCGGCAGGTGGCGGAAGTCCAGAAAGCCGCTGAGCCCCTGGAGGTGATGGTGCTCCAGGAGCGAGCTCTGGCTCGCCCGACCCACGTGCTGGTTCGCGGGGTCTGGGACAAGAAGGGGGAGCGGGTGGAGCCCGACGTTCCGGCGGTGGTAGCTCCGTGGAACGGAACGGGTTCGAAGAGTCGCCTCGGTCTGGCGCAGTGGTTGGTGGATCGCAAGAACCCGTTGACGTCTCGCGTGATCGTGAATCACCTCTGGCAGCTCGTCTTCGGCGCCGGCCTGGTGCGAACGCCGGAAGACTTCGGATTGCAGGGGGAACGTCCGACCCACCCGGAGTTACTGGACTGGCTCGCCGTCGAGTTTATGGAGAGTGGTTGGGACGTGAAGGCGCTGCTGCGGTTGATGGTTACCAGCCAGACCTACCGGCAGAGTTCTGTGACGCCGGAGCCACTCCGGGTCCGAGATCCGGACAACCGGCTGCTTGCACGCTCCAGCCGGTACCGCTTGCCGGCGTGGATGCTCCGCGATGCGGCGCTGAGTCGAGCGGGGCTGTTGAATCCCGCGATCGGGGGTCCGCCCGTACGTCCGCATCAGCCCGACGGCGTCTGGGAAGAGATCTTCATGGGCCGGTTCAAGTACGAGTCGACGCCGGGCCGCGCCCAGTATCGCCGAACCCTCTACGCGTTCTGGAGGCGCTCGATCGCGCCCACGTTCCTCTTCGACGCGGCGCAGCGCCGGGTCTGTGAAGTTCGCGGGCCGATCACCAACACGCCGCTTCAGGCGCTGACCCTGCTGAACGACGGCACCCAACGAGAAGCGTCCTATGCACTTGCTCTTCGGTTTGCGAACCAGTCCCAGCCGGTACGGCAAACTCTGCGCGGACTCTTCCGGGCAGTGCTGGGTCGGGAGGCGCGAGATCCGGAGTTGAAGGTGCTGGAGCGCGAACACTCGAGGGCGCACGCCTACTATCGGGACCACCCCGAGAAAGCGGCTGCACTCCTGGAACTGGATGCCGAAGGGTTGGGCCCGTCGGAGATCCCGGTTTCGGTCTCCCGGGCGGCGCTGGAGCTCACGGCGTCGACGCTCTTGAATCTGGACGAAGCCATCACCCGAGAGTAAGCCTCACTCCTCCAGCCAGATGAGTCGAAGCACGCGCTCCGGAGTCGGGGTCGGTTCCAGCCTCGCCTCGTCGCGATCCATCAGCACCTCGGGAATGATCTCGTCGCGGAGGAGCAGCAGGAACCGGCACGTGGGCAACTGCGGCGGCGAACCGAGGTAGCTGCCGATGAGTTCCTCTCCGTCCGGGCTGAGGTAGAAGTCGGCCAGTGGGATCCCGGTGTCGGGGTCGGTGGCCTGCGGTTCCCACGGCCACCACGCTTCCTCATCCTCCAGCACCCGCGGCCAGGGGAGGGCGCAGCTCAGTTCCAGCAGTGTGAGGTGGGCGTACGTGTCGAAGGGCAGCCGGTAGTGTCCGATCCAGTGCAGCCGGCTGGAGAGATCTGAAATCACGACCCGGTCCTGTCCCGAAGCTCTGCCATCACAGCGGGGCGGCGAAGCCCGAAGGAAACCGGTGTGGGCTCTCTGGAACTGTTGCTCGTCATGTCGTCCCCCGAACTCCACGCGGATCCCACCGCGACTGACCCTTCTCCCGCCTGGCGCCAGGATTGCAAGCTGGCTGCGACGCGACGCCAGTTTCTGTGCGGCGCCGGAGTCTCCCTCGGCAGCGCCGCGCTGGCGGAACTCCTGGGAGCGGGTCCCGCGGCCGCGGCGGGTCGTGCGGAGCCTGCGAGCGCCAAGTCCCCGCCGTTTCGAGCTCGAGCACGCAGTGTCATCTTCCTGACTCAATCCGGCGGACCGTCTCAGTTGGAGCTGTACGATCACAAGCCGGGTCTGACCCGGTGGGCGGGGACCGACCTGCCGGAGTCGGTGCGGATGGGGCAGCGGCTGACGACGATGACGGCATCGCAGAAGCAGCTCGTGATGCCGGCCCGTGCGGGCTTCACGCGCTCCCCCCGCTCCGGCGCGACCGTCGGGGAGTGGCTTCCGCATCTGGCGTCGGTGGCGGATGAGTTGTGCTTCATCAAGTCGATGCACACCGATCAGATCAACCATGCGCCGGCGATGACCCAGTTTCTCACGGGACATCAGATCCCGGGCCGCCCCAGCATGGGGGGCTGGGTGAGCTACGGCCTCGGCTCCGAGAATTCCAATCTCCCCGAGTACCTGGTGATGATCTCCCGGATGCAGCGGCCGAGCGATCAGCCCCTCTACGATCATTACTGGGGAAGCGGTTTTCTGCCGTCGCGCTTCCAGGGCGTGAAGCTTCGGAGCGCGAAGGACCCCGTGCTCTACCTGCGTGACCCCGAGGGGTTGCCCCGGGAGCTCCGCCGCGGGATGCTCAACGGCCTCGGCGATTTGAATCGGATGCGCTTCCACGAGACCCGTGATCCCGAGATCCTCACGCGGATCCGGCAGTACGAGATGGCGTTTCGGATGCAGGCGAGCGTGCCCGAGCTTGTCGATCTGAGCGATGAGCCGGAGTCTGTGTTCGAGAGTTATGGTCCGGATGCAGTTCGCGCCGGGAGTTACGCCGCGAACTGCATCCTGGCGCGTCGTCTGGTGGAGCGGGGTGTCCGCTTCATTCAGCTCTTCCACCCGGACTGGGATCATCACAGCCGTCTTCCCTCGTGGTGCGTCGCGCGCTGCCGGGACACTGACCAGCCGACCGCGGCGCTCGTTCGAGACCTGAAGCAGCGAGGCCTTCTCGATGACACGCTGGTGATCTGGGGTGGCGAGTTCGGCCGCGGCGTCGCGGGTCAGGGACAGTGGGACAGCGTGGAGGCAGGCCGGGATCATCACCCCCGCTGCTTCACGATGTGGATGGCCGGAGGCGGGGTTCGACCCGGGATGACCTACGGCGCCACCGACGACTTTAGCTACAACGTGGCCGAAAACCCGGTGCACGTTCGAGATCTGCACGCAACGGTGCTGCACCTGCTGGGACTCCAGCACGAAACACTGACGTATCGGCATCAGGGGCTCGACTTCCGCCTCACAGGCGTGGAGCCGGCTCGCGTGGTGCGGGAGATTCTATTATGAGTGAGCTTCTCAATCGCCGACGGCTGCTGCAGGGGGCGGCGCTTGCGGGCGCCTCTTCCCTCGCGACGGGCGCCCGATCGGCTTCGCTTCAAAAGGGACCCGGCCGCCGGCTGCTCGTGGCGGAGTACGGCAAGGGCCCCAATCGCCTGCTCGAGCTGGGCCCCGACGGCGCCATTGTTCGGGAGCACCGCTTTCCGGGCGTGAGCGTCATTTTTCAGGTGCTGCCCAACGGCAACGTGCTCTATGCCTGTGGCGGTCAACCGACGGGGGTGCGGGAGATCGATCGGACGGGCGCAGTGGTGTGGAGCTACGACAGCAAGTGTCCCCAGGTGCTCGGCTGCCGACGACTGAAAAACGGGAACACCCTGCTCGCCGAACAGGGTCCGTGCCGCTCGGTCGAAGTGAACCGTGCCGGGGAGATTGTGCAGGTCGTGCCGCTGACGACTACCGAGGCGGGGTACCACCTTCAGGTTCGAAACATCCACAAGACGGCGAACGGCAACATCCTGGCGGCTCACGAGGGGGAGGGCGCCGTTCGCGAAGTGCGTCCCGATGGAGGGATCGCGTGGGAATACAAGGGGGTGGAGAACGCCAACGACGCGCTCCGTCTCCCCAACGGCAATACCTACATCTCGTGCGGGACCCAGAAGCGGGTGATCGAAGTGACGCCTGAGGGCCGCATCGCGTGGGAGTTCGGCGCCGCCGATGCGCCGGAGCTGAACCTGACCTGGGTGAGCAGCTTGCAGATCCTCAAGAACGGCAACCTCCTGGTGGGCAACTTCCTGAGAGGCCAGGAGGGGAAGGGCGCCCACGCGTTCGAGGTCACTCGAGACAAAAAGGTGGTCTGGGCATGGACCGATCACAGCCTCATCCGCTCCCTCACCACGGCGCGCGATCTGGACGACCCGAATGTCGCGCTGCTGACCGAATAGATCCGACGCCCGGGCCGCTGAAACTTCGATCGGGGAGTGGGCGGGCCGACATCAATGTGGAGGGCTCTTGAAATGCGAGTGGATCGAAGAACGGCGCTGGGTCTGGCCGTTGGGACCGCCGTCGGAGCTGCGGCTCCCCGGTCGGGGAACGCGGCGGACCGTGCAGAGGTGCTCATCTGGCCGCAGGGAATGCCCGAACCGGTGGTTCCCGCCAACCCGCCGGAGCGAATCGAGAAGGGCGCCGACGGAACAGGGCGCCGGTTCGACATCTCCCGGCCACGTCTTTTTGTGTTCCCGCCCTCCGGCGGCGCGCGCTCGAACGGCGCGGGGGTGATCGTCGTGCCGGGCGGCGGTTTCACCAAGCTCGCGGACGAACACGAAGGCTCGGAGGCCTGCGAGTTCCTGGCCAAACACGGGTTCACGGCTTTCCTGTTGGTGCATCGCTGTCCCACGGACAAACATGCCGATCCGAGTCTGGGTCCCGCTCAAGACGTACAAAAGGCGATTCAGACGGTGCGGCAGCGTGCCGGAGACTGGGGGATCGGTCCCAACCGTGTCGGGTTGATGGGATTTTCCGCGGGAGGCCAGGTAAGCGTCATCGGCGCCACCAACAACCTGCTCTTCAAGGGCGGCGATGCGGCGGTGAGTCACAAGCCCGACTTCATGCTGCTGCTCTACCCCTGGAAGATCTATGACCCTGCGACCCGCGGCCTCCGCGCCGATATCCACCCCGAAGGGGGCCTGCCTCCGACGTTCATCTGCCAGATGGGAGATGACACCGGCTCCCTTCCGCAGGGCAGCACGCTTCTCTATCTCGAGCTGATCAACCGGAAGATTCCGGCTGAGCTGCACATCTACGAGAAGGGCGGACACGGCTTCGGCATGCGCAGCCGCCCCGGCTCAGCCGGCCCCGCCGACTGGCCCGCCCGCGCTCTCGACTGGCTTCGGGTCCGCGGCCTCCTGACGCCCTGACGGCTTTCGCCGGGGGCCCGAACCGGCAGCCCGGCAGGCGGGGAGTATCCATCCACCCCGCCTGCCGCTGACCGCCCCACGAGATCGGGCGACGCGAAGCGATGGTCGGGCCGCTGAGTCCTCGGGCGCTGCTGGACGCTCCCGGACGCTGACGCGACTCAGCGATCAGTAATGCGGGAGCCGCGTTCCGTGGAGTGCCGCGTCAATGAGTGTTCCGGCGTAGGCGTGGGCCTGGCTTGCTGGAGTTGTAAAGGCCATGCCGTTTCGCCAGTTTGCCGGCGCCTCCGCGTGAACTCCGGACAGGATCACCCACCCCTTGCCGGAGTTCCCCTCGACGATGGCGGGAGTGCCGTCCGGGTATTTGCCCACCACCGCTCCCCACCCGGTAAACTCCGGGCCATCCTCCCAGTAGTGATCGAGCGCCGGTGGGTCGATCCCTGTAATCTCCACCGCAGCCTTGTGGATCCCCTGGTTCACTACCTTGTAGAAGCCGAACCGCACGCCGTCCGTCAGATTCAGACTGTTGCACGAGGCGTCTCCGGCCAGCAGCCCACCCGCACAAATCCCCAGGTAGTTCAACCCGCCCTGCACCGCGCGGTGAACGTTGGCGGTAGCGCCCGGCGTCAGGCTATTGCCCATATTGATGTAGTGTCCACCCGGAACAATCAGGAGCTGATATGACCTGAGCTGTGACTCGTCCATGTCGTTTAGCTGTTGCGAGTCCGCCGTAGCGTAGTGGAGGTGGCGGTCCCGCAGGACTGCCTCGACCGCGTTGACGCCATTGGGAGACGTTCCTGTTCCGCTGAACAGGAGGATTGCAGGCGAAACTTTCTCCGCCGGGGGCGCGCAAGAGGTCACGGCGAGCGCCGCGACGCACGACATCAGTTGGATGCTTCGGTCTTTCATGCGACGAAAGAAACCCCTGACAACTCTGCAGGCGGAGAGATTCCCTCCACCTACCATGCGCGAGAAAAGGCCGCGTCCGCGCATCGCTGAGTCGGGTGGGCCCGTTTCGAGGCCCGAATGGCCGAAAGTCTACCGGACATGGCTCTCCTGCGAGTATGGACGATTCACAGGTTCGGAGCCCCATTCAACGGCTCTATAGCCAGGACGAACGGAGACTCCCGCGAAGGTTCGCCGGCTCCGATGCACCATCGTCTTTACCGTGGAAAGCGCCCTGGTAGGAAGGAGACGTGAATGTGCAGCGGGAGAACAGCTCGCGACATCCACGCTCACGGAGCCTCGTGTCAAGCCCAGGGATCACGAGGATCGAGGGGTGGGCCGGTGGCGCCCGCGTATCAAGCGAACCAAAGGGCAGGACCATACCGAACCAGCACCGCAGTTTCCGAAGAGTTTACCGCCGGCAGGGTTGGGTCGGCGCTCAGTCATCCACGGGATCCGGTCAGGTTCTGCCTCCTCCGCGCAGGTTGTAGGGAACATTCAAGCACCGCCCACCTAGACACTCAACAATAACTCAGTATTTCTAGGCAGCAACGGGGAGGTCGACGGCCAACCTGAACGCAACATGCTCCCAATCGATTGTCGTGGAGGCTGGATACCATGCCCACTGCTTCGCATGTCCGGATTTTTGGTGTGTGACTACTCGCTCTCGCCGTGCCTTTCAGCCAGCCGGCGCCGGTGTCTGTTCAGGGGTCGGCTCGGGGTTCATCCCGTGAATCTACTCCTCACCGGAAGGCCCAATCGCGGGCGGATTCCCTGGACGCCTTGCGAGACCCGAAGATTCCCGGAGTTGCTCGGGCCGAGATGGCCTTGAGACTGTTCCGTGGGATCATGTCCACCACATCCGTTGGCGGCGCCGCCATCACCCCGAAAGAGCGGGGCCAGAGGCTCGCTGATCTCACGCGCAGCGTGATTGCCGCCCGAGTGGACTCGAGTGTTCTCAAGAAGCAGTGGGAGAACACGTATCCCGGCGAAGTGCGGGATGCTCTGACGATTATTCTGGGGAGTGCGGGAGATCCGTCCATGCGGATCCCACTTGGCGAGTTGATCGTGGATCGGCGCCGCTCCACGGCGCTTCGCGAACTCGCCGTGCCACCCCTGGTGGATCTTGCCGTGAAGCAGCGTGAGCCGAGTGTCGGTAAGTTGCTTGCGCAGGCTGCCCGCGAGGACTCGCTGGGGATCGTGAAGCTGAGCCCGCCGAGCGCGGAGAGTCCCACCGGTGGTCGAGTGTTTGTTCTTCCCTTTCGTCGTGCGGCGATTGAGGGGATCAAACGACTGCAAGAGGGTGGACTGATGATCGAAAGCTTTGTGATTCGCTCCACAAAGCTTCCGGTGGAGATGCCGCTTCCATCCGGCGTCGCCGCCTCTCCACCGTAGCACGCCTGGCGCCGTGGTAGCCAGCGACGCGTTTCGTGACGCCGATTTCAGCAGACGGATTGATTGATCGAATTGGGGTTTCACGCCATGACACTGAGAGGCAGTAGTGCTCACCCGGACCGGCGGCGGCTCGCGAGGAGGAGCAGGCTCGTCGGGTTGAGCGTTGCGATCTGGATTGGGCTGGCGCTGGCCCTCACGGGGCTCTCTTCGTCACACAGTCCCGCGCAGGGCCAACACACCCATTCCTGGACCGTCGGCGACGCTCTGGACGGGTACACACTTGCCGCAGGGGACCAGTCGATTCAGACCGGGCAAGTCACGTCGATCGGTGTGTGGGGCGCCGCTGCGGAGCGAGATGTGTGCGTGGCGGAGGGGCAGTGCGACTTCTGGGGCGGATGGGCGTACGACGAAGTTCATCCTACGATGTGGAGTGCAAGCCTCCCCGGCGACTTCGGCTTCTTTGACGGGCTGGGGCAGTTTGTCATCTCCACCGATCCGAGCCTGGTCACGCATTTCAGAGGCGGATCCACTGAGGGAGAGTGCACCATCACCGTTACGATCGATGATTCGGGCGAGAGCATCGATCCCAACAATCCGGCAGGGCCGCCCATTCCGACGTTCGACGACGCCTCCGTCTCCCTCACCACCACCATCGCTCTGGCGGCAGCGGGATCTCACTCGCACTCCTGGTCGGAAGGGTCCGCACTTCAGGCGCCGCAACTCTGGGCGAGCCGCACCACCCTCGATCCCGGAGATGTGGTCCCGATCGGGTGGGATGTCGTTGAAGACTTCGATAGTTGTGGGTCGCCCGTTTGTTCCTTTCCGTTTGGATTCGCCGCGAATGCCGTGACTGCGTCCCAGTGGTCCGACGGAGCCGCTGGAGGACAGTTTGGTTTTGTCGACTCGATGGGTCAGTTCGTTGCCAGTTCGGACCCGTCCCTGGTCAGCCATTACAAGTGTCCGAACCAACTCGGAGCGGTGACGCTTCAGTTGACCGTTGATGATGCCCCACAGGCAGTGGATCCCAACACCGGGTCCTCGATCGCAACATTTGACGATGCGGCTGTGGCGGGGAGCCTGACGCTGGATGTCAGCGGCATCGGCGTCCACAGTCACGATTGGGAACCGGAAGCCAATATTCCGCCGGCAGAACTCTCCATCCGAAGTCTTACAATCTCCGGGCAGCTCTACTTTGAACTAAGCATCTTGCCTCCTACCGATTGGGATCTCTGTCTGGATCCCGGCCAATCCGGCTGCAGTTTTCCGGGTGATCTCGCGCCGAATCTGGTGATCCCGACCGGTTGGAGTGACGGCGGGGCCGGCGGCGCCTTCGGATACCTGGACGGACTCGGACAGTTTGTTCCGAGCACGAACCCTGCTGAAATCCACCTCTATCGACCCGGAATTCCGGAACCGCCCCCCACCACCATCACGGTAAATCTGGACGATGTGCCCGAGGCCAATGACCGGCAAGGACGACCCGGTTTCACGTACGACGACCCGCCGACTTCCACATCGGGGCAGGCGCAGCCCCCGGTTATGTGGCACCAACACCAGTTCATCTACGAACCCTCCATCGAGTCGAAGCCGCCGATCATCGTGGTTTCGAACCAGACGCCCACCTCGGGAAGCGTCATTGAGATTGCGTACGAGAAGCCTGTCCCCGGCTATGACATGGATCAGTGCATCGCGGCGACCAGTGCGAATTTCCTCTGCAAGGTCGACGGCTTCCTGCGACCGCAGCTCTACATCCACACCCCGACAGCGACGCTCGGCCAGTTGGGTTACTACATCGGCACTCAGTTCATCGTTACCAGCACCGCGTCCGAGGTGACCCACTTCGTGTGCCCAGTGGTTACGGAGCCGACAGAGGTCAAGCTCCGAGTGATGATGGGCGATGAGCTCGCCGGGTTGGATCGGGACGGCAACTGGGTGAACGGCGTAGACGATCCGGATGCCCAGGGCGAAGTGACACTGATCGTGTACCCGCCGGGGTATGGTTCCGACGGGATGGGCGGCACGCTGGTGGGTTCCAGAACGCTGTCCGGCGATCAGGTTTGCAACTGTGGCTGCGCCGCCGCGCCGATTCACTCTACGGTGGACCCCCGCTCCGGCGCGGTGAGCTTCGACATCCCGATCTCCAGCTGGCAAAGCCGCGGCCGGACCCTGGGTTTCTCTCTCTCATTCAATTCAGGCGCCCGAGTGTCGCCGGAACTGGACCGAATCGGCTACCCCCTCATGGAGCCGGAGCCGCAGGTGGGTCACGTCGGCCACCGCAATCAGCACTTTACTCACAATTGGGCGCAGTTCATTGAAGTGGTGCAGACCGAGGGGGGCGAAGCCCATGCCCTCTGGCACACCGGAGATGGTGGGATCGTCGGATTTGACTTCCAGGCGGGTACGCCCCCGAGCGGCGAGGGTTCGATCTGGCTGGCCCACGACAGCTTTCACTCGCTGACCGACAAGGGAGCCACGACGGTCCTCGGGCCGTCATTCGTGGGCGGCGCCGCAATGCCGTTCCCGTACGGCCGCTTCACGGCAACCACCGGCGACGGCACGAAGTTTGAGTTCAATCACTCCTACCTGATTACCGGTGGGCAGAACATCCAGCGCGAGTACGGCGCCGGGGGTTCCGGGTCTGGCGGGTCGGGCGGCGTCAACGTCGTCTCGCTCACCATTCCGGTGTTTCACCTCACTCGGGTCGTTGACCGTTGGGGCCGGGAGGTGAACCTCACCTGGAACAACGAGCAGCTTGTTCGAGTGGAGGATCAGGATGGACGGGGGCTGAGCTTCGCCTATTCGCAGCCGCCCTGGAACGGATCGGCGACCTCCCCCGGCGGCGCCTTCGGAGGAGTTCTCACGCAGGTTACCGATGCCGCCGGTCGGATCCACCGCTTCCAGTATCGCAAGTTTTCCGACGAGGTGCTCCTGGGCGATCATCGGTTTGACAAGCTGGTGGGCATCACGGCGGCGGGACCCTACGGACTCGAGCGGAAGTGGTCGTTTGATTGGCAGCACGATCGCCTGATCAAAAAGGCAGAGCCCGCCGGCAGGCTGGTCACCTATGCCTACGAGCCGAGACTCCTGCAATTGGACGGCTTCGGCCAAACCTACAAAGACTACGAAGGACGGCTGGTCGGCACTTCCGCAGCCGGACCCGGTGAAGCCGGAACAGGGATCTTGCGCGAAGTGCTGGTTCCCGACCAGCAGTATGCGCTTCTCTATCCCATGGGGAATCGAGTCGTCTACACGTACGGCGCGGGATCTCGAGTGTCGCAAATCCAAGACCCCGCCACAGGCCGCGGCGTCGCTTACACGTATGACGCCTGGGGGAATGTTACAACCGTCGCGTCTCCCGTGGAGGTGGGCTCCCCCCTCGTTCAGATCGAGTACACCTATGCTGCGGACGGGCGGAGGATCTCGAAGGCTGTGGTTCGAGACCTCGAAGGCCATGAGGTAGAGACCACCTTTGGGGATTGGAATTTGCCCCTCGCCACCGAGAGCCGGACCACTCCGGGGGGACCCTGGACCCAACGCACACTCTACACCCGCGGGCCCTTCGGCAACGTCGTGGAAATGAAAAGTGAGGCGGCGGGAAGTCCCCTCAACTTTGTGACGCGCTTCTTCGACTACTACTACGACGATCCCACACGGATCATCGATCCTCTTGGCAACGACAGCCTCACAACGCTGGATCCGCTCACCGGGAATCCGATCGCGGTAGCCTCGCCCCAGAATCTGCGGTTTGGCAGCCCCCTGGATCGAGATCGATCCGTTTCACAGGTCGAGTACAACGCCGCGGGCATCCCAATTCGATTCAGAGACCCCCTGAATCGACAGGTCACTCTCACCTATGAGAGCGTCAGTCTCAGCAATCCCGGCGCGCTTCCCGAGCCGGGGCTGAAGGTGACGTCGAGGGCCGTCGGCACGGACGGCCAGATCGTTCTCTCCATGTCGGCTATCCTGGACTCGGAAGGTCGCGTTCGAGAAACCGTGGACAGCCAGGGCATTCGGGGGACGATGACCTACTCGTCCGCGGGGCAGTTGCTTTCCGCGACCGAGGCAGTCGGGACAGAACTCGCCCGGACCACTTCTTACAGCTACGACGGCAATGGCCAGCTCACGTCGATTCTGAGGCCGAACGGCGTCCGAACGGTCTTCGAACGATGGCGCTACTCTCGCAACGGATCCCCCACGGTGCCCCTCATCTACGAGGGAGAGATGACTGCCGTCAAGTACGCCGCCATCCCCACCGCGGGCGGTGGATGGGATGGGGGACGCGAAGAGTATCGGGGCTGCAACTCCGCGGGTGAAGTGGAGTGGATCAGCCGACCCTTCCGGCAGGCATCCGGCATTGGCTGGAACACCGTGGAAGTCACGCGGGACAGCCTCCATCGCGTGACGCAGGTCGACTACCCCAACAGCCCACAGGGAGTCCCCGGGTTTGCGGTGACCACGGCGTATGATGCGGAAGGCAATGTCAGTCACATCACCGATGCCAGCGGGACCACCACCTACCTCTACGACTCGTTCGGGCGGGTCCGACGGGTAGAGCCGAGCGGCGGGCGTCGTGGGATCTCCATCCAGTACGAGATGGTTCAAGGACGTTGGATCGAGCGGACCCTCATGGACGGGGTCGGAGGCACGAACGCCGCCTGGCAATCCGCCTACGACCAGAAGGGTCGATTGGTTGAACTGCTCAATCCGCTGGGGCAGCGAACCACCTGGGAATACAATCTCGCCGGTCAGGTACTGTTGCAGCGAAACGCGAACGGCACGACGAGTGGATCCGCCTACGATCCGGCTGGCCGCCTGATCACGGCATCAGATTACACGGTGGGCGCCGGCGGAGCTGCGTCCCACCTTCAGTCCACCAGCTACACTTATGGCCCCTCCGGCAAGATATCCGGCTCGCAGACCATTGCAGGCTCCCAGATCACCCAGCGCGCGTTCGGCTACGACACGCTCGGTCGACTCGTGTCCGAAGGAACGTCCACCCACCTCGCCACCGAACTGCCGAACTGGCAGATAACCGGCTACCGGTACGACACCGGAGACAACCGCGTCGTGGTAACCCGGGGCAATCGCACCGAGTACTACGGTCGGAACGCCCTGGATCAGATCATCTGGATGAACACCGGCGGACCAGCGGCGCCCCAGCCGGGCCAGGCGGCCGACTACCGTGTATTCGTCTACGACGGCCTGGGTCAACTCATCCAGCGGGAGATGGGAGGCGGATCATCGCAGACCACCTCGATTCAAGACATCTATGACCTGAAGTGGGACAGCGACGGCCGCCTCCGGGAGATCGCGGCTCGCGGCCGCACGAACGGAGTCACCCTCTCCGCCCTGTACGCCGCCGACGGCGACCGCGTCCAAAAGTCGGATCCCGTCAATGGCGTCAAGCTCGACAGTTTCGGGCTGCACCAGCGCTACTCCAACACCACGGGAGAAACCCACACCAACCTGCAGACGCCCGGGATTTCCACCCGCACGCAGCGCGGCGCCACCCTCAAAGATCGCTACTTCCACACCGACCATCTGGGCAGCACCCAACACTTGACCGACGGCAGCGGCGGCGGAACCGCAGTCACCACACCCTGGCGGACCTCCTTCGACGCATTCGGACGGTCGCTCGGGTCCGCCGGTTCCGACGGCGCAGACGCGACCGAATTCCAGTGGGGCGGTCAGTGGGGCTACCAGCGCGAGCCCGGAGCCCTCGGCTTCGGTCTGGACTATATCTATCAGCGCTACTACGATCCGGAACTCGGACGCTTCATCAGCCCGGATCCGATCGGCCTTGCCGGCGGCCTGAATCTCTACGCCTACTGCGACAACGACCCCATCAACGCGGTCGATCCGAGCGGGGAGTACCTCGTCCGGATCGGGAACGACATGTACGACTTCACCGGTGAGGGGGTGGTGAAGGGTTTGAACACCGGCGCCCGGGCCGCGCTCGAAGCGATGAGCGGCGGTCTGATCGACGCCGGCTCGGCAAAGTGCGAACCCGGGTACCAGGGCGCAAGCCTGCTCGCCGGCGCCGGGAGCGCGTTGTTCTCGGTGATCGGAGTCGGGCAGG
>SYKE01000313.1 GCA_005798285.1 Actinomycetota bacterium
CGGAGAGTCGACCGAGCAAAACTTCCAGCGACTCATCCCGAGCGCTGAGATCGATCTTCCGTGCCAGCGCCGGGATCCCATCCAGCACGGCGGCCCCCGTGTCCTGAGCCGGGGACGGCGCAGGCGCCGGCAGCGTGAGATCGTCTCGCGAAACAATGTCATGATCTTTGGTGGTAGGCGTGAGGTAGAGAAACAGTGCCACGGTGAGCGGAATGTGTGTCACTTTCGAACCCGGAAGAGCACTCTGAAGGAGCCCCGGTTCATCACGGCTCCAGTTCCCGTACCTTCTCTCACCGGTTCGGTCGACAAAGTCCGCATAGATCGCCTCAAGCCGCGCTAACCTGAGTGCGAAGACCTTCGGGGAAGCCGTCGAATCTAGAACGCTCTCTACTCCCCAGTTGTGAAGGTCCGGAGTGACGGCCGCCTTCAGCCAGAGGGCCCGTTGGCGCTGCGACATCTCCGTGTGCCGAAGCGTCCTGCCCGCAAGAAGATCCCGTTTCTGCCGCGCCCCCAGTGAAGCCCACAGACGCAGCGACCCTCGGCTTGCATAGATCCCTCCGTCGCTCAACGGTGTCCAGGCGGGTGATGTTCCGAGGTAGTCGCGCCACCTCACGTCGAGTTCCTGGATCTGCCGGTCCGTTAATGCGCAGACGAGACGCGCCAACGCATCAAGGTACGCTCGCTCGGACTTCATCTCCCCTTGCATCAGTGGTTTGAGCCGGCGGTACGGAAGCTCCTCAGCGAGATCCAGGGATTCGGTCCTGGACCTGAGCAGCAGCCGGGTCGATGTGAGAGTAGCCGACAGTTCCAGCCTCTTCTCCAGTAGTTCCAGGAACTCTCCAAGCGTCTGTGTGCGAGCGGCATCCCGAACAGGCAGGCGCAGGCGGACAAAGCTGGGCGCAATCACCTGCCGATGTGTCTGCGGGAAGAGCTGCTTCAGGTAATGGCAAAGCGGCAGCGAGCGCCGATCTTCCGACGGCACGGGCGTCCCGATGCGGGTTGCCTCACCGGAGAGGCGAATCGGCTCGGTCGAGCTCATCTGGCCTGGCCCGCCAGAGAGAGTGGCCGGCGACGGGGAGTCCCATGTGGCCGTCCAGTGGCTCTCCATGCCGTTCTCGTGCGTCAGTTTCCGGGACACGCGGAGCTTGAGCACGGGCTCGCGGCGGACCGGCCTCCCGAAGTCCATCGGATTGACGCTACTCTGGTCGCGCAAGCACCCGATCCAACCGGACCAGACTTCGTCTCGGATCGGCGATTTCAGGTCCGGATCATCCGACTGCCCAGGATTCAACTCAGGCGCCCAGATCCGTCGCATCGCGCCCAACAGCGGGTGGTGTCGTCCATCCACCACCATCGGTGTTCCCGCAATGACTCGATCAAGTTGCTGCGGGGTGAGAACTTCCAGGAACTGGGCAACCTGCCGATGCAGCGGACGGTGGACTGGCGCCATTCCCATAGACACGTGACCCACTTGGAGTGTGCACTTAATACGTGAGACCCCACCCTCTGCGCCATCCCCATCCACGCGGACCAGCGGTGAGTTCCCATCCGCCTCTCCGTTCAAGCCCTTCGCCGCCAAGAGACCCAAAACCCGTGCGCGAGCCCTCTCCCTGGACAGGGCTAACTCGCGGGACACACGTACCTCCGCCTGAGGGGATCGTGAGAGGAGATAACCCCCTCGCTGGCCGCCCCAACGCAGATCCCCATAGCCCGCAATCTCGCGCAGGATCGCGCCACCCGTCGCCCTGGCATAGAACAGTGTCAGCTTCAGGTCCCGGATGTTCTGCGCGGCAGTCAACCTAACCCCCAGCTTCCGGCCCAGGCGTTCGAGCAGATCTTCCAGAGGCTCATCCTGAGCACTGAAGTCGATGCTTCGCGCCAGCGAGGGCGACCGAAACAACTCCGACTCGTGTGGCATCCACGCCGAGACATCCCTCGGCGTGAAGCCGACCGCTGCCATCGCGACAGTCGCAGTCAGAAAGCAAGGGGCGACGTAAGGCCGCTGGGCAAGGTTCTCGCGGTAGTCACCGCCGGCAGGAAGTGGCATCGGGATCCGCCTCAAAGGCCCAATCCCAGGATGGGCGCGCGGGTAGGGGGCGCCTTCATTCGAACCGGATCACTGATCCTGACGGAAGGCCCGTCGACTGACCCGACAGGCACTGTGGGACGCCGAGGGTCGGGAAGCAGCATGCGAGAAACTCGAATGGGGTTCGCATCGCCCGGAACTCGATAGATAAACTCCAGATCCACAACGTTTTCACGATGCTCGTCCGGTTGGCTCGACAGTTCCGTGCATTCACCCGGCTGAGCGAGCAGCCAACTCCGCAGCCCGATATTGGACACAGCGGATACGGTCCTGGGTGTCATTCGAATGCCGAGCCGGATTCCCGGCGGCTGCGTGGGGAAAGGTCTGGACTCCACGAGGATCCCCATCCAGTTAGAAGTCGGCGTTCGAGCAGCAGCAGTCCACCGCTCACGAGCCAACCCGATCAAATCCCACTCCGTCAACTCCTCACCTGCGAGCAACCGCCTGCGCAAGTGTGGAGTCAGAGCTTTCCAAACTCGTAGATCAGACTGCCAGTCCATCGGTCCTCTAACCTGCCGAGCCAGGCCAATTCGGCTTCCGGCAAAGTAGGCCTCCCAGAACTCATGGAGCTCCAGCATCTGTTCGGATGTCACCGACTCCAGCATCGCCCCCAGTCGATCCAGAGTCCGCGGGATCGACTGGAGGCGCTCCGTAAGCAGAGGCTTGAGCAAACGGGGAGGAATCTCCAGACTTCGCTCTCTTGCTCTCCCAACGTGTTTCAGCACCAACGCCGATCCACGGCGCTGCCATTCAATTCCCTTGGCACGTTGTACCCTTCGGATCACATCCGAGAGAGATCGCTGGAAAAGATGCTCCCGCTTTACGCACCGAATTCGCGTGAAGCTATCTGCTACGACCGGTCCGTCCCACGCCCTTGCAATCAGGGCGAGCACAGTGGACAGCGGCACACTCGAGTTCGGCTGGCCGTCTAGAGAGAGGCCGCCAATGATGAATCTTTGGTCCGACGACCAACGCCTCTCCTCGGGGAACTCGTCGGGCGGAAGAGCAATCGGAACCCGATGAGTCCATGCACTCCCGAAGAGCACTCCCACTCCGATTTGTCCGCTCCGGCGGAGCCCGAGGCGCACCCGGAGGCTCTTGATGGAACGACGGTAGCACAATGGTGACGAGACCGGCTGAAAGCCAATCCCAACGAAGTTCAATCTGACGACCGGCGTCGAACGCTGCGCTCCGGCTGCCGCCGTGCCCTGATCGTTTGGTAGCGACGGTTGTTTCAGAGTCGCCAGAACCAATTCATTGACATTCTTTCGGGTATTGGACGGCAAGGACGGGTCGTCCGCGGCCAGATCTAGTGTCACGCCTGTACGAACCTGCATCCGCTGTGCCGGAGACAGTTCCCGAAACAACCTTGCCACTCGCCCCGTAAGCTCTTGGGCCGCATCGATCTGCATGCACCACTCGCGATAGGCTGCAAGCCGCTCCCTGGGAGGGAGATCGGGGCCCGGGTCCTTCCAGATCTGGGGGAGAGGCGGGGGCGGCTCTTGAGCGGGCGCGTTGATCGAGGGATTGTTGCCCCTCCGCTTGAACAACTCGTCAAGATAATCCCAGACTGCTGCGTCGTACTCCTGCTGAGCTGCCGCGTCCCTCTGGGCGGCGCCTGGAGACTGAGTCAGACAGAGAGTTCTTCCGCGCTTCCTCCAGATGAGATCCTGCTGAGCGCTCACCAGCGCCAGAACCTCCGCTGCTCTCGTTTCCTTGCACAGCAACGTGATCTTGAAGTCAGCAACCCGGGATTCCGCCACAATCGGTGTTCCGACGACCGCCGAAATCCGTGCGAGCAGGGTTCCCAGAGTCTGGTCACGCGCATCCACATCCAGCTTCCGCGCCAGCGCGGGAACCCCATCCAGCACGGCGGCCCCCGTGTCCTGAGCCAGGGACGGCGCCGGCGCCAGCATGGCGATCAGAAATCCGAGCATCCAGCACGCAAGCGGCAGGTTTCGCATAGCGACTCCCCATTGAGCGGCGTTGCAACCGAAAACATTCACACGATTGGACGCACGCCACGGCTCAAAGGTTTTGCTCGATCTGCAACCCGTGGACTCTCTATCTTGCTGGATGGTCCCTCCCGGTCCGCGAGTCGCGCCGGCAGCACTCAGGCGGGACCGGGAGCCGGCTCAGGCCCCTCTCTGTCCGATCGCGTCCTGAAGGATGGGTTGCCGAACTCGAACCCATGCGCTCCAGCCAGATGCCAAATCGAGTACGCCTCCGGCAGCTGCGCCTTGACTACGATCCCTGGGGCGATTTGCCGTTGGAGGGTGGCCCGATCCGTTGGCGGCGCTCGGCTCCAAACCTGCGCACCGGGATGTCGCGCGTTCTGAGCATTACCTCGAACTTCGCCAACGGAGGGGTGGTCACTTCAAGCCGGTACCGCTGGATCGGATAGAGGCGCTCCATCCCCGCCCGGCGGAACTCTCCATCCACCTTCCGTCGCGACAAAACTTCCGATTCGAGCAGGTACTCCGCAGAGTTCGAAAAGACTCGGAGCAGAACCTCAGCCGAGGACATCCGGATCACGAGATTGCCCCGGCATCTCGCCATCAACGAGGAATCCGCAGCCGGAACCGAGTCTTCATCAGCGGGCGCCGTGAGCACATCCAGCAGTCTGGCTTGCTGTTCCGGGGTCCAACTTCGGTCGAGCACCCAGGCGCCGGTCAACAGTCGCTGCCGTTGCATCGGACTCAGAGACCCCCAGAGGCGAAGCTCCCGACGAGCGTCGAAGACGCCGCCGCTCACCGGCGGGCAGGCCAGGAGGGTTCCATGCATGTAATTGAGCCAGTACTCCTGAAGGGTCGAGAGTCGCTCATCGGAGAGTTCCCGCGCGCACTCCGCCATCGTCGCCAGAACCGCGGACGGAGACCGCGTGGCCGCCCCGCGCAGCTTCTTCACCACGGCAGTTGGAACCTCGCGGGCCCGATCTTCGGCCCACGTGTGACTCGTGAGCGCCAGCACCCCTCCTTCAAAGCGCCAGCCGAGGTCCAACGAGTCTTCGAGCACCGAAAGCAATTGGCCGAGAGTTCGTACCGACTCCAGGGCATCGAGCGACACCCACAGCCGGACAAAGCTCTCCGAGTAGCCATTGAAACCGAGCTGCGAAGCCGCATGACGCAGCACTTTCGACAGGGGAATGCTCGGCGTCTCCTCGCTCTCCCCGTCTGCGGTGGGGAAGATCGGCTTCAAATCGATAGGCCGGTGCAGGTCTATGGGATCCGGCCCACCCGAAGCCGCGCGCGGCGGCTCGATCGCTCTGGACGGCAGCCATTGATCGCCGACAGACGCCGCGCTCCCCGGGGAGCGCAGCTCGGACCGGAACCTGACGATCAGTCCCTTCCCCTCCAGCTTGCCCCCCTGCGGGTGAGATCCCCAGTTCAGCTCTCTTCCGCGCTCGAACTCACACCGAACAATGATCTCCTCGGTCTGTTCACCCGACGGGTTCTCGCGGATGGAGCGGGTGCTGGGAGCCAGCAGCTCACGAGCGGCCGCGAGCGCCGCTCCGTTCAGGGTGCCGTCCACCGTCCGCAGCACCACGGGCCCCCCCGACCTCAGGCCCCGCACCTGCGACGGGGACAGAGTCGAGAAGAGTCGGGATGCGAACGGCCCGCGAGTGTCGATTCGATCTCGAAACTCCGCCAATCGCTGCCCGGCCCGATGTCTGGCCTCCGACCCGAGTTCCGCCGCGGCAACTCCAGCCTTCAGTCGCTCTTCTTCGGCCCGCACCTCAAGCGGATCTCGGCGAGCCTGCTCGGGCGCTGTGCGGAGCACCGCCATCGCATAATCCCAAGCTTCGGATTCGCCCTGGTCTCTCGCTGCCGCCTCGCGCTGCCGGGCTCTCAGCGACTGCATGAGTTCGAAACCGCCACCGCTCCGCACCCAGCTCAGATCCAACCGGCGGGAAAGCAGCGTGAGTATCTGAACCGCCGGCGCCTGGGAGAACTTCAGGGTCACCTTGAGATCTCGAAGGTCCCGGGCAGCGGCAAGACGCACCCCGACCTGTTGGCCGAGACGGGGAAGCAAGCTGCCCAGGTCAGCGTCCGCGACATCCAGGTCCAGACGGAGCTGGAGCGCCGGAACGCCTGCCAGGCCGGTATCCCACGCTGCCGAAGCAACCGGACCGGAGCCCGCTGCGGCCGAGCGCACCGCGATCAAGGCCCAGAGAACCACCGCGAGGCAGAGCCACCAAAGCGACCGCAGACGATGCCGGGGACGGGCGCCGGGTCGCGCCGCGTAACCTGGACCCTCTCGGACAAAAGCGGTACGCCAGTGCGCGGAGGCCCCGCGGCCGCGGCCCCGGCCCGGAACCGAGATCCCCTCCAGGAACTCACGCGATCTCACTCACCGCACCCCGCTCCCGCCCCCCAGCCGACCTCCTCAACGTTCCGGCGGCGAGACGAAACATCCTTTGTCCGACTCTGGCAGCGCGTGTCCGCACCACGACCGGCCCCCGAGCGGCCCGCTCGGGAAACGCCGGGTCGCCGGGTCCGGAGGTCTGATCTGTCGCCAGGGAGCCCGGACGCGCTGGAGAAGCCTGCTTCTCTCGTCGCCTGAAGGTCGCCATGCTCCCGTGAGCGGGCCCATTCGTACCGCGGAGCCAGTGCGGCCGGAGGTCCGGGTCACCGTGCCGGCGCCGCAGGAGAGCCGTTCACCCTCATAACAGCCCCGGGGCTACGCGCCAGGACTCGTGCGAGTGATCTCCACCTGTGGACCCAGCCCCGTCAACCCCGCAGTTGTCGCACTTATGTCCTTGCTCCCGCAGGGTCTTCGCGAGTTGCCGAGTGCTCTTCGAAGACCACAGAAGCCGAGACTCGGGGTCGCCCCGCGTCGCTCGGCCCGCGAGCCTCGAGAGATTTTCCAACAGTGTTGGATCGGTCTCGGTGGCGCACTTAGGCCGACCGCTGGGGCGAGGAAGTGACTGCCCGGCTCCGCTCCGCCTGAGAAGGAAGATCGCTTTCCACGAATCGTTCCGCTTGCGTTGCGTCAGCGCGCAGGGAGCCGGCAAGATGCCGGCGCTCCCAGGACAAGGCGGGCGCCGTCACCACTGGTGTTGCGATCACCCTCAAGTCCAGTTCCCACCTCCCCACCCGTTCCCAAGATTGGTGCACGTCATTGCGATCGACGGTCGGACGGTGGAATCGATGGGTCGGACTCGATGTCGCTCGCTGGGCGGGCGTGCCGGCTCAGCCCGGAGAGCTTTCACGAAGTAGCCCGGGACTTTAATCCCGGGCGGCCCCTGCGCGTTCGTCCCAGCCTCCTGGTCCCCGCCACAGAACGGAGCGAAGACAGGCAGCCCGGTGAGCGAGGCCACTGCTGTCTCATCGACAGGCTACGACGACCCCGATTCGGCGGCGATGGACCCTGAGGACGGTTCGCGGCTCGGACGGAGCCTCGCCCTCCCGTTCTTGCGAGTGTGTTTCTACTGTCAGGTGGGAGTGTTCGCTCTCTGTACAGGTGCTTAACCTGGTCCACGCCACAAAACGAAGCAGCCCGGTGAACAAGCCCGCTGCCGTCTCATCGACCGACTACGACGACCCCGATTCGGCGGCGGTGGACCCTGAGGACGGTTCGCGGCTCGGACGGAGCCTCGCCTCCCGTTCTTCCGAGGGTATTTCTACCGTCAGGTGGGAGTGTTCGCTCTCTGTGCAGGTGTTCAACCGGACGGGTCGGCCCGCATGCCGAGGCCTGTGTGCGGCGCCCACAGCGCAGGGGCCTCCGGTCAAGCCCAAGGATGACGGTGGACGAGGGGAGAGTTGGTGGAAACCACGTGGATGTGGGCGCTCTTGGGTGTGGCGCCGTCGCCTCCCTCCGTCGTCCCCGCAGAAGTCGCGATGGGCGTAATCTCACTCCAGAAAGCGGGGATCCATTCGCTATGACCTGGCGCGTCGCCCCAACTGGCTCCGTCGGGCGCGCTGCACGGGAACTGCTTGCGGCACCTACACCGCTGGATCCTCGGGTCAAGCCCAAGGATGACGATGTTCGAGGGGGGGCCGGTGGAAACACTCGGTACGCGCGTCACGAAGGCGCCGCAGGGTAAACCCCGTCAACGTCGAGAATGCCCTCGGGCCGCTGGCCCGAATTACGGGCCCGGGTGCTGCACCTGCGGGCGAACGGCCCAACCTCAGCCCAGCCTGGCGCAGCACCCTAGGACTCGTGTTGATGATCTCCCCGGTGGACTCGTCCGAACGATCGTCCGCACTCCGTCATCCCCAAAGAAGTCGCACTGAGCGTACTCCTACGCCACAGAGCGGGGATCGATTTGCAGCGACCTGGCGCGTCGTTCAGGTTGTTTCCGTATGATCCTGAGGAGCCGGCAAGGTGTCGGCGCTCTCAGGGAGAGTTCAAACGAGTCCGCGGCGCACCAACGTGTGGAGCGCCGCGGACATGGTTCTCGGCTCAGACGCCCTTGGGAACGGCCCAGTGGCCCTCGCGGTACTTCCTGCGGACCAGTTTGCCGGCTTCCGAGTCGTTGAGAATTTTCTCCTTCGACGGATCGAAGTGGATCACCCGGCCGACCCTGGAGGCGATGTTGGCCAGGTGGCAAAGCGAAGCCGCGAGGTGGCCGACCTCGGCCGGGGCGTTCACCGTCTTCTCCTCGCCGCACAGGCATGACAGGAAGTTCTTGTGGTGCGCCGCCAGGTCGGCGGGGCCGACGCGCTCCGCGATGAGCTTGTTCTTCGGACCATACAGCTTCCAACCCGTGCTGTGGCCCATCACCACCATACCCTCGGTGCCGTAGAAAGCCGCGCCGTTCTCGTAGCCCTCTTGAACATAAGGCGACCAGATCCGCTGCTCGAAAATGAGCTGCTTCATCACGCCCGGCTTGTCGGTGGCATACTCGAACACCGCATACTGGGTGTCTGGGAACTGTTGATCGTCGTCGAAGAAGTACTTGCCGCCCATGCATGAGATCCGGCTGGGATGCGTCTTGACGCCGAGGCCCCAGAGCGCCACGTCGATGTCGTGCACGCCGTCGTTGCCGATGTCTCCGCAGCCGAAGTCGTGGAACCAGCGCCAGGAGGAGTGGAGCAGGTTCGAGCGGTACGGCACCATCGGCGCCGGTCCGCACCAGGTGTCGAAGTCCAGACCCCGGGGCGGATCGCTGGGGGCGGCCTTCCCGATGTTGCGGCGCTTCTGCGAGTTCCAGGACTTGGCCACCAGCACCTCGCCGATGGCGCCGGAGTGGATGCGGTGAACGATGTCGGCCACCACCTCGGTGCTCCGGCTCTGGGTGCCGACTTCGAGCAACTTGCCGCTCCGCTTCGCCGCCTCGATCATCAGCCGGCCCTCACGGATGTTGTGGGCGCACGGCTTCTCGACGTAGACGTTCTTTCCGGCCTCGAGCGCGAGGATCGCCGCGGGTGCGTGCCAGTGGTCGGGCGTCGCGATGATCACGGCGTCGACGGCGGCGTCGTCGAGCACTCGACGGAGATCTCCCCCGACCTTCGGAGCCCGGTGACCTGCGTCCTGAACGATCTTCGCCGCCTCTGCGGCCCGCGTGGCGTCGACGTCGCACACCCATGCGATTTCCACACCGGTGGTCTTCGAAAGCATCCGGGTGTGGTTCGATCCCATGCCGCCCGGTCCGATGATGCCGAGCACTACTTTTCGGTTCGCCTGCGCCCAGGCGGTGTTGGGTCCCAACGCCGTGACCGCGGCTCCCAACCCGAAGCCTTTCAGCACATCCCTGCGGTTCAATTCAGCCATTGCTCGAAATCCTCTCTCACGCCGGTATGACTGCCGCAGCCGTGTCCTCTCGCTCACCGTCGAGCCTGGAGGTGCGGCAGCCGGCCCGACGGAGCCAGTTGCTCCCCGCTCACTTCGGGGCCGGAGCGCCCGGTTCCTTCGGCATCGATGATGGCCCCTCATTCGCCCGAAACACTTACCGGCGGCGTCCGGTCTGCTTCAACAGTTCCTGCACCGCTCGCTCCAGTTGTCGATCAGCTCCGGCCGCCACGTCGGCGGGTGTGTTCTCCACATGGATGTCCGGCGGACAGCCGTTGTTCTCCATGTTGATGCCGTCCAGCGTGAACGCGCCGGTCGTCGGGGTCCGAAGCGTGCTGCCGTCGATGAGGGTGGTGGCGCCGGTGCCGATGCAGCCGCCGTAGGTGGGCACGCCGACCACCTTCCCCAGCTTGAGCGCCTTGAAGCCCCATGGGAAGGCTTCCGCGTTGCTGAACGAGGCTTCGTTGATCAGCACAATGATCGGGCGGGTGAACACGTTCAGCGGCGCAGGCAGCTTCCCGGGATCCCCGCGCATCGTGCGGTAAGAGAAGATCCGGTCCTGAAGGATGGCCAGCATCTCGTCGGCGATGCTCCCCCCACCATTGAAGCGGATGTCGAGCACCAGGCCCTGCTTCTCCTGCCCCTCACCAAACACGGTCCGCCGAAAGCGCTCCAGATTGGCGTCGTTCATCGCGCTGAGATGGAGGTAGGTCAGCTTGCCGGACGACAACTCCTGAGTCTGCTGCTCGCGCTCTCGGGTCCAGCGCTCGTACTCCAGGTTTCGGTACGCCACAACGCTGATGGGGCGAATGGTGATGGTACGGCCGCCTTCTTCTTTCGGCTCGCGGTTGACCAGCAGCTTCACACTCTTCCCGGACTGGTCGTTGAGAAGCCGGAAGTACTCCTCCGCGCCGGAGACCACCTGGTTGTTGATCTTCAGAATGTGATCGCCGACCTGGAGACGAGACTCGCCGCGCGAGGCGGGACTCCGCGGCATTACAAACCCGACCCGAACGCCGGGTCCGGCATACGTCGGGTCCGGCGCAATTCCGAGTGAGGCGGTAGCCGGTCCGGTCCCGGTTCCCGCGGCGGAAATGCCCGTGTGGCTCGCGTTCAGTTCACCGAGCACCAGCAAGAACAGGTCGTAGAAGTCTTCCTTGTAGGTGAGGTCGGGCACTACCGGCCGGTAGGTCTGCTTCACCTGCTCCCAGTTCGCGCCATGCAGCTTCTCGTCGTAGAAGGAGTCACGCATCTTGCGCCAACCCTCGTCGAACATCTGCATCAGTTCCAGCCGCACATCGACTTCCATCTGAGCTCGAAACGCGTGGACTGCGGGCGTTCCGCCTGCCGGGAGAATGCTCTTCACCGAGCCTCCCGCCACATAGAACAGACGGTTGCCGTCGGAGGTGAACTGCAGGGATGCGCCGCCCTCGCCGGTCTGAGTGAGTCGCGTTGCGGCTCCACCCGTGACTCCCACCTTCCAGAGATCGGATCGGCCCCCCTCGGCAGCGGCGGCGGTGTAGAGCACCGACTTGCCGTCGGGCGACACGGCGTAGCCGGAAACGCCCCCGGGGGCGCGGGCGATGGAGCGCACTCGGCGCTGGATCCCCTCTTCATCGACCTTCACCAGGTTCTGGTCGGGCTCGTCATCCCCAGCCCCGGCGCCCCCGGCGCCTCCCTCGGGGCCGCCGTCATCGCCAAGCGCCGTCATGTAAAGGTTGCTGTCGGCGCCGCCGCGGTCGCTCAGAAAATAGAGATTCTTGCCGTCGTGCGACCACTGAGGCGCCCGGTTCACCACCGGATAGCGACTCACGTTCACCCGATGGCCGTCGCTCGCGCGCGCCACGAAGACCTCGGAGACCAGACCCGCGGAGTGCGACTTCATCCGTGCGTAGGCCAACCACTGGCCATCCGGCGACCAGCTCACCCCGGAGATGGCGGGGTCTCGCACCACCACGCGGGGCGTCGAAATCGCCTCGCCCTCCAGCTCCACGACGCACAGTTCGGAGCCGTTGTAGCCCCGCAGAAACGCCACCTTCTTGCCGTCCGGCGAGAATTCCGGAGTCCGATCCGCCACGCCGGCCGTTCGCGCGAGCGGCTTCACGGTCCCCCCCGTCGGGTCGGAGAGATAGAGATCCTGATCGCCGTCCCGATCGGAACTGAACGCCAGCCACTTGCCGTCGGGCGACCACGCGACATCCTCTTCCCTCGACGGGGTGCGAGTCACCCGAACCGCCTCTCCACCGGAGGTGGGGAACGTGAAGAGCTCTCCGTGGACCAGGATCGCCATCTGCTTGCCGTCCGGCGACGGCGCCATGGCCTGCGGATTGGAGGTGAAGGTCTCCTGCCGAACGGGGTTCGTGCGGTCGTCCGACGGGGCGTAGATGGAGATCTCTTTCGCCTCGCCGCCCTTCGACGACATGGTCCACACGCCGAAGTTCCGTTCGAAGGCAATCAACTCCCCACCCCGCGCCACGCTGGGATTGAAGAGATTGCCGTCCTTGAAGCTGGTCAGGCGCTGCGGCCGATCTCCGTCCGGGGTGGTGCGATAGAGGTTGTTGGCGCCGTCGCCGTCACTTACGAAGAAGAGGTGTTTCCCGTCGGGCGCAAAGACCGGCCAGCGTTCATTCTCCGCTTCCCGACGCAACCACTTGCCCGGCCCGCCGGACGTAGGGAAGAGCATCAGACTGGAATTGCCGCTGCCCCGATAGCCCCGCCGCCACCAATCCCGTCCTCGTGAGCATGCCAGCCACTGGCCATCCGGCGAGAGCGTGGGATGCAACAGTGAGAGCGCGTCCGACGCTAGCAGCCGGCTGTTGCCGCCCGTGAGATCCACGGAGTAGATGGCGCTGCCTCGGGCAAACTCCCGCCGCGAAGAAAAGAGAAGCTGCTTGCCGTCCGCCGACCAACCGGCCGTTTCGTCGTCCGCCGAGTGAAAGGTGAGTTGTCGCGGCCGCCCGCCGTCCGAGGGCATCACCCAGACGTCATAGTTGCCCGACCGCCTCGAGGAAAACGCCAGCCATTTGCCGTCCGGCGACCAGGAGGGGTTCGTGTCGTGCGCCTCGTGCAGGGTCAGCCGCAGGGCTCTACCGCCTCCGGCGCCCACGCTCCAGATGTCGCCCTGATGGCTGAAAGCAATCTGCTTGCCGTCCGGCGAGAGCACTGGAAAGCGTGCGAAGCGGATCGGCCGCGGCGCGTCATCCTGGGCCCTCACCGATGCAGCCGTGAGGCCGGCAATCGTCACGACGGCAGTCACGCCGCAAAAGACAGACGCAAGTTTCATGAGGGTACGGGTTTCCAGGGAGAGTGGGACAGCCAGGAGCACAAACGGATGGAGCCAAACCGCCGAAAGGCCGACGCTCGCGCCGTCCGGTCGACGCCGTCACGTTCGCCGCTCGCAAGGTCCGGCTCCTGCCGACCCTACCCGGAACGCGCCGCCACCGCGTCGCCCCGGCACGGGACGTCGTGGAGTGCGGTCCTTGTCGCTCCGGACCTACCCGACGCCGTCCCACCAACTCCAGGCGGGGACTCCCTGCTCACGGAGTCCCCGAGCTTCCCCAGCGGTTGCGGCGCGCCACGCGGCGAAGGTCGGCGTGTCCACAAAGTCGTGAAGCGTTGCGCGGCGGGTGTACGGCAGATAGCTTCCCATGTGCCACATCACACTGCGATAGAGACAGTAATCTCCGGCAGCAAGATGCACCTGCAGGGCGCCGGGCATGCTCTCAGCGTACTCCCGGCATCGCCGCTCCCGGGCGGCCGGAGAGGCGGCTTCCAGATCCGGCCGTTCCACGGGACGGCTCGGGAACCGCAAGGTCTCCCGCGGCAGGTCGGGACGAACATGGCTGCCGGGGACCACCCACAGCGACGAGTCCGCATACAGCGGACAGTTCGACTGGCCGAAGCAGCGCCAGTCGGAGAAGGCCGCCTTCCACGAGGCGAGGCTCATGTGCGGCTGATTGTCCCGGGAGTCGCGGTGCCAGTGCGTGCACCAGGCAGACTCGCCGGGCTCCAGGAGCACACCCATCTGCGACGGGTCGCCGTAGGTGTGTTCCCGCGTCAGCGCCCTTCGGATCGCCTCGCCGAGTTCCGGCAGTTCGCGAAAGTCCTGAAAGGGCTGGGGGGAGAGATCGAAGGCGGAGATCGGCTGGAAGCGCTGCACCTGGACCCCGCGCAGAGCCCGCACCCGATCCCGCCCCTCGGTGCAGGCCTCCCGGAGATCGTCGATCAGCGACGGGGGAACGATTCCCCGAAACACGGTGTAACCGTGCGTCTGCAGTTCGTCCGCGTGCCTCTCGCTTTGCCGGAAGGCCATAGCTCTCCCCTCAGCCGGCCGGCTCGGTCGCCGGTGGTGTGGTGGGTCGGGTCCCCGTCGGTCGCCACTTCAGCGAGTCGTAGCTCTGGTAGCAAACCTCCAGGTAGGGGGTCTCCACCCGTTTGTGACCCCGGAAGCGAGACTCCAACGCGGCTTCCAGGATGCCGCTCGTCAGCAGAGTGCGCTCAACCTGATAGGAGGGCTTCCCCGTGACGAACATCTCCTCGACATTCAACCCGAGGTAGCTGAAGTGTCCGTGCGGAGGGTGGTTCTGCAGATAGAACTCCGTCGCGTGGATCGTTCCCTCGCTGCGGCAGGCGAACGCGAGGTCTTCCACATAGCCGTTCAGCATCAGCGCCGAGCCGATGAAGCCGTCCGAGTACTCCACCCGGAAGAGCGCCGGATTGGGGGTGTGCTCCTCGATCGATCCGGCCGGCTTGTTCACGATGGCGCCGCAGGCCGCCTCCGCCAGATCGCGCGACCACAGCCCGTCACGGGCCGCCTGCCAGACGGCCTCCCCTTCGAAGCAGGTCACGGCGCGGACGCCCGATTCGCCGCCCGCACGGCGCTCGACCATGCACTGCAGCGTTTCCAGCGTGTGAAAGCCGTAGATGTCCAGCCCCGAGTAGCCGATCGCGACGGCTTCCTCGAGCGGCGAGCCCGGCGCGATCTCCAGCCAGGGATTTCGCCACCCGAACGGCAGCGATGAGCCG
This sequence comes from Actinomycetota bacterium, assembly GCA_005798285.1. GTDB lineage: Bacteria > Armatimonadota > SYMT01 > SYMT01 > SYMT01 > F1-80-MAGs030. The sequence continues at coordinate 14,846 of SYKE01000313.1, forward strand.
GCCATGAAGGGAGCCCCGAGGGAACGGGCCCGCTGAACCATCCAGTTCGCGTCGCCCCAGTTCCAGGAGAGGTGCTTGTCGTTGAAGATCGGCACGCCGCGGCCACTCTTCGCGAGCACCCCGCAAATCTGCTCCATGAAGTACTTGCGCGGATAGAGCTGCTGATCGCGCTCATTCCAGGCGTAGTCGCCGTGCTCGCCAATGAGCAGCACGCCGTCGACCGCCAACTCCTTGCCGCCCAGCGTCAGGGCGCCCACGATGCTGCGGAACATGGGGATGCCATGTTCTGCGGCGAACGCCACACCCACATCGTTTTCGTGGATCTGATCCATGAAAATCGAGACGACTTCACAGCGGGGCTCGGTCGTCACTCCATCATCGATGGGAAAGCCGCCGACAAACTTGGGGATCAGCACGTCCGCATGGGACAGTGGAAACCAGGTGGTGATGACCGCGGCAATTTTCGGACGCATCCGTCTCCCATTCGGCGCCGTCGAGCCCCATGACCCGAACCGACCCGGGGGAAGTTCACTCCACCCACCGGCAGCCCCTTCCCGGCGCTGCGACAGGGCACGACCTCGGCAATGTCAGCCCCTGCGGGACGCGATTGCGTTCAGCAGGTCGCTTGCGTGCCGACACCGGCTCCGCACCACCGATTGCCCCCCAACTGGCCCATGCTCCAGAGTTCTCCCAGCGAGTAGTGCTCCAGCCATCGCTTCAAATCGCCCGAGTTGAGTCGGTCAAACCGGGTCTCGCCTTGTGCCTTGGAGCAAACAACCACGCCCTGCGGTGCACTGCCGAGAGCGTCGATCAGCATACGGGAATGGGTTGTGATGACCAGTTGAGTGCGAACGGACGCCTCCAGCAAGAGTTCGGCGATGTGCGGGATGACATCGGGATGCAGTCCGAGTTCAGGCTCCTCAATCGCCGTGACGGGCGGTGGAACTGGACTCAGCAAGATGGCAAGGAGAGCAAGGTACCGAAGCGCGCCATCGGAAAGCCTCGACGCGGGCATCAATCGGTCACCGCTTTCCCTCAAGAATAGTGAGAGGTTGCCGGCGGCGATCTCAAATTCCAGGTCCTCCATTCCCTCATAGAGCTCCCTCAGGGATGCTTTGAGTTTGCTGCCGACTCGTCGGTTGAGGTGATGAAGGACCAGGGTCAAGTTCGACGCGCTCTCACAAAGCACCGTACTGGGTTCGTGCGTGCTCACATCCCGGCGAATGCTCGCGCCCGGACCGAACGGCCAGTTGCGATACATTCGGATCCCCTCATACTGTCGCGCAAGCGCATCCAGAAGGGGGTATCGCTCGGGATCTCGCACCGCGGAGAGCACCGATTGATCGTGGGGAACCGTCGCCGAACTCAGTTCTCGAGCCACCCCATCCACGTCGCTGAGGAGCGGGCGCCCCCGACGCGATCGATAGTACGAGAGCGGCGCCTCGGTCCCTCCCGACCCTGTCAGCGGCTCGATGGTCTCATCGGAAAGCTCGGGGCGGCCCCCGACGTCCACGATCTCAAGCCGATGCCGCACCGCTGAGTCCCTCTCCGAGTCGGCGATCTGAGCCTCGATCCGACCGATGCCCGGGGCATCCTCTCCCTGCCAGAGCCACGCCGAGATCCCACCTCGATCTCGAATGGGTCGAATGACGTGAGAGGGCGCCGCCGAAAGCACCGAGAGAATGTCCAGCAGGTTGGACTTGCCGGAGCCGTTCGGCCCGATCAGCACATTCAACGGGGAGAGCGGGAGTTCGACCCCGGAAGGGCCAAACGAGAGCATGCCGGAGACGTTGAGTTGGTGGAACAGCATGCACTTCTCCTCCAGGGGTCCGTCCCGACGAATTGGGAAAGGAGGGGGCGCTGCTCGGGCGGGGCTGGGGGCCGCGCCCGAGCAGGCCACCGGGACTAACTCAGGTAGCCGTTTGCTTCAAGGTAAGCTACGATCACCGCGAGCGACTCTTCGACGCTCTGAGTCTCCGTGTCCACCACCACCTCGGGAGCGGAGGGCTCCTCGTAGGGCGCGGAGATGCCGGTGAACTCCTTGATCTGTCCGGCGCGGGCTTTGGCATACAGGCCCTTGGTGTCGCGGCCCTCGCAGGCTTCGACCGATGCACGGACGTAGACTTCGAGGAAGTCGCCGTCGGCCTGGATGGACCGGGCGCGATCGCGATCCTCTCGATACGGCGAGATGAACGCGGTCACGTTGATGACGCCGGCGTCGGTGAAGAGCTTCGCGACCTCGCCGATGCGGCGGATGGTCTCGGTGCGGTCTGCCGGCGAGAAGCCGAGATCCTTGTTCAGCCCGTGGCGAACGTTGTCGCCGTCCAGCACGTAGCTGCGGATGCCGCGCTTCCAGAGAGCGTCATCCAGCGCATTCGCAAGGGTGGACTTCCCGGAGCCGGAGAGGCCCGTCATCCAGATCGTGCACCCGCGATGCTTAAAAGTGGCTTCGCGCTCCGCCCGAGTGACGGAGTGCGCGTGCCAGGTGATATTCGTCGCCTTGGAGTCAGCCATGAAACCTTTTCCATTCTCCTAACGGGGGAGATTGTAGCGCAGCCCGGCGGCTCCGTTGCCGTTTGAAACCGACTCTCAATGCGAGCTCACGCGATGGCGGCCCCGGAACCCGTTGGAAGGGGCCGCCCGGCGCTGCTCAATCGTCCAGCGTGTACGCTTCGGCGCTGTCTTGCGGATCGTACCCCAGCACCCGTCGCGCCGAGGCAATGCTCCGCCATGCCCAGCGATTGTTGCTGATGATGTCGAAGATGCCGAACTTCAGCTCTTCCGGAGCCTCGATGCAGCGCTCGATGGCGTGGGTGATGTCGCGATGGCTCAGGTAACCCGGATACTGGCGGCGGAGCTTCGGCCGGTCCGTGTCGAGCACGGCGCCGATTCGGAGGCAGAGCACCGAGATCCCGTGCATGTCGGAGTAGACGTGCCCCAGATTCTCGCCGAACGCCTTCGCCGCGCCGTAGACGCCATCCGGCCGGATCGGCCAGGTCTCGTCGACCATCGGCCAGGTCTCAGGAACCTGGTCGTACTCGCCGGCGACGAGGTGATTGTAGGGGAAGTCCCGCTCGTAGCCCAGCACCACGCAGCCGGAGCTGATGAACACCACCCGCTTCACACCGGCCTGGCGGCTCGCCTCGTAGACGTGTCGAGTGCCGACCATGTGGCCATAGAGGTTTCCGTGCCAGTCCGTCACCGCCGGATCTTCCGCGGAACCGGTGTACCCGGCCAGATGGACCACGGTCTCAATACCGTCGAAGGCGGGGCGGATCGCGTCGAAATCGGCGATGTCCGCCTGCGCGCAGGGAATGCCCGGCACCGGCCGGCGATTCAGGCCGCTGAACTCATAGCGATCGCTTAACCGATTCAGGAGCAGGCCGCCGATCAGCCCGCTCGCGCCCGTCACCAGCACTTTTCGCCGAGACATCTCGCAAATACCCCCGCCCCGGCGGCGGCCGGAACGTCTAATCGAAGAGCGCCGCCTCGGAACGCGAGTGGCGCTGCAGCCAGAGTCGAACGTAATGCCGCTTCTTCTCGGGCTCCTCGAAATCCTCGAATCCGGTTCGATTGTGCAGCAGCCACCGATTGTTGAGGAACATCACTTCACCCGGCTCGAGCATGAATTCGGCTCGAAGGTCAGGGCGGTTCAGCGTCGCGTCGAGGATGTCGAGAGCGGCTGTGCGGCTCGGTGGAAGAGGCTCCCCGCGTTTCTCCTCGGCGGCCTGGATCCAGTACCTGAGGTACCGCACGAGGAGTTCGCCCTCCGGTGCGGAGAGAACGGGCACATCGACCGTCGACGCCTGGCCCGGTCGAGTCCCGGCGCGTCGGTCGACGGCGTACGCCTCTGCCAGAGAATCGAGCGCCTCGGGGTTCTCCCTGGCGAGCAACCGCGCCGCCGAGAAACCGCTGACCACCTGACTGAGCCCACCCTCCCGCGCCGATCGGAGGCAGTGCAGCCCCACATAGTCCAGGATGCGATCCCCAAACGAGTTGTCGGTGTGGAACCCGCTCTCCCGGTTCGTGATGGAGACTCGGGCGCCGGAGTACAGATCGGTCCCGGTATCGCGGACATCGTAGAGCAGCGTGCCCTGTACGTTTTGCACGATCGGACGGCCAACTCCATGCCCCAGGAGCCAATAGGCGTACGGAGCCGCGTCGGCCCCAAACCGATCCGGATCGAGACTTCGCACCACCGCGAAGCCGCGTCCCACCTCGAGCGCGTCCACCACTCCGGACAGCTCCGCCGTGAGGATCGCCAGCAGCTCTTCCGACGGCTGCAGCGTCGCCAGCGGCGCGTCGGCGCCACAGGCCCTCAGCGCCTCGTGCTCCAGCAGATCCAACGTCGACGGTGAAAGCGTGGCATACCAGCCGGCAGGATCGTCGATGGTGCGCCGGTTCCAGGCACGTCGATCGGCGGGATCGATCCCCACCCAAGACGTCACGCTCATGCTCGTCAACTCCAATGGTCGAGGGCTTCCGGTCGGCAGGTTCCGACCGAGCCCGCAGCCATTCTCGCACAGCGATCCGGCGGCAGGCGACCACCGCGGGACACGGAACACCGGCATCCCCACGAAGAAGGGCCGGCGGAAGGTCCTTCGATCCTCCACCGGCCCCAGGTTCTGGTCAGGCTGCCGGCGAGACACCGGCGCTTCCAGGGGCGACTACGACTCCGCGAACGCCGCGCCGGTCATCGCTCCAACCGGCACGCTCGCCGGAGTACCGAAGGCACTGCCCGGAACACGATCTTCCGGATAGGCTTCGACACCCATTTCAGGGATATCGAGACCGCGCAGTTCATCCTCTCGGGAGCTGCGGATCCCCATCACCTTGTCCTGGATCTTGAAGAACACGTAGCCAATTCCGAACGACCAGGTGGCGCAAACGGCAATGGTGATGATCTGTGCCAGAAGCTGACCGACGCCGCCTCCGAAGAACAGACCGGTCACGTTGGAGGAGACTCCGTTCAGACCGCCGCCAAACGTTCCATCGGCGAACAGCCCGACCGAGAGCACGCCCCAGGCGCCGCAGACCCCGTGAACGGAGAAGGCGCCGACCGGATCGTCGATCTTCGCTCGCTCAACCGCGGGGACCGCGATGCAGACCAGCACTCCGGCAATGGCGCCGATGAGCACGGCGCACGGCGCATTCACCCAACCGGACGGCGCCGTGATCGCGACGAGCCCGGCCAGCATCCCGTTAACGCACATCGACGGGTCGGGCTTCTTGTAGCGCGCCCACCAATAGAGCATTGCGCTGATGGCGCCGCCGGCCGAAGCCAGCATCGTCACCGTCGCCACAACGGCGATCCGGAGCATTCCGCCGCCGGATGCGCCCAGCGCGGAGCCCGGGTTAAAGCCGAACCAACCGAAAGCCAGGATAAAGGTTCCGATCATCGCCATCGGGAGGTTGTGCGCCGGCAGCGCGTTCGGGCGCCCGTCTGCCCGGTACTTACCGAGCCTCGGCCCGAGAACGATGGCCCCTGCAAGAGCGACGAAGCCGCCGACCATGTGCACGACGGCGCTCCCGGCGAAGTCCGCCGCGCCGTTGCCCAGCTTGAAGGTCTGACCCAGCATCGCGAGCCAGCCGCCGCCCCACACCCAGTGACCGAACACCGGATAGATGATCGTGGAGATCACCAGGCCGTAGATCGCGAAGGCGCTGAACTTCCAGCGCTCGGCCATCGCGCCGGTGGGGATGGTGCAGGTGGTGTCCATGAACACCATCTGGAACAGGAAGAACGCGAACGTCCCGACGTCGTACATGTTCCCCATCAAGAGGGGTGTGTTCCACGCGAAGAGGCTCTGCTTGATCCCATTGATTTCGGGTCCGAAGCTGGCGCCCATCGTGAGCGGCGGGGTGCCGCCGATGGAAGCGACGGCGCCGGCGTTTCCGAACATGATCGAAAAGCCGCACAGCCAGAACCCGATCATCCCGAGGGGATAGATCATGAAGTTCGTCATCATGACGTGAGCGGCGTTCTTCTTCTGACAGAAACCCGCTTCCACCATCGCAAATCCGGCCTGCATGAACATGACCATGAAGCCGCAGATGAGAACCCACACCATGTTCACGGCGATTCGGTTCTGACCGGACGCCTCAGCCACCTTGGCGGCCAGCGGCTCGGCAGCCGCCATGTTCTTAAGATCGTCCGCGGTGGGTGCTCCGGATGTCATACCGGCGATATCGCCGGCGGCGCCGGTCGATGCGCCCGCCGGGTCCGGGGTGGGACCATCCTGAGCGTAAGCGGGGGTTGCCGTGGCCGCAAAGACAGCAGCCACTCCCGACAGCAACAGCAGGGCCGCGCGTCTCCACGCGGATGCTCTACCTGGCACCATGGTTCGTCTCCTCTCACCGTGCGGGGAGGCGCCTCCTCGGCGCGCTCCGGGTCGAGACGTCATCGTCGTGCCGGATGGGGTCCGCAGTGACCGCCGGGATCGATCTCCGCCCTGCTAGGGCTGGATCCGAGCCGGTTCGATCGGGCTCTCACCCGACCGCCGGCTCCTCAGAGTTATGCTCGGGCGCCGTCAACCACTTAAATGGGGTCGACGGCTCGCTCCCTCGCATCGGTCCATCCGGTGCAGGGAGCCTCGCGATGAGACGAAACTCCCCGACCGTCCGGTCAACCCAGCTTCAGACTAGAAGTGCACGATCCCCGACACGAGGAACCGCGTCTGGTCGCCCCGGAACGTGCCGGCAGTGCTCTTCGCGAACAGGTTGGTGTCGCTGAAAGCGTGCTGGAACTCCATCCGAGTCTGGAAGTTCTTGGTGATGATGCGTCCGTAGCCCAGGGTGAGCGTCGCCACCGTAGTGCCGGACGCCTGAGCGAAGCGGAAGCCGTTCGAGTCGGCGAGGACCTCGGCGCGAGCGGCGAAGTACTCCTTCGGCTTCCAGTTGTACTTGGCCTGAACCGAAACGCCATACCAGGTGTCGCCGGCCTGAGTCGCCAGGTCGATGTTCCCGGTGAAGTTCCACTTGTCGCTTGGGTTGTAGGCCGCGACGAGGTCAAGGTAGTTTCGTACGGTCTCACGACCGGACGCGCTCGGCTCGTTGCTGATGATGTAGTTCGCGGTTGCGGTGAGCTTGGAGGAGATCGCCTTGTTGTAGGAGATGCCGCCGCCCGGTCCGAAGCCGTAGGAAGTCACGTTGTCCCAACCCTGGTTGACGTGGAACATCCAGTAGTCGGTGTCGTTGGTGTAGTGGTAAACGCGCAGGCCCATGAAGGTGAACGGGCTGCCGAAGCCGTACAGGATGCTTCGCGAGTACAGCCAGTTGTTGACCGGCTCCAGAACTTCGGCGTTGGTCGGGCTCAGCCAGCGACCGAATTCCGCGTAGGTCTTACCGCTCTTGTTCAGATTCACACTGACGTACGCCTGCTGAACGTGATCCCAGACGTCATTCCCGGAGAGAGTGCGCTCCAGGAAGTTGTTCAGCCGGCCCGTCGGCCCCCAGTTCAGGTCCAGACGGAACCCGACCGGATCGCGAGCCTTCTGCACCCACGCCTCCAGCAGACCGAGGTGCGGACCCTTCTCATCTTCAATGTCGAAGACGGAAGCGCCGTTCAGTCCCGTGGACGGGTTATTGAAGTTCGTGGAGAAGTAGAAGTCGGCCTGTCCACCAAAGGTGTACTTGGGCGCGGGCTTCTCTTCTTTGGCCTCGGCGGCGGGTTCTGCCTTGGCTTCCGCGGGCGCGGCAGGCGCCTGCGCCAGCTTCACCTCGGTCTTGGGCAGCGCCGTCGCCGCCGTGGGGGCAGCCCCGGCAGGGTTGCTCTCAACCGGCGCCGGCGCGGAGGCGACCGGCGCCGCCGGCGCCGCATCGGGTCCCCGAACCGGCTCATCCGCTCTGACGGCTCCAGACGGCATGGCCAACACCGCCAGTGCGGCGATCATGCAGCGTGGATGCATCTTGCTGCGTTCCTTTCGTTCTTAGGGCGCTCCCCCGCGCCCTGGGGACCGGGGTGTCCAAGTTTCCCCCGATTTGTCTGGTTTCGCTCGGCTGCGAGCGCTCGATACCCTTCGCGGATCTTTCGCACGTGGTAGGAGACGTTTGCAGCGGTGCAACCCAAAGTGGTGGCCAGCTCTTCTTGCATGCGCCCCTGGAGCAATCCTTCCAGGATCTGGCGCTGAGGTCCCTTGAGCCGGTCGGCGAGCTCGCGGGTCAGCCAGCGGGAGTGGACCTCATCCTCGAAGAGGCGGCGGTCCGGGATGTAGGCGCCGTCGTCCAGCGGCTCGGCGCGCTCGCGGTCGGAGCGTCGGATGGCCTCCAGAAGGCGCCATTTGCCGCGAAGGTAGAGGTAGCAAAGGGGATCGCCGATGTTCACATCGACCTGCTGAAGACCCATGAACATCCCCAGCCACATTTCTTGCTGAAGATCTTCCCGGTCCATCCCCGTGAGATGGGCGTAATGGCCCGCCGTCCGGAGCACGCGCTCCCGCAGCAGGTCTTCGAGCCTATCCACCGCGAAGCGGTCACCCGCCCTCGCCCGCTCCACCATCTGTCTGGTGTTCATCTGTCACTCCTGAGAAACAGGCGTCTCGCCGTTTCATCGAGGGTGAGTTTAGGATGGAGGCGTTTCGCTTCTGCTTCCCGAGCGTTTCGCTTCTGTCAACTCTTTGTTAAGTTGATGTTTCGAATCGGGAGCGCGCGGCTGGGACAGGAACAATCCGCCGGACGAGACATGGGCATCGCCACCCGGCTAAGGTATCGGCATCCGGTCTCAGGCCGAGCAGGAGCCCCGCTTCAGGACCGACGAGGTAAGCACAGTATCGATATAGGGAGAATCGCTTCGTGCACAAACAGTCTTTGGAAGGAGATCGAATATTTCTGCTCCGAGACTTTCTCACTCCCGAGGAGTGTCGGGACCAGATCGCCGCGAGCGAACGGGGCGGATACGAAGCCGCCACCATCACCTTCGGCGGCCAGGCGGTCGAAGTGCCCGAGATCCGCAACAACAACCGGGTGATTGTGGATGACTCTCAGCTTGCGGAGAGGTGGCTGAATCGAGTTCGGGGGTTCCTTCCTGAGCTTCTCGACGGCTCACAACTCTGCGGTCTCAACGAGCGCTTCCGCTACTACCGGTACACTCCGGGGCAGAGCTTTCAGATCCACCGGGACGGCGCCTATCACCGCTCTCGGAGCGAAGTGAGCATGCTCACCTTCATCGTCTACCTGAACGATGGCTTCGGGGGCGGCAGCACGGACTTCTACTCGAACCCGCTGCAACGGAAACTCTCCGTCCGTCCTGAGGTGGGCGCTGCGCTCATCTTCGAACACATGGAGTTGCACGAGGGCGCGGAGGTGACTCATGGCGTGAAGTACGCCTTGCGAACGGATGTGATGTACCGCGTAGCCCATCCGTAGGGCGTCGGATCCCCGAGATGCACGCGGGCTCTGCCGCCGGGCGCCCGCGTTGACCGGCCTGAGTGGTGGTCCGCGATGGGCAGGGGGAAGCCGTCGTCGAGGCCATTCGCGACGGCAGCCGAACCGGTGAGGTGGGAGACGGCAAGATCTTCCTCACCCGCATCGACGAAGTCATCCGTCGCGTGCAGATCAACTCGGCTGCCCCCGGTTCGCTTCGACTTCCGGGAGCGGATACCCGCTCCCGAAAGGCGCCTATCGGGTCGCCGTGCCCAAAAGAGGCATGCGGTACACCCCCCGAGTCGGGTCCGTGCTGGCGAGGACCAGCACGCCTCGGTGCGGTCCCGAGCGGCCTGGCGAAAACCGCACCACGACCTTCGCTCGCCCCCGCGGCGGGATCACCGTCGTACCCCCGCCGGAGATCACCTCGAACGGCCCCCCCTGCCGACCTTCCAGCGGAAAGGCGCCAGAGACCGACACCCGAAGTGGGACCTGTCCGCCATTCCCGAGCCACACTGTTTGGGTGGGCGCCGACGGCGGCCGACCGGGGGCGATTGCTCCCTCGGGGCGAAGGCTGGCCCTGAACCGGAGTTCGCGAGAGGAAAGTGTAAGCCTCGGCAGCGACTCCCCGAGCGTCTCATCCCGGACCTTGAAGAGGATGAGATCGCGAGGATACAGCGTAAGAGTCTCCACATTCGCTGTGAGGTTGAGCCGATCCTGGATCGGCTCAACCATGGGAAAGTCCGTGCCATCCGCCTCCCCGTAACAGAGGAGTGAGCCACCGGGCATCAGGCGCGCTGCCATCAGTGCAGAGCCTCCGGAACTACCCACGTACGTCGCCAGGAGCACGCGGCGGCCTCGGGGATCAATGCGAGCGAAGGCGACACCGCCGTCTGCGGTAAGTGCCGCGCCGGCTTCCATGTGACGCACCGGCTGCAGGGCCTCTGCGTCGGCTCCTCCAGTCAGGTAGACGGTGCCATCGAGCGCAGGCACGAGCTGGCCCAGAAACATCCCCAACGTGAACGGATAGCGATCGAGCACTTCTTCCAGCGTCCGGTCCAGGCGCACGGGTTCCCACCGTCCGCGGTTTCGGTTGGCGGCCGAGCGGCGAGGAGCTTCCCTAGAGTCATATTCGCCGATTAGCGCGAGAACCGTCCCATCGGTATCGATCTCCACATCTCGCAGCTTGGTCCCGGCAACCGCCGCCGCCGCCGCCCCCCCAACTCCGCTCCCTGGGGCGAATAACGATGGATGGAGCGCGCGTACTCCTGCGAGCTAGCATGCGTGATCAGCAGTTCGCGGACTACATATGCAGTGTCGTCCACCCCGAGGCGGATGCGGCGCGCCTCGTCCCGACCTGCGGTTCCCAGATAGGTTGAATACACCAAGCTATCGCCAGTACTGCTCAGCCGAGCAACGAAGCCATCGATTCCCCAATCGTCTTCAGTGAGCTGAGGGTGGGCGGAGTTGAGCAACGGGAGGTCCCTGGAACGGGTCGCTCCTGCTAGAGTGATCTCTCCGGACACCGAAATCGCGAGGGCCTGTGCGGCATCGTCATTCGTCCCCCCAAACAGCGTTGCGAACTCCAACTCCGCCCCGTCGGGACTCAACCGAAGCACAAAGGCATCCGCTTCACCTGCAAGTGTTGACTGGAACGCCCCGGGGGTTGCTGGAAAGTCGGGGAGCGACGTGCTGCCCGCTGCGACCACTCTGCCATCCGGTGTCGCCTCAATCGCTCCAAGGAAGATCCGCTGGAAATAGACGACATAATTCAACTGACGCATGTCCGCGCTGAGGCTCGCCACGAAATCCAGCCCTGAGCTGGGGATGGGCCCCTGTACGGCCTTCCCCGGAAAGTCCAGTGAAAGGGTGTAGCCTGAGAAGTAGCTCCGTCCGGCGGCATCCACCGTCAGGTCGTCAGCGAAGTCATGTCCCGTGCCGCCCAGGTAGGTGCTGAACTCCAGCACCGGGTCGATGATGAGCGGTTTCGTCCGGTCGTACTCCGCCAGGCGAAAGCCGAACTCACCGTTTCCTAGGTCCCTGTACTCGCCCGCCACCGGTTCCCGCCGGCCGGCATCCTCCTGGTAGACCACCGGCCTTCGCTGCCGCGTCTCGCCGGCTCCGGAGCCGAAGTGCAGGTGGCCCTCCCCATCGAGCCTCACGGAGTCCGCCCCCTCGAAGCGCATCCGGATCCGACCGGGATCGGCCCCCGGCGCCACGATCCAATCGTGCTCTATCTCGCCCTGGCTTCGGTAGTACTCGAGGTCGATTCCCGGGTAGACCCGGCTGAACCGGATCCGGTCGTAGGCGCGGGTGTGGAGCGGCTGTTTTGCCCACCCGAAGTAAGTGATCCGCTCCGGCCGGGGCTGAAGCCCGGCCGCCTTCGCCCCGGCATGGGCGCCGATCCACTCCGCCCGCACGGCGGAGATCCGGCCGTCTCGGCTGCGCCGGGTCCACCGCGCGCCGGTGGGACTGAAAACCATCGGTCCCGCCGGAGTCCGCGTCAGGAATGGCTCTCCGGCATTCGTCTGCCCCACATTTGCCTCGAAGCCCCCACCCCACGCGAGGGTGGATGCCGCGCGCAAATTCTAGGGGTCGCGACAATCCCAGCCCCCCACCCCACGCGAGGGTGGATGCCGCCTTCGGTGAGGCCGGATGATCCGAGTGCTTCACGAGAAAGTGGGGCCGGGTGGAACCGAGCGCCGAGACTACCAGAGTCGGGAGAACCACGAGTGGCAGCCTGACCGCAAATCGGTGGAGGCGAAGCATGAAATCAGCAGGCATGGGAACTCTACCTCCGAACCGTGGCTCGGTCGCCTCGAAGAGGCTGAACGGGCCACGGTCGAACGGGGGCGGCGTGCCGCCTTGACAGGGCCTAAAGAGCCGGCTGGGGCCACGCGAGAAGGCGCCGAACATGGGAGGCAGCAACCAGTGCCGTCGAGGTGGATTTCGAGCAATCCCGGGGAGAATGAAGCGGGACTGCGAGAATCCTAAACGGGAAACGAGTCGGCTGGCGCAATTCTGACAGTGGCGTATCATTCTCAACTTTTTTGCAATACAAAGCGTTTGAATGACCACATTCCTCCCATGAGCGCGACGACTCGGGGAGGGGTTGTGCTCGTTTCGGTAGGGTTGCTGGGTAGATCTGGGCGCCGCGCTCTCCGGCGATGTAAGTCCAGTCACGACGTGGAACACGGTCTCCCTGAGAAACGACGAACAAAAAGCGTCGTGGAAGCGCACCCTTCATGCCGATCGGCCCGAGCCGCCTACGGAGGGTGCTCCCGCTTGTCCTTCGCTCCCGGGAAGGGAGAGACCAAATGATCGGGATGGTCAAGAAAGGGAAGAAGAGACAGTTCACCGGGGCGCGACGGACAACAGTGCACTCCCTATCGGCGCCGGCAACTCCGGGGGAAACGATAGACGGTCCGAACCGGATGCCGCCGAGGGGATTGTCATAGGATCCCCGACGCTTTCCCGCAGCTTCAGATCTCTCCGGAGCCGGGCGATGGCTTGATGGACGCTCGGCGGCGACATCCCCCGGGATGCTGGGGTTCCAGGGACTTCCGGCGCGCTCCAGAGAAGTCTCTTCGGAGGGCCGGACCGGATGCCGGGCGCCCGCGTTGACCGGCCTGAGCGGGCAAGCGTATAATCGACCGGCCCGCTTCAGGGGAGAGTTACGATGGTAAAGATCGAGTGCATCATTCGTCCGGAGCGTTTTGAGGACGTGAACGCCGCGCTGATGGAGTTGGGAATCGTCGGCATGACGACCAGCGAAGTGCGGGGCTGCGGCCGGCAGCGGGGCTACGTTGAGCGCTATCGGGGGATGGAGTACCAGGTTCGCCTCATCCCCAAAATGAAGCTGGAGGTCGTGGTCCGCGACGAGCAGGTGGAAGCCGTCGTCGAGGCCATTCGCGACGGCAGCCGGACCGGCGAGGTGGGAGACGGCAAGATCTTCCTCACCCGCATCGACGAAGTCATCCGCATTCGAACCGGGGAGCGCGGCGAGCAGGCCCTGTGACGGTCCGTCCCCTGCTCTCGCGGGATGCGCTTGAGGCGTGGACCGCCTGTCCGTTCCCCGATCCAGACCGCGCAGACGGCCTCCTGGACTCACTGGCGGATGCGATTGGAGGCGTACCTGCCGCCATGCCGACCGTCGAATGCCTGATCCCGGCGCTGGCGACCTCGCCCGACCCTGAGATGTCGCTGGTGAACTTCGGTCGGTGGGCGGCCGGCCTTCCCACACCGGCCGCGACCTGGAACTACCTCCGCACCGATCCGCGAATGCTCGAGGATCTGTCGGTGGTGTTCGGCGCCAGCCAGTATCTGTCCGACATCCTCGCCCGCGACCCCTGGCTCTACAGTCTGTTCAGCGGTGGTTGTGAGTCCCGGGGCGCTGCCGAGTACCGCCAGACGCTCGCCGCCGCGCTTCGACCCCTGAAGCACCCCGAAGCTCGACGAGATGCGCTCCGGCGCGTGAAGCGGCGGGAGTTCCTTCGGATCGGCTGGATGGATCTCGCGCGGCGGGCCCCGCTAGAACAGGTGGTGCGGCAGATCTCCGATCTGGCGGATGCCCTCATTGAAGGCGCCCTGCAACTCGCGCGCGAGGCGTTGGATCCGCGCTTTCCCACGGCGGCGGAAGCGGTGCGCTTTTGCGTGCTGGCGATGGGAAAGCTCGGCGCCCGGGAGCTGAACTACAGCAGCGATGTGGATCTCGTCTTCGTGATGGACAGCGACACTCCGCTGGATGACGTGCATCGCCGCTACGCCACCCGTCTCGCCGAAGCGTTCATCGCCATGCTGGCGCAGGAAACGGGCGAGGGTCGCTGCTTCCGGGTCGACATGCGCCTGCGCCCGGAAGGTCGGGCCGGAGCGTTGGTGCGCTCTATCGGCTCGTTCCGGCAGTACTACGACCGTTGGGCCGAAACGTGGGAGCGGCAGGCGCTGATCAAGGTGCGTCCGGTAGCGGGCGATCCGGAACTCGGCCGGCAGTTCGAGGAACTGGTGCGGCCGGTGGTCTATCGCCGCCTGCAGGGCGCCAGCCTGCTGGAAGATGTGCGGGATATGCGGACCGCCGTCGAGCGGAAACTCGCGGGGAGCGGCGTCCACGATATTCACGTCAAAGAGGGCCGCGGCACCATTCGCGACGTGGAGTTCACGGTTCAGCTCCTCCAACTCCTGTTCGGCGCAGACCAGACGGCTCTCCAGACGTCGGATACGCTCACAACCCTCAGGGAACTGGAGCGGGCCGAGATGCTGACGCCCTCCGAGACGGAGACCTTTCAGGACGGCTACCGCTTCTTTCGGGAGGTGGAACACCGCCTGCAGTTGATGCACGATCTCCCGGTGAGGGTCATCCCCTCGGAGCCGCGTGAGCTGCGACGCCTGGGAGCGACCCTCGGTTTGCCGGGCGCGGAACAGTTCCTGGAGGCGTTCCGGCGGCGGCAGGATGCCGTTCGGGCACTCGCCGAGGAGATCCAGGGACGTCTCGGGGTTCAGGCGGGCCGCCGGGGCGGCGACCTGCGAGACGCGCTCCTCAGCGCCGACACGCCGGACGGAGCCATCTGGTTGCGGGAGCACCTCGCCTCGTTGGGTCTGCTGGAGGTGGAGGAGGCCGTTGAGGCGCTGGTTCGACTCGCGGCGGGACCCCCTCGCTATCCCCACCCCTCCGCGGCGCGGCGCCTGTTCGGCGATCTCGGCCCCGAAGTTCTGGCCCGTGCGCTGGAGGCCCCCGATCCGGCGAGGGCGATTACCGGCCTCGCGGACTATGCCGATCGCACCCTGCTCCACCGAGCGCTTTACCAATCGCTTCTGGAGCATCCGGAGAGCACCCAGCGTCACCTGACGCTGGCCGGGGCCGCCACCACCGCTTATCAGACCATCCTGAAGTACCCCGAACTCGCCGATCTGATGACGGACCCCGGCCAATCCGCCGAGCCGCGAGGCGTCGCGGCGCTGGTCGACGACCTCCGCGGTCGACTCTCTCACGCGGACACCTACTCCCAGCGACTGAGCGTGCTCCGCCGCTTCAAGCAGCGGGAATTCGTTCGCATCGCCGCCGGCATGGCGCTCGGGAGCCACACTTCCGAGACTATTACCGCATGGTGGGCCGACACCGCTGAGGCGCTCCTGAAGGAGTCCCTCGCCGTCGCGCTTCGCCGTCTCCACGAGGAGGGTCGCAGGCCGGACACCGAGCTGCACGGCTTCGCCATCGTCGCCCTGGGGCGGCTTGGCGGGCGGGATCTGCACTTCGCTTCGGACCTGGACCTGGTGTACGTCTTCGACTCCGCGGCGGGGCAGACCCAGCAGTCCCACGAACTGGTCGCGCGCGCCCTCTCCGAGGTGTTGAAGAGCGTGACCGAGGACGGCAGCCTCTTCGAAGTCGACCTCCGCCTCCGGCCCGAGGGTCGGCAGGGTTTCGGGGTGGTGAGTCTCGACGCGATCCGTCGCTACTACGGCGCCGGAGGTCGGGGACAGACCTGGGAATTTCAGATGCTGACCCGCGCCCGTGCGGTCGCCGGCTGCGAGTCGGCCGCCGCCTCATTCCTCGAGGCGGTGGCGCCGCAGGTGTATCGAACTCCGATGCCCACAGGTTGGAACGACGAGATCGGCGCGATGAAAGTGCGGATTGAGACTGAGCGCGTGGATCCGCAGCGGCGGGAGCGGCACCTGAAGCTCGGTCCCGGCGGACTGTCCGACATCGAGTTCACGCTCCAACTGCTGCAACTGCGTCACGGAGGCCGTCTGAATGAGGTGAGGACGCCGGGAACCCTGGCGGCCATGCGCGCGCTGTGCGGGGCCGGCTTGCTCGCGGGATCCGATGCGGCGGCGCTCGAGGAGGCCCACGGCTTTCTCACCGCGTGCCGGCAGTGGCTCACGCTGCAGTCGCCGGAAGGCGATTCGAATCTCCTGCCGGTCGACCGTCGCCTCGTGCACAGCCTGGCCCGCGCACTCGGGTTGGCCGGCCAGGCGGCGCTCCTCGCGCGGCATCAGTGCCTCACGGCACAGGTCCGCTCAATCTGGCTGAAGACCCTGGCAAACACGGGGTGACGCCACGGAGGGAGCGTCCTCCGGCAGCGGGAACGCAACGGTGTGAGCAACACCACCGACCTCAAGCCCGCCAACCCGTATGCCCGTACCGCTGAGGCGGTGCTCGAACCGCCCACCGACTTCCGGGGGACGCTGCGCTTCCTCGGGCCGAGCTTCATCCTCATCGGAAGCATCGTCGGTTCGGGCGAGCTCATTCTGACCACCTCCTTCGGCGCCCACGTGGGGTTTGCCGCGCTCTGGTTCATTCTCCTGAGCTGCGTCTGCAAGACGCTGGTGCAGGCCGAGCTCGGCCGCTACACCATCAGTTCCGGCGACACCTGCCTCGAGGCGTTCAATCGAGTTCCCGGACCCCGGTGGCGGGTGAGTTGGGCCGTGTGGATCTGGATCATCTGGCAGATTCCCGGCCTGATTGTGGGGGGCGGGATCCTGGGCAGCACCGGCCAGGTGCTCGCCACCGCATTCCCAATCATGGATCAGGTGACGTGGGCGCTGCTGCTCGCAGCCATCAATGTCGTAATTCTTCTGGTCGGCAAATACAGCTTCCTGGAGAAGGGCTCGACGTTCATGGTGATGACGTTCAGCGCCACCACCATGATCACGGCGGTCGCGCTGCAATTCACCCCCTTCGCCGTTCCTCTGAACGATGCCATCCAGGGGCTGATCATCGATGTCGGCCCGCTGATGAAGCCCGCCGTGATCGCAACGACGGCGGCCGCCTTCGCCGCGACGGGGGTGAGTGGGGGCGAGTTGATGAGCTACACCTACTGGTGCGTGGAGAAGGGCTATGCCCGCTACGCCGGTCCCCGGGAAGACACCGACGCCTGGGGAGACCGCGCCCTGGGTTGGGTGAAGGTGATGCGCACCGACGTGTGGTTGGCCACGGTCATTTTCACCGCCACGACGCTCGCGTTCTTCTGGCTCGGCGCCGGCGTCTTGTTCCCCCGCGGTTTGGCGCCCTCCGACAAAGAGATGATCCCGGTGCTGGAGAACATCTACACCCAGTCTCTCGGACCGTGGGCCCGCAGCCTGTTCCTCACCGGCGGTTTCTTCGTGCTCTACAGCACGATCTTCTCGGGCACGGCGGGCACGACGAGGCTCTATGCCGACGCTCTGGGAGTGCTGGGGCTGGTCGACTTCACGGACTTCCGCGCGCGATTGAAGTGGATCCGCATCTTCACCGTGGCGGTGCCGGTCATCCAGGCGCTGGTATTCGCATCCAACGCAAAGCCGCTGCAGATCGTGATCTTCGGCTCGGTGGCTAACGGGATGCTGATCCCACTGATCGCGTTCATCACCATCTGGCTGCGACGCCACGGGACGGATCGGCGGTTGGTCAGCGGCCGAGCGACGGACATCGGCCTCTGGTTCTGCGCCTTCGTGATCGCGTCGGTGTCAACGGTCTACATCCTCACCGAGCTCACCAAGGCCCGATAGCTGGAACTCCCCCGCCGGTTCCGCCGGCGAGGATCATTCCGGATTCGGCGGCTCCGCTGTGGCGAGCAGTTCCCGCAGCTCGGTGAGCCGCTGTTCGGCCGCCGACGAGATCTTGTAGCGGGCGTGCGGCACCCCCAGAAGCTGCCGCAGGAACGCCTTGGCCGGCAGTTCCAGCACGTCCGTCGCCTCCAGGGTTCGAACGGTTGCGGTGCGTCGCTCCTCGGCCAGGATCGCGAGTTCTCCAAAGTGATACCCGGAGCCGAAGCGTCCGAGCACGTGACGCTCGCCCCCGACTTCGCGAATGACTTCCACGGAGCCCTTGGTGACGATGTAGAAGTAGTTGGCGCGGTCCCCCTGCTTGACCACGTCCACACCCGAGCGGAAGCTCCGCTCCTTGCTCAGCCGCGCCAGATCGGCGAGAGTCTCCAGGGTCGGCTGCTGACCCACGATGCCCTGCCACCAGCGGCGGGTGCGATTCAGGCGGCGGTACTCTCCGGCCAGATTGTTGGCTTCCAGGAAAGACTGGTAGAGATGCTCCGGCACCTGGAGCAAACAAGTCCAGGTCGACGTGGAGCGGAACTGCGGGATCAACACCTCGGGGAGCGGATCGCGATGGAACAGGTCGCCGCGCTCCAAGGAATGGACCGGCTCGTCTCCGTCGAGCAGCGCGATGGAGCCCATCAGGACGAATGTCGCTCCGGGAAACGCCGGGATCGTCTCATTCTCGCGGGTGTACACCACACGACTGCCGTAGAGGAGCGTGAGCAGCCAGCGCTCGGGAACATCGCGCAGAAGCGGCGAGCCGTAGAGCGCGGTGGCCTGCTCCGAAATCCGTTCTTCGCGAGGGATGAGGGTCACCGACATCCCCGGCTCCGCCGGCTGCAAGAAGCCGCGGGCCGAATCGGGACAGTGGGTCACCAGGATTCGGCGATCCGGATCCGGGCCGTTCTCGAAGAACTCCCGCACTTCCTGAGGATCGGGATGGATCGGCGGCCCGCCCGCGTCGGCGATGACGAGGTTCCCGCCCTGATAGCTGTGCTGGACCAGCGTGTAGCGGGCCCGGCTGATGTCGCCTCGCTCCAGGAGCGGATCGAGCTGCTTGCCCCATAAGGTGTCGCCCGGCAGCAGAATGCTCTGGCCGTCCAGCCGAATCTCCACGCCGAGCGTCGGAACGGGATGCACGCTGTACCAGGTCCGGATCTCGGAGCCGTACCACTGGAGCGCCGGACCCATTTGATCGAGGCCCGGTTGAAGCGGCACCCAATGGAACAGCTTCCGCACCTGCTCCGAATCGATGGCGAGGGTGGAGGAGAGACGCGAAACCAGGCTCGCCATCACCGGCGGACTCGTGAGCAGGGTCACCTTTCGCCGTCCGACCAGCGAGCCCACGACGTTTGCGTGGTCCTCATGCGCGTGGGTGATGAGGTGCCCGACGATCAGGTCGTCCTCCACGCCCAACTGGGTGAGGTGATCCTCGAGGTAGGGGGTCCCATCCACCAGCAGCGCCTGGCCGTTGATCCAGACGATGAACGACGAACTCCACTCCGCTCCCGAGAATCCGCTGGCGCTTCCGATCACCTGAATCCCAAAGCGAGAGCCGACGATCGGTTCCTTCACATCCGCAAAATAAAGCGGCAGTGCCGACCGCGGCTGCGCCTTGCGTTCCACTTCCAGTGAGT
Organism: Actinomycetota bacterium; assembly: GCA_005798285.1. Taxonomy (GTDB): domain Bacteria; phylum Armatimonadota; class SYMT01; order SYMT01; family SYMT01; genus F1-80-MAGs030. Next base: position 34,366 of record SYKE01000313.1, read on the forward strand.
CGCCGCGGTGCTCGATGGTCACCGTGCCGTCGCCCCGACGCAGTCTCACGCCATCGGGAAGCTCGGCAACCCCATCGGTGAAGGCCACCACCCTCGCCATCTGTTCCGCCGGAATGTGCGCCACGGGACCGGCCACCACCACCATCTCGTGAGCAAGCTGGCGCCGATGCGAGATCGGGGTTCGATACGCTGCCATCTCCTCCTCGGAGGGCCCGCGCAGAATGTCCCGCACAATCGAGTCGACTCGGGGTTTTTGGACCGGATCACAAACAACGATAAATGGTTTCTTGTCGCGGAGACCTCCGGCGCGAAACATGTAGTTGAACATCAGGAATTCGAAGCTTGCCTGATTGATGCCGTGCGCGAAGAGAGGATCGGGCGGCAGCACGCAGATGTTGGGCGACGGGTACTCCCAGAGAAGGATGATCTTCAACCCCTCGGGAGGAGCGCCGACCATCACGGCCTGTCCGTCGGAGAGGGGGACCAGATGCGTATGATCCAGCAGGCGGATAGCTTCCATGCCTTTTAGCGGTCTCCCACGTTTCCCGACATCTCTGGAACTCGGTCGGGCGCAATGACGTCGCTTAAGTTTACACCGGAGTGCCGCCACGACGCCTGTGAGGTATTTGACAGTCAGTACCCAGGTGCGATATCAGAAGTCCGCGCCAACAGCGGACAACGTGGTCCCACCCGCCCGTATCACAGGTGCTGGTGTGGAAAGCAATGGCCCGGACCCGTAACCCTCTACCGCTGGAAGCCCGGCACAGCCGCGGCGAATCCTATCGGCGCCCCGTTTGCTTCAGGAGATACTCATGCCCGTTAGAATTGCCATCAACGGCTTCGGCCGGATCGGCAGACTTGTGTTTCGAGCCCTTGTGGAACAGGGCATGGTTGGACGTGACGTGGAAGTGGTTGCCGTCGGGGATGTGGTCCCGGCGGACAATCTGGCCTATCTGTTGAAGTACGACTCCACCCAGGGCCGCTTCAAGGGCGAGGTCTCGAGCAAGAAATCCTCGGACGCGTTGGAAGAGGACGACCTTCTCGTGGTCAACGGCGCGGAGGTGAAGGTGGTCAGCGCCCGCACCCCGGACGGCCTTCCCTGGAAAGAGCTGGGTGTCGACCTGGTGATCGAGTCGACCGGCCTCTTCACCGACGCCGCAAAGGCCGGCGGTCACCTCACAGCCGGGGCCAAAAAGGTCCTGATCACGGCTCCCGCGAAGGGCGAGGATCTGACCGTGGTCCTCGGAGTGAACGAGAAGCGTTACGATCCGGCCGCGCATCACATCATCTCCAACGCATCCTGCACCACGAACTGTCTCGCGCCGGTGGTGCACGTTCTGCTGAAGGAAGGCATTGGCGTGCTGGAGGGGCTGATGACGACCGTTCACAGCTACACCGCCACCCAGAAGACCGTGGACGGACCCTCGAAGAAGGACTGGAAGGGCGGACGAACCGCTGCCATCAACATCATCCCTTCCACCACGGGCGCCGCCAAGGCCGTTGGGCTGGTCATTCCAGAGGTGAAGGGCAAGCTGACCGGGATGTCGTTCCGTGTGCCGACGCCAACGGTTTCGGTGGTGGACCTGACGTTCCGAAGCGTCCGACCGACGTCGTTGACTGAGATCAACGATCTCATGAAGAAGGCGAGCGAAACGTACCTGAAGGGGATCCTCGGCTACACCGACGACGAGGTGGTGAGTTCCGACTTCATCCACGACTCGCTGTCCTCGATTTACGACTCCGGTTCCTCGATCGAGTTGAACAGCGGCTTCTTCAAGCTCGTGAGTTGGTATGACAATGAGTGGGGCTACTCCAACCGGGTTGCCGACCTCACCCGCTACCTGATCGACAAGGGCCTGTAAGCCGGGCCCATTCAGGTCGCCTTCCGGCCTTCCGGGCCGACCGACCGGGCGCCCCGTCTCCCCGTGGGGCGGGGCGCCTTCGTTTTGAGGACACGATTGAGAACCCTTCAAGATCTGGATGTCGCCGGCAAACGCGTGCTGGTGCGAGTCGACTTCAACGTTCCGCAAGCCGCCGATGGATCGGTGACGGATGACACGCGCATTCGCGCTGCCCTGCCCACGCTGGAAGCGCTTCGAACCCGAGGCGCCTGCGTCGTGCTGATGAGCCACCTGGGACGGCCGAAGGGGCAGATCAACCCGAAGTACACCCTCCGCCCGGTCGCAGGCCGGCTGAGTGAGCTGATCGGCGCTCCGGTCGCCTTCGCGGAAGACTGCATCGGCCCCGGGGCCGAAGCGGCGGCCGCGGCGCTCCACCCCGGCGAACTCCTGCTCCTGGAAAACACCCGCTTCCATGCCGAAGAGGAGAAGAACGACGGCGACTTTGCCCGTGCGCTCGCCCGACTGGGCGACTGTTACGTGAACGACGCCTTCGGCACGGCGCATCGGGCGAACGCCAGCACGGAAGCGGTGGCGCACCTGCTGCCGTCCGCCGCGGGGCTGCTCCTGGAGCGCGAGATCGCCAAGCTGGGTCCGCTGCTCCACAACCCCGAGAAACCGTTCGTCGCGATTCTGGGCGGCGCCAAGGTCACCGATAAGATCGGCGTCATCGAGAAACTGCTGCCGCTGGTCGACCGCTTCCTGGTCGGCGGCGCGATGGTCTTCCCGTTCCTCAAGGCCCGGGGAATCTCCGTGGGGCGCAGCCTCTGCAAGGATGAGGATCTCGCCGCCGCGAAGGCGCTGCTCGCACGGCCCGAGGTAGCGGCGAAGCTCCAACTCGCCACCGATTTCATCGTCACCAACAACCTCGAGGCGCCGACGCTCTTCGAGGCGGTTCCGGCGGACGGCATCCCCGATCACCTCCTCGGCGCAGACGTGGGTCCCGATACGCTGATGTGCTTCCACGACCTCCTCCTCGGAGCCAAAACCGTGATCTGGAACGGCCCGATGGGCCGCTTCGAGGACCCTCACTTCGCCACGGGCACGCGCGGTCTGGCGGAGATCCTGGCCCGCGTGAACGATGCCGGAGCCGTGGTGATCGTCGGCGGCGGCGACAGCGCGGCGGCGGTTCAGCAGTTCGGCTATGCCGGACGGATGGACCACATCTCCACCGGTGGGGGCGCCAGTCTCGAGTTTCTCGAAGGCCGCACGCTCCCCGGCGTGGCGGCGCTCTCCTAATCCGGTTCGAGGCCGTGCTGGGCGCTCAACGGTACGGACTCTCTCGCACTCCCCAGCCCCAGTGGCGGGGAGCGCGAGCCTCGCTCCTGCTCGCGGCGGCGCTCCTCGGGGCACTGCCGGCGGGCCGGGTCGCGGCGCACCCGGCCGATGAGGTGGCGGTTTACCACTACCTCTGGTTTGAATCGGGAGCCGCCGCCCTCACGCTCCAGCACGGCAGCATCATCGGCGGCAAGATCACCGAGCGCGTGTGGAGCGAGATGGACGCCGACGGGAGCGGTTCGCTCTCCGACGCGGAGAAGAAGCGCTTCGCGGACCAACTCGCCTCGCGGCTGAGCCTGACCCTGGGGGATCGGCCGGCCGCGATGAAGCTGGAGAGCTGGGACTTCCCCACCCGGGCTGAGTTGACCGGCGGCGGCTTTCCCGCCGTGGTGCTGAAGCTCTCCGTCCGCCTGCCCGAACTCCCCACCGCCGGCCTCCCGGTGAGACTGCACGACTCCGCGTGGCCCCGCGACATCGGGATGTTCCCACCCCCCGAGGTACGGGCCGAGAGCGCCGTCGCGGCGGACCTGAAGGTAGCGCCCAACGGTCGGAGCGTGAACTTCGCTCTCTTCCCCTCGGGTTCGCCGCCTCCGGAGTCGCGCCGGGTCCGCCGTTCGACCGGATCCAACGCCTCCGACGCAGGGGAGACGGTGATGAACATCCCCGCGGGCATGTCGGCGCCGCCACCTGCCGCTGCGCCTCCGACGCCGCCGGAAGGGGCGCCCGCTCCCGGGGCACTCGGCGCGGCGGGCGCCTTCGCCTGGCTGGCGGCGCTGGGGCTCGGCATCGCCGCCGGATTCCACACCGCCGCCCGGAAGGGCGCCGAACTCGCGCGCGCCTCACGACCCCAATCGCGGATCTGGGCCGCCCTGAAGCTGCTCCTGCGCCGCTCGGGCGGGGCGCTCCTCGTCGGTCTGGTGGCGCTGCCGGTGGCCGCGCGGCTCACCGGGAGCGCCGGGTGGGGCTTCTCCGCCGCCGTGTCGATCTGCGCCGTGTTGGTCGGGCTGGTAGCCTTTCACGAATCGCTGAGCCCCTTGCTGGAGAGCGCCGCGCCCGATCCGGCCGCCGAAGCTCCGATCGCGCCGTCGGGCCCGAGAGAGCATCGCCGCCACCCCCCGCGCGACTACCCCCTCGACGGCGACGAAATCAATTTCCACGCCACTGCCGACCTGCCCGGACCGGCGGGCCGAAGCCTGCCCGGCTTCGCGCTGGATGCCGTCGGCGCCGCCCTGGCCGCGCTCTACCCGAGGGATCTCGGCCTCGGCGCGGGCTCGCTCGTCCCGTATCTGCTGGCGGCCCTGTGCGTTCTGGCCATCCCAACCGCCGGACGCTTCTCGAAGCGCAGGCTCGCTCCCGCACAGTGGATTCCGGCGCTAACCGCCGTGCTGCTGTTCTTCTGGGGCATCTCCGCGGCCGGACAGGCGCTGACCTTCGGCGGTTGGATTCGACCCGGCTGACCTCGACGCCGAGCCCGGGGAGCCACGCTCCACCCGAATACCGTATAATGGCAACTGCTTCGGGGCGCTGGGAGCTGCCCGACCCCTTTATGCCTCACCAAACACCTGTGTCGCCTGACCCATCCGACAAAAAACCGATTCAGATCGGCCTTCTCGGCTGCGGCGTCGTTGGATCGGGGACGATCCGGACGCTGCGAGAGAGCGCCGATGCCATTGAGCGTAAGCTCGGCGTCCCCCTGATCCTCCGCCGGGTTTGTGTGCGTGACCTGAACAAACCGCGCGCCGTGGAGCTCGACCCCTCGCTGTTGACCGACCGCGCCGCCGACGTGCTGGACGATCCCGAGATCGACATCGTGGCGGAGTTGATGGGCGGCACGGAGCCCGCGTGCAGCTACATTCTGCAGGCGCTCCGCAGCGGCAAGCATGTCGTCACGGCGAACAAGGAACTGGTCGCGAAGGAAGGCCATCAGCTCCTGCGCGAGGCGGCGGCGCGGCGGCTGGACTGCTTCTTCGAGGGCAGCGTGGCGGGCGGCATCCCCATCATTCGTTCTCTGAAGGTCTGCCTCGGCGCCAACCGGATCCTCTCGGTGATGGGGATCGTGAACGGCACCACGAATTACATCCTCACTCAGATGGCGGAGACCGGCAAGGACTTCGGCGTGGCGCTCGCCGAGGCTCAGGCCCAGGGCTACGCGGAGGCGGACCCCACCGCCGATGTGGACGCCTTCGACGCCGTCTACAAGCTGGCCATTCTCGCCAGCATTGCCTTCCACAGCCGCGTGCCGGTGGATGAGATCTACCGCGAAGGCATCCGGGGCATCACCGGCAGCGACATCGCCTACGCCCGGGAACTCGGCTACGTCATCAAGCTGCTTGCCATCGGGCGGCAGCGTGAGAGCGGTCTGGAACTGCGGGTGCACCCCGCGATGGTGCGCCACTCTCACCCGCTGGCGGCGGTGAACGATGTGTTCAACGCGGTTCTGGTCAACGGTAGCTCGGTCGGCGACGTGATGTTCTACGGGCGCGGCGCGGGCTCGCTGCCGACGGGCAGTTCCGTTGCGGCCGACATTCTGGAAGTGGCGCGCGGCATCCGCTTCGGAGGCTCCGGCCGCTTGAGCTGCACCTGCTTCAAGGATCAGCGTGTGCTGCCCGCCGGCGAGATCGAGAGCAATCACTACGTCCGCATCCGCACGGATGACCGGCCGGGCGTGATTGCCGCGGTCTCCACGGTGTTCGGACGGCACCAGGTTTCGCTGGAGTCGATTCTGCAGAAGCAGGGCAACGGCAGCGAGGCGGAGATCGTCTGGATCACCCACCGCACTCAGGAAAGCCGCATCCGAGCCGCCCTGGATGAAATCGCCGCCCTCGAGGTGGTTCGAGAGATTGGAAGCTGGATCCGCGTGGAAGAATGACGCGAGTCCACGAGAGGCGCCCATGAGTTCCGTACTGCTGTCTTCCGAGTTGCCCGGTCTGGAGCCGATCCTCCGCGGGAAAGTGCGCGATGTCTACGATCTGGACTACCACCTCCTCATCGTGGCGACGGACCGGATCTCCGCCTACGACAGCATCCTGCCGACGGGCATTCCGGACAAGGGCCGGGTGCTGACGCAGCTCTCGGCGTTCTGGTTCGAGCAGCTTCGGAGCCTCTGCCCCAGCCACTACATCTCCGTCGACCCCGAGCAGATTCAGGATGTGCTGCTCGCGCGGAAGCTGGAGATCCCCGAGGAGCTGCTCGAGGGGCGATGCATGCTGGTGACTCGCGCCCGCGCCTTGCCGGTGGAATGCGTGGTTCGCGGCTACCTCGACGGCAGCGCCTGGCGAGAGTATCAGACGTCCGGCTCCATCTGCGGCATCCGTCTGCCTGAGGGGTTGAAGCAGGGATCCCGCCTGCCCGAGCCGATCTTTACGCCCGCCACCAAGGCGACCACCGGCCACGACGAGAACATTCCGGAGAGCAGGATGTTCCGCATGATGGAGCCGGGTCTCGCAAAGCAGGCGAAGGAGATCAGCCTGGCGGTCTACAACGCCGCCGCCGAGTACGCGCAGGACCGCGGCGTGATCATCGCCGACACCAATTTTGAATACGGCGTGTTCCAGGAGTCGCTCATCATGATCGACGAGTGCCTCACCCCAGACTCCAGCCGCTTCTGGGACGCCGCCCGCTGGGAGCCCGGGGGCCCGCAGCCCAGCTACGACAAGCAGTTTGTGCGCGATTACCTCGACCGCAGCGGCTGGAACCACGAGCCGCCCGCGCCGCCGCTGCCCGCCGATGTGACGGAGCGCACGGCCGAGAAGTATCGCCAGATCTACCGCCGCCTCACCGACTCGGAACTGCCCTGACTCCGACTCGGAACTGCCCTGACTCCGACTCGGAACTGAGAGCCGCCGCTTGAAATACGTCCTGGTCATCCTGGACGGCGCTGCCGACCGCGCCCTGAAGGTGCTCGAAAACCGCTCGCCGCTGATGGTGGGAGCGGGCGAGCACCTGAAGGCGCTGGCTCGCCGCGGCCGGGTCGGCGCGGTGCGATGCCTGCCTCCCGACTGGAAGGGCGATCCCGAGGCGGCGCTCGTGGCGCTCTTCGGCTACGACCCCCGCGAGGACTTCACCGGTCGCGGCGCATTTGACGCGGCGGCGCTGCAGGTGGACCTCGACCACGCCGACGTCGCCTTCCGCCTCCACTTCGTTCACACGGACGGAACCACGCTTCTCGACCCCACCACCGGACGCCTCGGCGCTGAAGCCGGCCGCACCCTGCTCCGCCACGTGGACGACACGCTCCGTATCCGGAACATGCAGTTCTACCCCGCCGAGGGGCACCGCCATGTGATGGTGTGGCGCGACGGCCCCGACGGCATCCGCTGCACCTCGCCCCACGACGCCGCCGGGAAGCCCCTGCGCGCCCACTTCCCCACCGGCGACCGCGCCGAGCGCCTCACCTCGATCCTCTGGGACACCGCCGAGGTGCTTGCCGACCACCCGATCAACAAGCGCCTTCGCGACACCGGCAAACCCACCGCCGACCTCCTCTGGCCCTGGGCGCCCGGCCGCTCGCCCAACCTCACGCCCTTCGGCTGGCGCCACGGCATCGGCGGCGCCTGCATCGCCGGCAACAGCATGGTCCGCGGCCTCGCCCGCCTCTCCGGGCTCCACGTGATCGACGTGCCCGGCGCCACCGGCAGCCTCGACACCGACTACACCATGAAGGCGCGCGCCACCCTCACGGCGCTTGAGACCTACAACTTCTGCCTGGTCCACATCGAGTCGCCCAACGCCGCCTCCCTCGCCGGCGACTGGGAGGCCAAAGTCGACGCCATCCGTCGCATCGACGAGCGCTACGTCGGCACGCTGCTCGACCGTATCGGCAAGCTCGCCGACTTCCGGATCATGGTGGTGGTCGACCACCCCACCCCCGTCGAAGACCGCCGGCCCGCCCTCGACTGGACCCCGTTTATGCTCACGGGCAACCTCTTCAAGCCCCAGAGCCAGGGCACCCTCCCCTTCGACGAACGAGCCCTCGACGACGTGACCCACCGCTGCGACGAAGGCCGCAAGCTCCTCGACCTCCTCTTCGAAGACGCCAACGCCCTCCCCTGACCTCGCTCCCGCCTCTGCCCACTCCCAGCAACCGCCGCAATTCCGGCGCCTCGTGCACGTTGTCTCGCTTGAAGGACAATACTCTTGATCGAGGAAGTGAAGAAGCAATACACGGCTGAGTTGGTGGTGCTATGAGACGCGGTGCAACCCCGACCTATCTTCGTGAACGCAACGGCGGGACGGTGAACGCTGTCCTACTGCAACACATGTCCCTGGATCAGGTGCGGGCGGCGAACGCCTCCTGGCAGCCGTACATTCAGGCGTGGCGTACACGGAGATGGAGAGAGCCTGGATTCATGAGCCAGGCTTCAGAGCACCTTCATTGGGACTGGGCCAGAAAAGCCGAGTATCATGTGGGAGAGTCGAGTTGCCGGATCCTCGGGATCGAGTATTCGGGCGCGGTTCAAGGGATGATGCTCGTCAGTCTGGCTGGAAAGCGTTGCCGGGCGCCTGAAGTGTGGGGTCTCGAGCTTCTTTATGTCGATTACCTGGCCGCTGCGCCGTGGAATCTACCGTTCCTCGGAGATGCGCAGCAGTTCGTAGGTGTCGGCACTGCCTTGCTCTTCGCAGCGGTTTCGCTTAGCTATGAGCAGGGATTCAGTGGCAGACTCGGTCTCCACTCGCTGCCGCAAGCGGATGAGTTCTACCGACGGCGAGGCTTGAGGGACTTCGGTCCAGACGCTGACTACCAGAATCTTCGCTACTTCGAGCTAAGCTCTGATCAGGCAGTGAACTTTCGACAGCAGGAGAACCCACCATGAAGCTAACCATGAGCCGGGAATGGTTTGAGCGGGAAGTGCAGCTTGAAGAAGGACTTGACGTTTCGGTGGGTTTGAACGCCCCCGCCGCAAGAGACGTCGACGATCGAGCGGAGCCCGCCGTGTCGGAGGGGATTGGTTCCTGTGCGGACCTGGCGGTTTTCGGGAAGCTCGTCAACCTGCGCCGCAGAGAGCGGGGGATGACCCTGGAAGCGCTTGCCGAAAAGGCAGCCGTGGGGCTGGATGAGGTCTGTGCGATCGACAGCGGCCGTTGGGAACGCGCCAAGTCGCAGACCGTACACAACCTCGCTGCGGCGCTCGCACTACCGGATGCCAAACTCATGCAGCTCTCCGGCCTCGTGACGGAGCGAGACTACAGCCTTCAGGATGCGGCCGTGCACTTTGCCGCGCGCGCGCAGGTTCTCGAAGCGCTGACGCCAGGTGAGGCGCAGGCGCTCGATGAGTTCGTCAGGTACTTGAGCGAGGCGTAGCATCGGGAAGTAGCCATCTTGCGAAGCCCCCGCCGTTAACCGCGCTGGGCCAGCCGCCGGCGAAGCCGCATCCGCTCCGCCGTCCCTCGGGGAACCCAGGCCGGAGTGTTTATCTCAAAACAACCGTTTTTCAAAATATCGCGATGCCCTTCGACCGCAGGTCGAAGGGAAAAAGGCTAAGGGCTCATCCCTGCTCAGGGGTCCTCGGGCAACACCAG
>SYKE01000036.1 GCA_005798285.1 Actinomycetota bacterium
GCGGACAACTGCTCGCGTTCGTCTGGTGTGAGCGTCACGCGGTATTTCTTGGGCACAGGGATTACCTCCACACCAAGTGAATCACATCTTCGTCCGAGGCTCCGGTGAAGAATCAACTCCGCCCTGACAGACCACTAGATTGGGTTTCCCCTCGGACAGCAACCGGGACAGAACTTGACGCAACTGCGGCGCCGTGGTGACATCCAGCACCCCGTGCAAACAGACGATCGAGGTATCACCGGCGTGACCCTGAGTCTCAACCCGAAGCAAGATCCTCCTCGACCTCCTCTGGGGAACCGCTCTGCGCCAGCCCATCGACTTTCTCTTTAAGGTCGGCCATCGACTTTCGCACATGGTCCAGAGCATCGTCGGCCGATTGACCGGCAAGTTTCCGAGCACCGATCCCCTGACCCGGCGCCAGCAGCAAAGCTACCAAACCTCCCAGTACGATGCCGACACCCACACCTGCCAGCAAGGCGCCCAAACCGTCCGTGCTTTCCTTCGGCGCATCCACACTCATGCCAATCCCCCTTTATTCCCTGTTGAAACCTGAACTCGACTCCTCGTGACGGAGTGCTTCCGAAGCGGTCGAACTCTCGGTAAGGACCCCGCCCGCAAGCAATTCCTCACCCGAGTAGACAACCAACGCCTGACCCGGCGCGACGCCCCGGACCGGCTGTTCAAACCTCACCACTAACCGAGGCTCTGCGCCGGCCTCATTCAGCTCGAGCAGGCCGACCTCGCCTCCGTGTTGATAACGCACGTGGGCGGTCACTTGTCGCGGGCCGGACCTCAATTCATCTTGCGTCAAACCAATCCACTTCACATTGGAAGCGGTTACTTCGGTTCGAAACAGGTCCGGATGATCCCTGGGAACCGCCGTGATGACCCCCCTGCCGGCATCAATCCGACTCACATACAAGGGCAGCGGACTGCCGACGTTCAACCGTCGTCGCTGGCCGATCGTGTAGTACGCTGTCCCGGGATGGCTGCCCAGGCGCTTGCCTGATGAGTTTTGCACCTCACCCGGTCGCATGGCTTCCGGTGCCAGAATGCGCAGCAGATTCGGATAATCGTTGTCGGGCACGAAGCAGGTTTCCTGGCTGTCCGGTTTCCCGGCCGTCGGCAGGTCCAACGCCGTGGCAAGCGATCGGACCTCGGTCTTCGTCAATCCCCCGAGAGGAAACAGCGTCGCCGCCAGCTGTTCTTGTGAGAGCCGGTATAGCGCGTAAGACTGATCTTTCTTGCGGTCCACTCCCCGCAGGAGTCGAACTCGGCCCATCGACTCGTCCCGCACGATACGCGCATAGTGGCCGGTCGCGATCCGCCCCGCGCCGAGAGCGCGGGCTCGATCCAGCAGCGCGCGAAACTTCACGAATTCGTTGCATCGGATACAGGGGTTGGGAGTATGACCCGCGAGGTACTCATCCACGTAGTTCCGGATAATCGTCTCGAAAAACACGTCCTTGAAATCCAGCGTGTAGTGACGGATTCCCAGCTTCGAGCACACGCGGCGTGCGTCTTCTGCTGCCGACAGCCCGCAGCAGCTATCCGAATAAGCCATGTCCACGCCGGGCGGGGTCCAGACGAGCATCGTGGCGCCGATCACCTCATACCCTTGCTGCTGAAGCAAGGCCGCGGTGACGGATGAATCCACTCCGCCCGACATCCCGACGAGCACCCGTTCCAATTTGCCTCCGGACGGCCCCGCCAGCGGCGCGGCCTATGATAACCCGTAGAATTTTACCGCGTTATCGTGAAGGAGCTTTCGCTGCTCGACGGCGGGACGGTCGGCAATGATGGAAAACAGCGCTTCGACCCAGCGGCGGTAGCTCGCCGCCAGCGTACAGACGGGCCAATCCCCTCCGAACACGACGCGGTCCGGGCCGAAGGAATCGAGGCAGTGAAGCACAAACGGCCGCAAGTCCGCCGGGGTCCACTTCTCCGGGTCCGCCGAGGCGACGATTCCCGATATCTTGCAGATGACGTTCGGTCGCTGCGACAGCGCCTGGATCCCTTCTTTCCAGCCCGGAGCCGGATTCCGGACATCCGGGTTTCCGCAGTGGTCCAGGATAAACCGCGTGCCGGGACATGCATCCACGAGGCGAGCACCGTCCATCAACTCCCCGCCCCGCATGCACAGATCGAACGATAGACCCAGCTCTCCCAACAGCCGGATTCCCCGAACGAACTCTGTTCGGACGCAATAGCCCGCCGGCGTGGAGCCGTGGAGAACTTGCCGGAGACCCTTGATGTTCCGGTTGCGGGCGAGGGGTCGGATGTAGCCCTCAAACTCCGCGGAAGCCGGCCGGCCGGAGATGACGGCGGCGACCATCGTGCTCTTTCGTTCTGCGCACACGCCGGACACGTACGCGGCTTCGTCGGCGTACTGGGCCGGCTCGACATCGACCTCCATATAGATGGACTTCACAACGTTCAAGCCGCGGACCGCCTCATCGTAGTCCTTGATGAGATAGCTTCGATTCAAACGGGGCGCCCCGGCAAGCCAGGGCAGGCGGAATCGATCCAGGTCCCAGAGATGCTGGTGGGTATCGACAATGGGGATGGAACCGACTTCGGACACGCTGCAAGCCTTCCCCGCCGTTCACCTTCTCGTGGGATTGAGTCCCATTGACGCGGCGCAAGTGCAAGTTCCACGAAGCGGAGTGCGAAGCCTCTTCAGCGGGCGCTCGAGCGACCGGGCTTCAGGCTCCAGGCATGGAGGCGGTTCGCCAGCGTCTCGTGTGGAAGCAAGTCCGGCTCGAATCGGCTATAGGATTCGATGGCCTTGGAAATGCAGAGTATTCTGGTCTTCCAGTCCGGAAGCGCCCCCTCCGCGGGAAGAAGAGGTAGCTCGTCCTCGATGGGAGCCTCCTCGGCTCCGATGAATTCCATCGCGATACTCACTCTCGGCTCGGAAGCACCCTGGCAAACCGCTCCCCAGTGGATCACGTCGAAGTCCCAACCCAGGATCTCTCCGGGTTCAGCGGGGAGCGCACGAGAGGTCGCCAGGGCCTCGTACCAGACATCAAAGTCGGCCGGGCCGCCGGACACGAGTTGCTCCACAAAACCCGCCGGAGACAGGTCTCGCGGCACAATGTACATACAGCCGTTGTCCAGGGTTGAGGGAGCCAGCGGGATCCAGACATTGACACGATGATGCGAATGCAGGCCCCCATCCGCATGGGGCTTCCATCCATGAGCGCCACGCTCCGGCCGGACGTAGTAGGCCCAGAGGTTGGAGATAGAGCGATATCCCTCTCCCAGGTGTCTCTGCAGCAGTCCCTTCACCGACGGCAGACGGCTTAGTTGCCAGCACTCGTCGTACACCCAGAGGAAGCCCGCCGGCCATCCCGCTTCCCTTAGTCGATCCACTCCCGCACGGAGCCGGCCGCACAACTCCAGCGACACCGTCGGGGGGAAGTGGAAATAGCCGGTGCGAAGCATCGTCTCGGCGGCGTCATCCAGTTCCTCGTCGAGACGCGGCATCGCCTCGCCCGACCCTTCCAGGAGTTCCCCGACGTGGAGATCCGGACACAGGCTCTTCCAATAATCCGGATCCTTTGCGCGCTTCAGGCGCTCCCGCAGGCCCTGCTTCTGCGCCGGACTCTTCTGGTAGAAGAGCCGCATGATCTCCTCGGGGATTTCATCCATCCCGACGTACCCCGATTCTGTTCACGCGGCCGATCCGCAATCTCTGCCTTTGCAGGCTGTACTCAGTTTCCCCGAATCTTGAGTGACAGCTTCAAGTCTTTGCCCCCTGGAGCTGTGGCCTTCGCCTTCAGCCTGAAGTGCTTCTTCATGGTCGTTGGCACAGTAATCCGGAAGAATCCTGAGAGCATCGCCCCTGCTTCGATGGGAGCCGTGAAGTTTTCCTTGAAACTGGCCTCTGCCTGGAACGCGGCCGTGTCGCCATCCGAAGCTTCCACGATGATGACGCCGGCCTCAATATCCCCATCTTGCGCCTGAACCTGAAAGACGAGCAACTCGCCCTGCGACACCTCGGCCGGCGCCTGGCCGTCCGGCCAGACGAAGTCCGTGGGGATGTGCCCGAAACCGATCTTGCCTCGAACACTGGCAGACACACCGCGTATACACAAAAGCGGCGCCGCAAAGAGGAACCGCCTTCGAGACCGCCGACCCAGCGTCCCCTCGTGACCCGTCATCGAACGAGTGCTCATCATCCTCGAACTTCCATCCTGAGAAGTCTCCATCTACGAGAGGGCTTGAAGGATCCAGGACGATTGCCCATTTGGGAGTGTCCTCAGAGCGTTTGAGCGCTCGCATCACATCGAGATGTCATACTCGAACTCGTCCCATTGGCAATGGACGCGAGTGTTTCACTTTGGGAGCGCTACCCGTTCCAACACTTCCACCTTTCGGCGCCCAGAATGGATCCCCTTTCTAGGCGCCGCGCCGTTGAAGCACCTTTCTCAGGGGTGGAGGTGGGTTCGATACCGTCGGGTACGCCGTAATGACGAAGTACCCGTAGTTATCGGGGTTATCCGGCACGTAAAGGGTAACGGGCTCTGTCCACAATGAGCCTGTAAGGATCGCAAGTTGCTCCGACGGCGCCGGCGCGGCTATCATCACTGTAGTGCCAACCGGGCTCCAGGCGTACTCCAGTGGAATGAACCCGTCGTCGACGTCGTCGGCTTCTTCCACCCGAACTCGCACCTCGAACGAGTCCTGGGGAGCAACGCCGTTCGCTTCCACGAGCGGAGGAACCTTGATCTCGGTCGGGATGTGTCCGAAGCCAATGCTGCCGGACCGGGCGCCAGTGGCCAGTGCAACCACAGCCGGGATGGCGATCAGAACCGCGCGACGACTGATGGGAGGGTCTGTCGAACTGCCGCCGGACCCACCCTCTCGATCGATCATCTCCACACCATCCCCTTTCACATCGTCTCTAGGATGTCGTCGTCTGCCCCCCGTCGGTGCTGGTGCCGCCGTCCGGAGATTCGCTCTCGGTTGGAATGTGCCCCAGGCCAAAACCCGTGCTTTCCGTCTGCCCACCCGCATCGGAACCCGACCCGGATAACTCAGTACCGGAACCGGAAGTTGGGCTCTCGGCCCCTGTCGTCTGATCGCTGCTCAAAGGATTGCCTCCGGCCTTACATTCGAGCCGGCGTGAGGAGTTCCTCCCGCAAGTCGCCGATATCCATGAGTCGATCGAGCCAGGCTGCCAGTTCGGAGTAATCGACCCCATATACTTCGGCGTCACACCTTCCGTAGAGCACATCCCCCATCTCGCGGCGAAGGAGACTGAGATCTCGTTCGATCCGCTCGGCATCCTCCGGAGGGAGCACGGCCCCGACACTTCGGGTAAGACGCACGGCCATCAGGTAACACCGGGCGGCCCGCACGAGATCCCCGCGATGCTGCGCCACCTGCCCCAGGCCATCGAGCGAGAGCCCGATCGAGCGCCGCTCTCCCAGTTCGCGGAGCAAAACCAAACTCTCCACGTACCGACCCTCCGCAGCGACGAGATCACCCATCCCCAGGTGTACGCCGGCCAGGTTTGTCAAGGTCGTTGCCCGAGCCGACACGGGCCCTCCGGTTGACTGCAGTCGCAGACTCTCTTGAAGATGTTGAATTGCCAGCGCAAAGCGGCCCTGCCGGCTTGCCAGCGATCCGAGGTTTGTAAGCACGGCCACCACAGAGTCCAGGCGTTCCAGCGACCGGTAGAGCGCGAGACTCTGCAGATAGCGCTCCTCGGCGGCTTCCAGGTCTCCCTGTTCGGAGGCCAGGATCGCCAGGTTGTTCAACGCGCTCGCGGCGCCGGCAAGGTCTCCTCTTTCCCTGCGAATCTCAAGGCACTCTTCGTAGCAGCCACGGGAATAGGCCCAATCCCCCTGAAGCCAACCCAGAATGCCGGCACGAACCAGGGAATCTCCCAGCACTTCCCGGCGCACCTGCCGCAGTTTGAGAACGCGGTCCATCCAGACGCGCGCCTCCAACAGGTTGCCCCGCATCCGCCACATGCGACTGCACGCCTGCGCGAGTCGGTGCGCCACTTCGGGAAGGATGGCTTCGATGCAGCAATACACCAGGGCAGCGCGAAAGTTATCCATCTCGCGCATGGCGCGATCGGCACAGGTGGCGGAGGAACTGGTATCGAGCCGGCGCCCCCACAACTCCGCCTCCTCGCACGCCCATCCCGCGTGGGCGGAGCGCCAGTTGTCCGACTCGCCAGCTTCCTTGAGCCGACCCAGGGCGTAGACACGCAACGTCTCCAGCATCCCGTATCGGGGTTCTTCATCGGAACGGTCGCACCTGAGCATCGAACTCTCCGTGAGCGCCTGCAGACCCTCCATCAGATCGATGTCGTCCCCGCGACCCAATTGCCACATGCGCTCCACTGCGGTGAGTGTGAACCCACCTGCGAAGACGCCCAGCCGTCGGAAGAGTTCCTGATGCTCCGGCTGAAGCAGTTCATGGCTCCAATCCAACGCGGCCGCGAGGTTGCGGTGACGCGGCGCGGCGGTCCGGGCTCCCTGTGAGAGAAGCCGGAACCGATCGCTCAGCCGGGCGTCAATCTGCTCAATCGAAAGGGCGCGCATCCGCGAGGCCGCCAACTCCAGGAATAGCGGCATCCCGTCGAGGGTGCGGCAGACCCGGATCAGGGCCGCCGCCGCGCCGGGCCGATCGTCCACGGGAGTTCCCAGGTCGGCGGCCCGATCCTGAAACAGCCTCGCAGCCGAAAACCGAAGCACCCAATCCAGACCCGGCTCGCGCTCCCCCTCGGACAGTGCAGGAGGCAACTCCAGCGGCGGCACGGACATCCGGCGCTCGCCGGGCACCCGCAGCGGCTCGCGACTGGTGGTGAACAGTTTCAGCGCCGGACCCATTTCGAGCAATCGTCGGGCCTCGGCGGCAGCTTGCTCGATCACGTGCTCGCAATTGTCGAGTACGATCAGAGCTTCGTGGCCCTGGGCCCACTCATCCAGGTCGTCTCGAAGATCCCGATCTCCGATCCGCTCGATCCCCAGAGCGGCGGCCACGGCTCCGAGCACGGGCTCTCCCGCCGGCAGCGGAGCGAGATCTACCCACCACACGCCATCCTGAAAGCCCGGGGCCGAGAGCTCGCCGGCGCGCAGCGCAAGCCGTGTCTTCCCCGCCCCTCCCACGGTGATTCGATTGTCGGGAATCAGACCCCGATCAGCCTCAGAGCCCTCCGAGGATTGGCCGCGAGCTCGGTCCTCGCATCTGCCGCTCCCCTACAGTCCACCGTTGCCAGGATGTTCAGGCACACCCCTCGAAGC